>NZ_JBWKOO010000005.1:0-50908 GCF_059416125.1 Stenotrophomonas sp. GW821-FHT09E08
ATGCTGGTGATCCTCAACGCCCGCAAAAGGGATGCGGAGGCCCAGATGGCCTCCGCCTGACAAGACAGTTGCTACAGAATGCCAGGCAATCCGCCAGAAGCATCCACGTATGGCGTGGATCTACCGACACAAGGCACGACCACCCATGCATTGATCAAGAAAGCACGCGCGCCACCACCGCCAGTACCAGCAGATGCCCCACGTAGTACCCATAGAACATCCAGCGCCAGCGTGGCAGTTGCCACTGCACCCGTGCGGCCAGCAGCACCACGGGAACTGCCAGCACGGCCCAGCCGTTCCGGTTGGCCCAGCACACCGCCGCCAAGGCAATCAGCAGCGTCCACCACGCGCGATGGCGGAACGCGATCCAGGCCAGCAGGACACTGCCGACTCCGGCCCACTGGTAGTCCACCAGCATCGGCAGTACACCCGCCGCCAACAACAGCAACAGGGGCCGGTTGTTGGCCAGCGCGTGCACCGCCACGGCAGCCAGGGCGAACGTGAGTAGGATGTTGAGCGGCAGCCAGGAGCCAAAGACCAAGGCATGCAGCGGTTGGGCGATGACGCCCCACAGGGCTAGGCGACGCATCGACTTGCGAAGGTCGGCGCCCGGTTGGGCCAGGTTGCAGGCCATCACCAGTGCGAACAGCGGAAAGGCGATGCGCCCCAGTTCAGTGACCACCGGCACGTAGCCACCGAACACCACCTTGGCCACGTGGTCGCCGGTCATGGCCAGCAATGCGATCCACTTCAGCAGCTCGCGGGCGCCACTGCCGAGGCTGATGCTGAACGTGGACGTCCTTGTCGTGGTCGCGTGCATCCCAGAAGCTTATGCGCATCGGCAAGCCCATTTCCAGCGTCCCGCAAGCAACACCCCCTGCCTCGGTCGGCGCGAGGCGCTATGCTGGCCGCTCCTGCTTGTGAGACACCCGCCATGCGCACTCTGTACCCAACCATCGAGCCGTACCGCGAGTTCACTCTGCCGGTAAGCGATCTGCACACGCTGCACATCGAAGAGTGCGGCACGCCGGAGGGCATTCCGGTGGTGTACCTGCATGGCGGACCGGGTGCGGGTATTTCGCCCACCCATCGCCGTTTCTTCGACCCGGCGCGCTACCGCATCGTGCTGATCGACCAGCGCGGCAGCGGTCGCTCCACGCCGTTCGGCGAGCTGCGCGACAACACCACGCAGGAACTGGTGGCCGACATCGAGAAGGTGCGCGAGCACCTCGGCATCGAGCGTTGGCTGGTCTATGGCGGTTCCTGGGGCTCGACCCTGTCGCTGGCCTACGCGCAGGCACATCCCGAGCGTGCCACCGGCCTGATCCTGCGTGGCGTATTCCTTGGCCGCGAGATGGAGAACCGCTGGTTCGCGGAAACCAACGGTGGTGCGCGCTGGATCTTCCCGGAGCGCTGGGATCGCTACGAGGCCTACATTCCAGAAGGCGAGCGTGGCGACATGATTGCGGCCTACTGGACGCGCATGGACAGCGCCGATGAGGCCACCCGCATCGCAGCCGCGCAGGCCTGGCTGGGTTGGGAGGACAACGCCGCTACCCTGCAGCACGACGTGGATGCTGTTTCTACGGACGACCCGCTGGACACGCTGGCCAAGGCCCGCATCGAAGCGCACTACTTCCGCAATGGCATCTTCCTGAAACCCGACCAGCTTCTGCGCGACATCGATCGCATCCGCCATCTGCCCGGCGTGATCGTGCAGGGCCGCTACGACATTATCTGCCCGCCGCGCAGCGCCTGGGACCTGGCCAAGGCCTGGCCGGAGGCAAAGCTGGAGATGGTGACCTCGGGACATAGCGCGAACGAGCCGGCGACGGTCGATGCGCTGGTGCGCGCCACGGATGCGTTCGCCGACCGGTACTGATGCCTACCCGTTAGAGTCGATTGTTAGTCGGCACTCGCGCGCAGCGTGGGATCTCGGTTTCCTGCCAAGTGCAGTCGACTAACAGTCGACTCTACCCAGCCGTCTCCGCGCAGCCGCCTCTGCGCCGTCGATCACGGCAGCCCGGTGAATGGCGGCCCACCGCCACCGGCCAGGCAGGCGGATTCTTCGCAGCTCGCTTACAGGCAGGCGCCGATGATCCGGCCGTGGCCACGGACAACCCTGGCCTACCTCCCTACTTCTGGAGCCTGCCATGACCGGTGTTCGCTATCTCCCCGTCGCTCTCGTACTTTGCGCGGGCCTGCTTCTCGGTGCGTGTTCCAAGACCCAGGAAGCCAGCAAGGCCACCGCGGCCGAGGACGTAACCGAAGTGAAGCTCATCCCTGCCTATGAATCGCTGGACAAGGACAAGGACGGCATCGTCACCCTGGCCGAAGTGGATGCGGTGGCGCCAGACTGGGCCGAACGATTGCACGCCTGCGATACCGATCGCAACAAGACGTTGAGCCGCGGCGAGTACGACGTGTGCAAGCAGACCAGCACCGCGCATTGATCCCTTGATGCGCCATCGATTGGCGCGATGCTTGCCCGGCTATACCAAGGTATAGCCGGGCTAACCCACGAGCCTCTAGGACTACCCCATTCAGGGGCGGACAATAGCGCCACTGGCCAGGACAACCCTGGCTGGCTCCCTCCCTTCATGGAGACGCAGATGGACCCCGACCCTGCCGGGCGCCCCGCGCCCCGTATGCCTGCCTGTTGCCTGTTCCTGGCGCCTGTCCGCCGGTCCCTGCCTGCCTGAGTGACGGGGGATCGTCAGGCGCCGCTTGCCTGGAGATCGCCCCCATGTCCTACAAGATCCTCTACATCACCCTGCGCCGCCTGATAGGCGAGCGCGATGTTGCCGCCCTGCGCAGCCAGCTGCTGCAGCACGGCCCGGTCACGTTTGCCCGTTCGCTGTCGCTCGGTTCGCCGCGCGTGGTCGCCGACGCACTGTCGCTGCTGCCGATCAGCGAGCGCATCAACGTGCTGCGCCATCTGCCCTACCCCCTTCGCGATGCGATGAAGCCGCTGTGCATCGGTGGCAGCCAGCGCCTGCATATGCAGCCGTGGTCACCGGCGGTACTGGCGATGCGCCACGCCTGATCCGTTGCATCCATTCCGTTCGTATTCCGGCCGCGGCCGGCTCTGACATTCAAGGAGTTCCCATGAGCCTGCTCAACGCCTGGTTCAATGCCTTCCTGCGCAGCCGTCGCGCAGGCAACCTGTTCGGCCGTCGCGCCATGCCCGAAGCCGGCTTCGGCCCGGGCAGCGCCGAAGCCGCACCTTTCTCGCTCACCACCGGCCTGGTCACCCTGTCGCAGCTGGACGAGCCGCGCCTGCTTGCCGCGCTCGACTCGCACGTCGATGGCCTCAGCCCACACGAGGCCGAGGAGCGGCTGGCCACGCTCGGACCCAACGAGGTCGATCACGAAAAGCCGCTCCCGTGGTGGCGCCATCTGTGGCAGTGCTACCGCAATCCGTTCAACCTGCTGCTGACCGTGCTGGCGGCGGTGTCCTGGCTGGCCGAGGACATCAAGGCCACCGTGGTGATCGGTGCGATGGTGCTGCTGTCCACGCTGATCCGCTTCGTGCAGGAAGGCCGCTCCAACCGTGCCGCCGAGCGGTTGAAGGCGCTGGTCGGCAACACCGCACGCGTGCTGCGCCGCAATCCAGGCACCGAGGCGGCGGACGTTGCCGACCAGTACTTCGGTGCGCACCTGCACAGCCGTCGCCCGGCACGGTTGCTGGACCTGCCGATCCGTGAGCTGGTGCCCGGTGATCACATCGTGCTGTCGGCTGGTGATATGATTCCGGCCGACTGCCGCGTGTTGACCGCCAAGGATCTGTTCGTGGCGCAGGCAGCGATGACCGGCGAGTCGCTGCCGGTGGAGAAGTTCGCGCACCCGGGCGATGGCCTGGCCGGCCTGCTGGAGCAGCACAACCTGCTGTTCATGGGCACCAATGTGGTCTCCGGTACCGCCACCGCCGTGGTGCTGGCCACCGGCAACCGTACCTACTTCGGCACCCTGGCCCAGCGCAGCACCGCCACCGACCGCGCACCGACTGCGTTCCAGGCCGGCGTCAACAGTGTCAGCTGGCTGCTGATCCGCTTCGCGCTGGTGATGGTGCCATTCGTGCTGCTGATCAACGGCTGGACCAAGGGCGATTGGACCGAGGCGTTCCTGTTCGCGCTGTCGGTGGCGGTGGGCCTGACCCCGGAAATGCTGCCAATGATTGTCACCTCCACCCTGGCCAAGGGTGCGGTGCTGCTGTCGCGGCGCAAGGTGATCGTCAAGCGCCTGGATGCGATCCAGAACTTCGGCGCGATGGAAGTGCTGTGCACCGACAAGACCGGCACCCTCACCCAGGACAAGATCGCGCTGGAACGGCACACCGACGTGTTCGGTCACGATTCGGAGGATGTGCTGAAGTTCGCCTACCTCAACAGCCATTTCCAGACCGGCCTGATCAACCTGCTCGACCGCGCGGTGCTGGAGCATGTTGAGCTGCAGAGTTCGCTGCGGCTGTCACAGGACTACCACAAGGTGGATGAGATTCCGTTCGACTTCGTGCGCCGCCGCATGTCGGTGGTGGTGTCCGAACGAGAGGACCACCACGAGCTGATCTGCAAGGGTGCGGTGGAAGAGATGCTGGCGGTATGCAGCACGGTGCGCGAGAACGGCGAGGACAAGGCGTTGGATGAGCAGCGCCTGGCACGCGTGCGGCAGACCACCGAGGAACTGAACGAACAGGGCCTGCGTGTGGTGGCAGTGGCGATGAAGGAAACTGCTGCCAGCCAGACCGTGTATTCGCAGGCCGACGAATGCGGACTGACCCTGGTCGGCTACGTGGCCTTCCTCGATCCGCCCAAGGAGTCGGCCGCGCAGGCATTGCAGGCGCTGGCCGCGCATGGCGTGGAGGTGAAGGTATTCACCGGTGACAACGAACTGGTGACCGCCCGCGTCTGCGCGCAGGTCGGGCTGGAGGCAGACACCATTCTGACCGGTCCGCAGATCGAGCGCATGGATGACGGCGCGCTGTCGCGGGCGTTGCACCACCACCGCGTGTTCGCTCGCCTGACCCCGCTGCACAAGGAGCGCCTGGTGCGCGAGCTGCGTGCGCAGGGCAAGGTGGTCGGTTTCCTCGGCGATGGCATCAACGATGCACCGGCGCTGCGTGCGGCGGACATCGGCATCAGCGTGGACAGTGCGGTGGACATCGCCAAGGAGGCGGCCGACATCATCCTGCTGGAAAAGAACCTGATGGTGCTGGAGGAAGGTGTGATCCAGGGCCGGCGCACCTTCAACAACATGCTGAAGTACATCCGCATGACTGCCAGCTCCAACTTCGGCAACGTGTTCTCGGTGCTGGTGGCCTCGGCCTTCCTGCCGTTCCTGCCGATGCTGCCACTGCAGCTGCTGGTACAGAACCTGCTGTACGACATCTCGCAGATCGCCATTCCGTTCGACAACGTGGACGAGGAGCTGGTGCGCAAGCCGCTGAAGTGGAACCCGGCAGACATTGGCCGCTTCATGGTGTTCTTCGGGCCGATCAGCTCGATCTTCGACCTGAGCTGCTTTGCCCTGATGTGGTACGTGTTCGATGCGCGCACACCGGCCGACCAGGGCCTGTTCCAGTCCGGCTGGTTCGTGGTCGGCCTGCTGACCCAGACGCTGATCGTGCACATGATCCGTACACCGAAGGTGCCGTTCTTGCAGAGCATCGCCGCGCCGCCGCTGCTGGTGATGACCGGCCTGATCATGGCCATCGGCGTGGCCCTGCCGATGAGCCCATTGGCCGGCTACTTCAAGCTGCAGGCCCTGCCGACCGGCTACTGGCCGTTTCTGGTGGCGATCCTGTTCGGCTATGCGGTACTGACCACGGCACTGAAGAAGTTCTACATCCGTCGCTACGGTTGGCAGTAAGCGCCCGCCGCCTTGTCCAGGGAGAACCACAATGGACATCAATCCGAACCTGCCGGCGTTCAACGCCGGCGCGACCCTGAGCTCGTTGATCAGCCTCTCGGTGGCCTTCGTGCTTGGCACCGTCATCGGCCTGGAGCGACAGCTGCGCCAACGCACCGCCGGTCTGCGCACCAATACACTGGTGGCGGTGGGTGCGGCGGTGTTCGTGGACCTGGCCGTGCGCTTCCACGACCTGTACGGCGGCCCGCCCTCACCGCTGCATGTGGTGGCCTATGTGATCTCCGGTGTCGGCTTCCTCGGCGCCGGCGCGATCATGAAGGACGGCGCGCAGGTGTCCGGCCTGAACACCGCGGCCACCCTCTGGGGCTCGGCGGCGGTTGGCGCCTGTGCGGGTATCAAGCTGCTGCCCGAAGCGGTACTGGCGGCCGTGTTCGTGCTGGCCGCCAACACCCTGCTGCGGCCGGTGGTGAACCGCATCCAGCGGCAGCCGTTGCCGGAGGCGTTCAGCGAGGCGACCTATGCGATCAACGTGGTCTGCCAACGTGAGCAGCAGGCCGAGGTGCTGGACCAGCTGTTGCTGCTGCTGGAACAGGCGCACTACCCGGTACGCGCCGTGGACCAGCGCCCGTTCGGCGAGCGCGACGTGGAGATAGAAGCGGTGCTGTACGCCACCACGGTCGATGCCGGCGAACTGGATGCGGTACTGGCCACGCTGGCGACCACCCCCGGCGTGTTGCAGGGGTTCTGGAACGCCAGCCTGGAGGAGTAGCCGCTCGCTAGTGCCGGCCGCTGGCCGGCAACACCGTCTACCACTTTGGTAGGTGCCGACCTTGGTCGGCACAATCCTGGAGATGCCGGCCAGCGGCCGGCACTACCGGGCATCGCTTTGGTGGGTGCCCGCATCCACCCAAGGCGGCTTTGCTATCCTTCCCCCCCACGCCAGGGAGACGTCCCGATGCCATCGCTGTCGCCCCGCCGCCCGCTGGTGCTGCTGGCCCTGATCGTCGTGATGGCGGCGATCTTTCTGGTCGATACCGTCACCGACTACGCCGTGGCTGCGGCCTGCTTCTATGCAGCGGTCATCCTCGCCGCATCACGAGTGCTGAGTGCGCGCGGGCTGATCAGCCTGGCCATCGCCTGCATCGCACTCACCGCCCTGAGCTTCTTCCTCACCCGCTTCGGCACCTATCGCATCGGCCTCGTCAATTCGGTGATCGGCATGCTGGTGATCGGCATCACCACCTACCTCGCGTTGAAGATGGAAGCGGCCAAGGCCGCAGTGCAGGAAGCGCAGGGCCGGTTGCTGCGGGTGGCGCGCGCGTCGACCGTGGGCGAGCTGACCACCTCCATCGCACATGAAGTCAACCAGCCGCTGGCGGCCATTGCCAGCAGCGCCGAGGCCTGCCAGCGCTGGCTGGCACAGGACCCACCGAACGTCGACAAGGCCCGGCAGACCGTGTCCCGCATCCTGGACGATGCACATCGCGCCGGTGACGTGATCGCCCGCATTCGCGGCCTGACCCAGGGTGCGGCACCGGAACGACGCGCCTTCGACCTGAACCAGGCGGTGGAGGAAATGCTGGCGCTGTCGCGCAGCGAGCTGGACCAGCACGGCGTGGCCGTGGCCCTGCTGCTCGATGCCGACCTGCCGCTGGTACAGGCCGATCGCGTGCAGGTGCAGCAGGTGATCGGCAACCTGATCCTCAATGCGGTGGACGCAATGGAGGCCGTGCCCGCCGCTGATCGACGCCTGTCCCTGTTGACCCAACGCGACGGACAGCGGATCAGCCTCAGCGTGCGCGACCGCGGTGTCGGCCTGCCAATCGACCATCCTGAGCGCGTGTTCGATGCCTTCTGGACCACCAAATCACACGGGCTGGGGCTCGGTCTCAGCCTGAGCCGTTCGATGATCGAGGCCAACGAAGGCAGGATCCGAGCCGAGCGCCCCAGCGGCGGGGGTGCCTGCTTTGTGTTTGACCTGCCCATCGCCACGGAACTTCCTCATGCGTAAGCCCGCTGCACCCGCCGCCGATCCAGCGCCCATCGTCTATGTGATCGACGACGATCCGTCGGTGCGCGCCGCGCTGGAAGACCTGCTCGCCTCGATGGGCCTGCAGGTACGGGCCTTCGCCTCCACCCAGGCATTCCTCGAGCACGAACTGGAAGATGCACCGGCCTGCCTGGTGCTGGATGTGCGCATGCCCGGCCAGAGTGGGCTGGAGTTCCATCGCACGATGGGCAGCCACGGCCTGCAGCTGCCGGTGGTGTTCATCACCGGCCACGGCGACATCGCGATGGGTGTCAACGCGATCAAGGACGGTGCCATCGAGTTCCTGACCAAGCCGTTCCGTGACCAGGAGCTGCTGGATGCAATCCACAAGGGAATCGACATCGACCGCCAGCGCCGCCGTGACGGCGAGGCACTGGACGCCCTGCAGCAGCGCTGGAACACCCTCAACCCCGGCGAACGCGAGGTGGTCGACGGCGTGGTGCGCGGCCGCCTCAACAAGCAGATCGCCGGCGACCTCGGGGTGAGCGAGATCACCGTGAAGGTGCGCCGCGCACAGGTGATGCGCAAGATGGGCGCGCGTACGCTGGTCGACCTGGTGCGCATGTACGACCGCTTGCAGGCGGGCACCCCATGAGCGTGCATGTCGCGCTGCTACGCGCAGTCAACGTCGGCGGCACCGGCAAGCTGCCGATGGTTGAACTGGTGGCGATGTGCGAGGACGCAGGCTTCACCGACGTCCGCACCTATATCGCCAGCGGCAACGTGGTGTTCCGCAGCGGACTTGACGAAGCCGGCGTGCGGAAAGCCCTTGGCCAACGGCTGCAGGCCTATGCCGGAAAACCGGTTGGTGTGCTGGTGCGCTCGGCAGCCGAGATCGCGGCGGTTGCCGCCGGCAATCCGTTCCCGCACGCCGCCGGCAATCGTGTGGTCGCGCTGTTCGTGGATGAGGCACTGCCCACGGATCCCTTGACCGGGGTGACCGGCCTGCGCGATGAGCAGCTGGTGCTGGGTACACGCGAGATCTTCGTCCACTATGGCGACGGCATGGCCGACTCACGCCTGCGGATTCCCTATGCCCAGCAAGGCACCGCCCGCAACCTCAACACGGTCGGCAGACTTGCGGCAATGGCCGCCGCGCTTGGCCAGGCCACCTCAGGCGGTAGAGGGAGACGGTAGAGTCGACTCTACCGTGTGCTTCGCCCTGCATCCTGCACTTCCGTGTGATGGGTTGAATCCCGCTACTTCTTCGTCGCCAGCGCGATCACCCCGGCCACCACCAGGCCGATGCCGCTCCACTCGCGCAGGCTCAGCGATCACTCGCATGGCGTGGACCTCGCTCTCGAACCGGTGTCGATGCACGCATTGTTCCTTCAGCGTCCGGATGACCCGTTCCACCATCCCGTTCTGTTGCGGGCAGTGCGGCGTGATGAATTCCTGCTTCAGGCCGTAGCTGCGCAACAGGCGCGTGTAATCATGACTGGTGAAGTCCAAGCCATTATCCGAGCGCAACAAAAATGCCTCAGGCACGCGCCCCAGCGTGCCAAAGCGGGTGAGCAGCGCCTGCTCCAGCGCGGCTGATGCAGTGCTAGCCTTCCCGGTGCGGGACAGGTGCCAGCCGAGCAGCTGTCGCGTGCTGCAGTCGATCACCAGTGCCAGGCTGAGCCAGCCATCCTTGCCACCCCACACACGGCACAGATCCGTGGCCCAGCGCTGGTCAGGATGTTCGGCACAAGACACCTTCGCCTCGATCCTCGGCAGATGCCCAAGTGCGCGCTTGCGCACCTGCCAGGGCGTTCTCCATGCCGCGCTTACCGTCTTCGACCCAGCTCTCGATCTCGGCTGGAGTCAGGTCGAACTGGCGACTGGCCGCCGCTACCGTCGTCTTGCCCTGGATGATCTGAAGAACCAGCACCGACTTGCGCCGGGCCGTCCAACGCTTGATCTCTTCTTCCATCACTTCGCTCATCGGTGTCTCCTTCGGGGAAAGTAACACCTGAGCAGGATTTCAGTGGGTCATTACACCCACAGCGACGGGTACTCGCCACGCTGCTTCTGCACCATCCTCGCCGCGCGCGCGACTCAGGCGAGAACTTGTTCGACTTGCTCATGGCCCAATCCTCTCAGAGTGTTGAGCCTCCGCGAAAGCCGGGCGGTTCAGTCATGACACCGGCCCACTGACGTTCTGGTCCCCTCTGCGCTGCCAACCGGTGTTCGTAGAACGGGCTCTACTTGCCCAGATGCGCCATCACGTATTGATTGATCAAACGTCAGGCTACCGACACCACGCAGTTATTTTGGTGATCGTGAATATTCACTGAACTTTAGTTGATGGGGGCGTAGGGGTACCTGCACCCAACAACGTTCTAAAAGGAAGCACCGCATTAAATTCTTTGTAATGTAGTGCCGTACCGAAGAAGTTCTGGGGCAATGATGACCCGTGATGAGAGCCTGCCATGAACTGACATTGGGTGATGCCGATGGTCTCGGCAAGCGCAAACGAAACCGCCGCGAGATCTATCTGGCGGGGATGGAGCAGGTAGTAGTGTGGAAGCCGCTGCTGGCGATGGTTGAGCCGCATTAACCGACGTTGGGCGTGCGCGGGCGTCAGGCTTGCCCGCTGGAGACGATGCTTCGCATCCATCTACCGCAGCGGTATGCCTTGAGCGAGCCTGGCATGGAAGGGGCACTGCACGAAATCGCTTCGATGCGTCTGTTCACGCGATTGAGTAGGCCGAATGTGATTCCGCATGAAACGACCGTTCTCAATTTACGCCAACTGCCAACTGCTAGAAACGCATGGGGATAATCACACCCGCAGGATGGTCAAAGCCATGCAAATAACTCTCAAACAAGGGACTCTTTCGAATAATGGGCGAAACTGCGGTTGAAACTACTTCATTGGCCATCCTTGACCTTATTGATTAGACCATTCCGAGGACGAAAAAATGCAACTGAGACATGCATGGATGCTGGGCCTCCCGCAATTCACCCGACCTATAGATAGAAGCGGCCCGGAGAGTTCATCCCCTTACATGGCAACATGGGCTGATCTAACTTCCTTAGAATTGGACGACACTAGAAAAGAACTAATCGAATCCTTGGGGTCGGCGCTAATCAAGTTGGACAGAATTGGCGTTCACGCAGATAGCGTATTGATCGGCGGCAGCTTTTGTCACATACAGAAAGCACCCGCGGATCTGGATTGTATAGTTTTCTATCAATCAGAATTCCTTCGGCCCGCGGCGATCGCAGAGTGGGCCAAGAATCAATCAATACATGGCTTGGATTTGCGCATGATACCGATTGATATCGATAGTTCGGACGTTCTGAAGATTGGGATGTACTTTGCCCTGCTCTACACTCAACGCAAGCAAGGCGATGATACGGAACCAAGTGGATTGATATTGCTTCGCTGCGATCGATCGGACTGGAATTAAGGCCAATGGCTGATCTTAATCGCGCTATTTCCTTAGATTTTCCTGGAGCCGGAGAGCTTCCTGATGTCTGCATGAGGCGCTTGTACAGGCTTGACTCAGACGCGCAGAGGCTTCGAAAGCTGATAAAAAATGACATCGGTCTGAGGAGCCTGGTCGGCTCTGAGGAGCTCTGGCAAATCATGTCCCCTCGGCTATCGCATCCTGCCGATCACGCGAGCGATGCCTTTCGAAGAAGCGTGGCATCAAGAAGGGTGTGTAAGCAATCTGACGCCTTCAATCTCTATAAAAGAGCATCAACAGGGTACACTTCGGCTATATCCTCACACAACAACTTCGTCCAATGGCTCAGCGATATTGCCTCGCAAGCCGTTAATGAGCACGTGCAGCTGCGCAAGCATGAGGTCGGTATAGTCGGTCCAGACGACAGGTTGATCTCTTTTTCCGAGCCCAATCTCATCGAGCATCGCCTTGATCAGCTCAGGGCAGGGCTCAGTGCTAAGAGTTTCGGAGTCCTCGGTGGCGCAATATTTGCGCAGGCAGTATTTCTAAATATCCATCCCTTCAGGGATGGCAATGGAAGGGTGGCGCGAGCTCTGTTCAACTGCCGCCTTAACGCAGCGCATGTTGATGATGAGCTATTCCTTCCTCTATCGATAATCAACGCAATGGCAAAAGGTTCTTATGAAATAAGGCTAAGGGATGCCGAAAGAAATGGAAATTGGGTCTCGCTGATCGACTATTTTTCAGAAATGCTTGAGATCATTGCAGCGTCTTCCAGCCCCATAATTCGCCCTGGCAATGCTGAAGTTCAAGCTCCGGCAAGCACCATCTGCAAAAGTTCCAAACCATCGAAAGATGATCTGCTTTCGAGACTGTGCTCCTCTAGTGAGTTGGAGTTTTCGGGGGCGATGTCCCACTCACTTGGGCATGGATTGCCTCTCTCGTTGCTATGCGTATCGGACGAGCATATCGACTCAAGGTTACCCTCAAGACTTAACTCATCCAGTGCATATTTTAATGCGACACTCGAGCTGCTCGATTCCTGCTCCTTGAATTCGTCCCTATATAGAGGCGTAACCGGCTTCGCCCTGGCTACTCAGCTTGCTCCCCAAGGAGCACTGCCGCAACATGCCACAGAATTAATGAGTGATCTTGACGAAGTTCTTCATGAACAATATTCAGTCGTGAGGAATCCGGATCTCGATCTTGTAAATGGCCTCGCCGGTGTGCTCGCGTACGCGTCCTGTCGTGCGACATATGGCGGCTCGGACTATCTGAAATGGGCTCTTCGCAAAAAAGTCTTTGAGCACCTGTCGTCCTGGTGCCAGAGCCCGAACGTCCCGGCATCGAAGAAAGCACTGGATCTTGGTATTGCGCATGGTGTACCAGGGTTGCTTTTGGTTGCAGTCGGGGCATACGCGGCCGACCTTTCTCATGCGGAGAAGAACGTTGTAAAGGCAGCAGCGGAGCGGATATGGAGTCACTCCATTGAACTCGACTCAGGCGCCGTAGGATTCCCTTCCTTCATCGGTGGAACGCAGCCATCTAGACTCGCTTGGTGCTATGGCGGATTAGGTCTCAGCTTACTCTTCGAGCAATTATGTCGTTTGGAAGAACCATGGACTGAGAGGATCTATTTTCTCGCAAATGGCATTGTCTCGCAATTTAATTCCGGACAGCATGGAATAAAGGACGCTTCGCTCTGTCACGGGTTTGCTGGAGCCGCCCTTATAACGAATATCCTATCGAGATCAGCCCACCTTCCCACAAAAATTTCCAGGCATTTGCTAAGTCTCTCGCGTGATCTAGATGTGAGGGCGGTTTCATTGGAAATGTCGGGTCCCGCATTCTCAAGTGAATACAACGGAATCTCAGTCGTAAGGCGTTCATTGCTTGAGGGCGCTGCTGGTATTGCGCTTGCGAATCGTGCTGTTCGGGGGAGGGGCGCAGTTCGGCCTTGGATGGCTGTACTCGGAATTTTGGGTTAACCAATGAATGGAGGTGAGCATAGAATAGATAAATGCATTGGAACTGAAGTAGCCCCTACTATCAAGCACAAGGAATAGCAAGATGCTCAAGCTAAAAAATCGTACAGTCACGATCCTGACAAATGATGAAGTATCGCTGGTGAGCGGTGGCATTGGGACCACGAGCCGCCGCTGTGATAATCCAAGTGACTGGTGCGCGAGTGGCGATTGCACGAGTGACTGGTGTGGCAGCTTTGGCTGCGACAGCGACGGTTGCGTGAGTAACGTCTGCGATAGTGACGGCACCTGCATCTCCTATAACTGCAACTATACGGACGTTTGCCCGTAGCTTGCAATCTGGGCGCCACCGGCACGGTGGCGCCTTTATCCGAGCGAACTAACTACATGGAGAGTCGGTGGTGAGTGAGCTTTTCAGAATGAGAGCCAAACAGAGGCCTGGGCGCTCCGTTCTTGGGGAAATACGAGTTGGCGCACCAATTAGTCATGCAGTGTGGGCTGGATTTGCCGTACTGACAATGATGGCGTTGGCTTCTTGGATGGTGTTTGGGAGCTATAGCCGACGCGAGACCGCCAAGGGAGTGCTGGTCCCGCAAGAAGGCATGGCTCGAGTGAAGGCTAGATCCGCTGGGGAGGTGGTTCAACTGTATGTTCGCGAGGGAGATGTGATTCGTGCCGGCCAACTTCTGGCTGAAGTATCAAGCGATCTTAGATCGGAAAAAGCTGGTCCTATTTCTGAATCAGATCAGACGCGGATTAAGTCTGAGATTTTGGGACTATGGGAGGAGGCTTCCGGCGTGAATGAAGTCGCACGGGAAGAAAGGCAAAGTCTCATGGAAAGGATGGCTATGCTGACATCGGAGATTGCTGCGGCAAACCAGCAGCTTGGCGCCTACCGTGCCGATCTAGATTCACAGAAGGAGCTGCTGTCGAAATATGAATCGATCCTCGACGGTGGGTATGTATCCGGTGCACAGGTAGTGGCGCAGAGATCTTCAGTGCTACAGGCCCAGGCGAGGATTGCTCAGCAAGTGGCACAGAGTTCATCACTGATGCGAGCGCGGTCAGAGATGGCATTCCAGTTGAACAGGCAGGGAGCAGATACTAGAAAGCTTAAGAATGAGCTCGAAAGGAAGCGTGGTGAACTAACTCGCGCACTGAACGAGAGTTATGTTCAAGAACGGAGCTCTATTGTGTCGCCGCGGGATGGGGTCGTAACAAATGTCGCGGTGAAGAGCGGAGATACTATAATCGCCGGCGGCGCCATTATGACAGTGGTCCCTGAAAAATCGCCTCTCTTGGCGGAGCTGTATGTGCCCACTTCTGGTTCAGGATTCATCTCGCCGGGCACTCGTGTTGGACTGCGGTATTTGGCCTTTCCACATCAGAAGTTTGGCGCTCATTCGGGAGAAGTAATCTCGATGACGAGAATTTCGGTGGGGTCGGAGGAGGTAAGGAGTAGCTTGGGAATTGGAGACGAAAAGACAGAAAGCTCCTACCGCGTCCTTGTAAAAATCAACGATGATCGGATATTGACGCAATTCGGCCCTCGTGCTCTTTCGGTTGGCATGGCCGTCGAAGGAGATATCATGCTTGAGAGTCGCGCGATATATGAGTGGGTATTTGAGCCAGTTCTGAAAGTTACTAGGAAGACGGAAGAACAGAAATGAGCGGAGATCCAATTGATAGTAAACCGACCTCAGGCAATGACTATTCGCGACTACTTAGCTTGCGGCCTGGGAGGCGGGTCAAGGAAGTTCTCCAGACGGAACAAGCTGAATGCGGCTTGGCATGCATTTCGATGATAGCTGGCTATCACGGGATCAACTATAGCCTCTATGAGCTGCGTGAAAAGTACCCGGTAACGACGCGTGGAATGGGGTTGCAGCATATTATTGAAATTCTTAGCGATATCAGCCTGTCTTCACGCCCTGTAAAGTACGATCTAAATGAACTCGCACAATTGCAACTTCCCTGCATAATTCATTGGAAGATGAAACATTTTGTTGTTCTTACGAAAGTTGGACGCGATTACGCAGCAATTGTCGACCCCAAACTGGGCCGCCAAAAAATTCCATTGAAGCAACTTGATGAGTTTGCGACGGGCGTAGCTCTGGAGGTTGAGGCCGGCGTCAAGGTCAAGCGTAGGACGCGTCCAGAAGCGATCTCTCTCAGGGCGCTCGCAGGATCCATCCATGGCTTAGGTAGAAGCCTGGGGCAGGTCTTGGTGCTCGCGCTGTTCCTGGAAGCGCTGTTGTTGGTGGTACCACAGCAACTTCGGATAACTATAGATCAGGTTCTGCCGTTCTCTGACTTTCAGTTACTTCACTTTCTGGGTTTTACTTTTTTAGCAGTGCTTGGACTTCGAGCCGTTACAGAGGCGATGCGAAAGTGGATGTTAATCTGGATTTCGAGCAACATAAATATTGGCTGGAACGCCAACACCTATAATCACCTACTTAGACTGCCGTTAGATTATTTCTTCAAGCGCCAACTGGGAGATGTTGTCGCTAGATTTGGATCAATCTCCGCTATACAGCAGACATTGACTACCAACTTTGTGGTGGTTGTGATAGATGGTTTGATGGCAGTTGCGGCGCTTGGCTTACTCCTTTATTACAGCAAAATTCTCGCTGGCGTCGTCTTCCTCTTTGCGGCCGCATACGTGCTTGCGCGGTTTCTTTACTTGCGGGCATACGAAGATGTAGCCCAAAAGCAAGTAAACGTAACAGCCATTCAGCAGGGTGAACTTATCGAGTCCTTGCGCGGCATGCTTACTTTGAGGTTAAACAACAAGGCCGCTTCCCGATCTGTTCGATTCATGAACGCCACGGCAAGGGTCATCAATACTAATGTACAATTTCAACGACTTGACCTGTTCTTCGAGATTGTTAATACATTAAGTACAGCCGGCCAGAGAATCGCGGTACTGTGGGTTGGCGGTTATCTTGCTCTAAGTGGCGAGATGACATCTGGGACGCTTGTTGCCTTTGTTATATACAGTGATCAGTTCACCCTTCGCTTCGCCAAGCTGGCAGATTACGCAGTTCAGTTTCGTTTACTCAGATTTCATGCTGAGCGAATCGCGGATATCGCACTGTCATCGCCTGAGAAGTACACCGAATCTACCGCAGCTAGATTGGTCGGCAGTGAAATAGAGTTCTCCAACGTAAAGTTCAGTTATGGCTATGGCACGCCCAAAATTTTGGACGGCGTGAACTTTAAAGTTCGGGCTGGAGAGGTAGTAGCCATTACGGGCTCTTCCGGTTCAGGGAAGAGCACGATTGCCAAGCTCCTGCTAGGCGTGCATGACCATCAAGAAGGGATAATCGCGGTGGGCGGCGTGGATATTCGAGTTGCTGGCAAGCGCCTGGTTCGAGACGCGATCGGCTGTGTGATGCAGGCCGATCAGCTGTTCTCAGGAACGATCGCGGAGAACATCTCGTTCTTCGAGGATGACGCTTCCATGGAAGATGTTGTTGAGGCATCGCGGCGAGCTCGCGTCGATAAGGAGATCAAAGGCATGCCCATGGGCTATAGAACGTCCGTTGGAGATATGGGCAGCACCCTTTCTGGCGGACAGGTTCAGCGAATACTCCTTGCGAGAGCATTCTACAAGAGGCCAAAAATCCTCGTCCTGGATGAGGCAACAAGTCAACTGGATTTGGAGAACGAGAAGTTAATTGGCGAGGCTGTTAGAGACGGCGGAATAACGGCGATAGTTATTGCCCATAGGCCACAGACTATCAACTTGGCTGATAGGGTCCTCGAAGTGCGCAATGGACAGATACTGGAGATTAGATCTTGACTAATATGCCTACGTTGCAGGCGCTGATGACAACCGCCAATGTTGCATTCATCCGAGTTGCAGTTCTTCCATTTGAAACCATCAATAGGTTATCCTGTAGCGCGGATACTCTACTAAGGGAGGTCCGCGCCCTGATGGATGACCCTTATATTCGAGAGGCAATATGGCTAGCGAGTCCAAAGCTGCTCGCTCGCTATGACCATCTTCGACCCGAAACGGAGGCGAAGGACATTGATGTCATCGCTGCGGTCGCAAAGTACCTCTTTCGCATGGCGTATAGGCCCACGCCGTTCGGCACCTTTGCTTGCGTTGGAACAGCCTCAGCTGGCGCAACTGGGGGGCTCACCATTCCAGTCCGCCGTGAAATGCATCGGCACGTCCAAGCGTCCACCGCGACGATTAGTCAAATCGTATCCAAGATACTACATGAGCACCGTGATCATCCGGAGCTGTCCTTCCACCTCAACGACACGCTGCATGTTCGCGATGGGCGTTTATCGTGGATGGCTTACTCGCGGAATCGCAAGGGAAAGAGGGTGTATCGGAATGAGGTGGTGGAGCTTGACGGACCGTTGGAGTTGATACTTGGACTTGCCCGCTGCGGCATGAGCCTCAATTCACTGGCGGAGAAAGTGGTGCAGCGCTACCCCGACTCCTCCTCAAGTCAGGTTGGTGAGTATCTTGATGAACTAGTTGATGCTCAGTTGCTTTGTAACGACGGTCTTCTGGATCTTACTGCTGATGATTTACTAGGGAATTTGGCTAGTTCCTTCGCCGATAGCGAAGCCCTCGGAAGGAGAGCCGCAGATGCTCAAGCTGCAATTAGTGGCCTGTCCGGAAAGCATCCTCTATCTATTCCGTCATCGTATGATAGAGCGATCAGTCGCCTCGCGCTTCTGCAGGGCATTGATAGTGAACTTGCTGAAGCGTCGGTGAAGGTCGATCTCTACGCATCGGAAAGTCTCGGGGCGATCTCCACGCGAGTGGTAAAGAGCGTCGAAGAAGCAATAAGTCATTTCGCCGTGTTCTCAGAGAAGAACAATGGATTGAAGAAATTTGTGGATATATTTTCATCGCGATATGGGGATCTCGAGGTTCCACTTCTTGATATCGCCAATGAGCTCTCCGCTCTCGGCTATATTGAGAGGACATCTTCCGCACCGGCCATTTTGCGATTCCTTGGCGCAGCATCAGGTACGAAATCGCACAATGTCATGCCGACAACAGGCGCAACTAGCGCGGTCGAGAAGATGATCCCCCCTGGGGGGCAGGAATACGTCGAGTTGCGTCCAAATGTGAAATCTCAAACCGACTTGCCGCTCACTTCCCCACGTACGCCCATCGTGTCCTGGTTGAGCCTCTGGAAATCGAGCACGGGAGAGTTGGTAGAAATCCGAAGCGTTGGAGCACAGCGGGCCGGTCGGGTGATGGGACGGTTCTCATATCAGTTGCCGGAACTAAGGGGGCTTCTCACCAATGATGGCTTGCCCCATGATTCTTTAGACGAGATTCCTGCAGAAATCGTACACTTGCCAGAGGACGATCTTGGTAGTGTGTGCGCACGCCCTGTCCTGAGTAATGTCGAAATTGGCATACGTGCGGGCCCTTCGAGGCTCGCGCACCGGATTGATCTCACGGACTTGGTAGTTCTGGTCAGGGACGGCCGGGTTCTTGTGAAGTCTCGCTCTCTGGGTCGCCTGCTCTCCCTTCGAATGAGCAACGCTCATGCAGTTGAGCGCCGCGCCAGCCTCCCTCTTTACAGGTTCCTAAGTAGTGTTGCTACGCAGGGGCATGCGGTTTCAATACCTACACTTCGTGACCGTTTTCCAAGCGCTCCCTATGTGCCGGGAATGAGGTTCAAGAACATCATTCTCAGTCGACCAACTTGGTACCTATCGGCTGAGAAAATAGACGAAATTTCCAGATTGAAAGGAGAGAAGCTAATCCACCGCTGGCATGAGATATGCGAAGAAATGGCGATGCCGCATGAGGTGGCCTTGGTTCAAGGTGATCGGGTTATTCCACTCGATACCCGGGTAGAATGGATGCTAACTGAGCTGATACGACACCTTAAGCGATCAGAAAAGTCCATACTGACAACGGCCTCCCCCTTCGGACTACAGCCCGCATTTTCTGCAAATGATGGCCGCCGTGCTCATGAGATCCAGCTTGTTCATACCTTTGGGGTGGATAGGCGTACTAGCGCGACCGCCTGCTTTGAAGACTTCGATGCCGCCGTTAAGCCGGTCGGTATGGACTGGCTTTACCTGAAAATATACTCTGCCGCGCAGAGCGCCCAATTGGTATTAGACGTTTTGGCGGAATTCTCGGCGGAGAGACGACTTGATTTGTTCTTCGTTAGATATAGGGATGATCGCGGATTTCATCTCCGCGTGAGATTTAGGAGTGATGCAGGTGGAGGCGGCGCTCAGTTGATGGTGCCTTTGATGGATGCATTAGATGCCCTTCGGCGGAAATTTGTCGTTCAAGAGATATCAATTTACCCCTACGTTCGAGAACTTCAGAGATACGGAGGGGATCCGCTGCTTTCGAAAATTGAAGATCTCTGGGTATGCGAGAGCCAATCACTTCTTAAGTATGCTGACCGCCTCGATGATCAGGGCGCAGATTACTGGAAGTGTGTCGCAGTCTCGATAGACCGCCTGATGATCTCGCTAGGTCTCGGATCGGTCGAATCTCGTTCGAAATTCGCGGACCGCGCCGCAAAGGATTTTCATAATGAGATACGCTTTTCTACGAACGATAGGAAACGCATCGGGCGACTTTTTGCTTCCGCACGGCTCGCGCTATCAAATGGAGGGTTGGCATTCCAAGGCGTTGACTCTTCATGGTGCGAGCGGCTCGCTCCAGTGTCGGTGTCGGATCACATCGCAAATGAACTCGTAACGCACACGGACGAAATGAGGTATTCGATTTCGTGGGCAATAATTCATATGAGGTTCAATAGAATGCTAGTGCAGGATCAAAGATATCAGGAGGCGGTTATATGGGAGATCCTGAAGAGGTCTTATGTAACCCTTATTAAGGGGCGGCCCATCATCATTGAGTCCTCTGGTGAAATTTCCTATGCGTAACCTGTACATCTTACTTGTGATCATCCTCTCAGTCGCTTGCGCTTCATGCACCCAGGGTAAGGAAATGAACAAGTGGTTTGCTGTGTCTCCGGATAAATCATGCGTATGGCATGGTCAGGGTGATCCTTTGCAGACGGCCGGCGCGCGCATAGGGGCTTCCAAAGGCGAGGGCCACTGCCGCTACGGAGGAGTTGCAATTCGTTTGGATGCATCACATTTGAAAGGTCGACAGGTAGAAATTAGGGCTAACTATCGTCTCGAAGGTCAAGGGCGCTCGAAGATGATGCTGAGGGTGGACGATGAAAATGCGAAGATTGACGCGGCGGAGATTCCTCTCATTGAAGAACAAGGGACGCTTGTTAGGAGATTCAATGTCGATAGCCGCGCCACAACAATGATAATGGGTCTTGCCATTTTTGATGGCGCCGGCGCCGAGCTGGAGTCGCTGACATTATCTCCAGTTGCCAGTGGGGATGAAGTAAGTGACGGCACGTCTTCTTTGCTAGAAACATACCAAGCCGCCACACGGTTGATCCGTGAACATGCACTATTTGCTAATAGAGTCGATTGGGGCAATGTCGAGGGCAATGAGGCCCTGTCAGACGTTAAGCGAGAAACGACGTGGCAGGTGGAACGACGCATTAAGGGCATTCTGCAGACGCTTGATGATCACCATAGCGCTCTTCAGTCCCCTGATGATGTTGTAACGTCTAAGATGGAGTCTGGGCCAAAGTTCGATCCTACCTTCGATATAGTCGCTCCAAATACCGCGCTGATTTCGATGCCGCCATTTTCGGGAAGTAACCACGGAGAGGTTGATAGATTTGTTGAGATGTTTCATTCGGAGTTCTCTCGCCTTCATGCCAATGGGGTCCGGCATTGGGTTTTAGATCTTCGTCTGAATAGCGGAGGGAACATGTGGCCAATGCTTTCTGCGCTAGCTCCCTTGCTTGGGCAGGACCACATCGGCGGGATAGAGAATAGGGATGGGACGATCGATAGCTGGACCATCGATCCTGCGGCATCTTCGATCCCTGATCTCACCCTGGATAAAGTGGCCATCTTACTTGACTCAAGGACGGCGAGCTCTGGTGAGGCCGTCGCTATCGCTTTTAACGGTCGACCTGGTGTAAAAAGCTTTGGCACGCGCACGGGTGGTTACACTACGTCGAACAGAAGTTTTGATCTTCCAGGCGGCTATCGTCTGCATGTCGCGAGTGCAACATTTATGGATAGAACAGGTCGAAAGTACCCTTCCGGAGTGCAGCCAGATGTTAAGGTGCTCTCAATGGCAGATTCTGCCGCGGAGTTGGCTGCGTTAAGTTGGTTGCGCACTGATGGGGCAAGAAAGTGAGCTTACTTAAAAAATTGTCTGTGTTGCATGAGCAAGGATGCTCGTCCGCTGACATATCCGCCTTTGCGTACCGCGATCATTCTCTCGATGCCAATGGAGCTGATGAGACTGTCGTAAATTCCGCGCGTGAGCGTGTGTCCAGTGCACTAGGCGTCGCATTGGATTCAGTGTATGCATGCGGCTCCGCGAAGTACGGGATGAGCTTGTTGTACGGACATTCCTTTGCGCGTGGAAAATCGGATCTTGACTTGGCAATTGTAGACCAAAGATTTACGGAGGCCTGCTTTCGCTCTGCAGCAGATGCCAGCTCGAATTACTCCGAAGCCTACGCATTTCCGGCTCTTCTCGCCCCGGGCGCAAGAACTGCCTATCAAGTTAGGCAGAAGTTTCTTGAATGTGCACGTCGGGGGGTTCTCAACTTCAGTTATATGCCAATCTGTGACGTGCGCTCTAAAGTTAAATTTCTGTCGATCGAAATTTCTGATGAGTTCCGAGGGGAATTCGTCGATGTCAGCATGGTCGCCTACTCATCGTCCGGCGCATTTTTCGACTCACAGAGGCAGCGTTTGCAACAGTACTTTGCTCAGGACAGATCTCGGCCTATGCAGTTGCCTCCGCCAGGATATAAATCTGAGGATTCTAAGGCATTGAATCTTAGAGGCGAATGCCCTACTTTCTTGCGCAAAGATGTTTGGTGTTCACTTCAGCGATTGTCTCAAATCATTCACTTGAGTTGGTGCTTGGTTGTCCCCTTGGGTGAGATAGATGGCGTCGAGAGCTGTTTCGATTTGCTAGTGTTTCACGAGAAGCTTCACTTGACCGATCCTGAGGAGGCTGGGGCGCTCTGGGCTATATCCTCAGAACTTGGCAGGAAGAATATTTTGATACGCTTTGCACCTAACAATCTGACTTCTGCCCAGGTCTCATCTATGGTGAGCTCTCATTTGCTGTCAATTGCTCAGGACTTCGGTAACGCGTGCTTATGCAGGAGGTTCTTTCTGCAATTCGTCAGGTAGATTCTGGCGATGGACTCGATGGCCGCCCATGTAATGACCCACCGGTTCCTGCTCAGGTCATGCGGTTAATGTAGCGGCATAGGCCGCATCCGGGGTCATCATCTTCAACGCTTGGTGAAGGCGCTTTTGGTTGTAGAAGGCGATCCAGTCTGCGATCACCCGCAGGGCATGGGTCTGGCTTTCGAAGCGATGCCGATGCACGCATTGCTCCTTCAACGTCCGGATTACCCGTTCCACCATCCCGTTCTGCTGTGGGCAGTGCGGGGGTAATGAACTCCTGCTGCAGGCCGTAGCTGCGCACTAGGCGCGTGTAGTCGCGGCTGTTGAACACTAGCCCATTGTCCGAGCGCAGCAGGAAAGGCGCTGGCACCCGTCCCAGCGGGCCGTAGCGGGTAATCAACGCCTGCTCCAGCGCTGCCGACGCGGTGCTGGCCTTGCCAGTTCGTGACAGGTGCCATCCAAGCAACTGTGGCGTGCCACAGGCGATCACCAGCGCCAGGCTGAGCCAGCCGTCCTTCCCGCCCCAGATGCGGCACAGGTCGGTGGCCCAAAGTTGGTCCGGCCCCTCGGCGCGCGACACCTTGGCTTCAATACGCGGCCGATGGCCAAGTGGGCGCTTGCGCCCCTGCCAGCCCTTGAGCTGCAAGATCCGCTGGACGGTGTTCTTGTTCATGCCCCGCAGAGCTGTCACCGTGCGGTAGCCGAACGAGGACTCTGTCTCAATCATGTCCTGGATCGGCTCGGCCAGCTCAGGCTTTACCTTGGGCAGTGACCGGGTTGGCTTGTAGTACGTCTAGCGGCGGGCTATCTCGAACCAACGACACAGTTTGGTCATCGGCACCATGCCGCGCTTGCCGTCCTCGACCCAGCCCTCGATCTCCGCCGGGGTCAGGTCGAACTGGCGGCTGGCCGCGGCCACCGTCGTCTTGCCCTGGATGATCTCAAGCATCAGTGCCGACTTGCGCCGGGCGGTCCAGCGCTTGATCTCTTATTCCATCATTTCGCTCATCGGTGTCTCCTTCGGGGAAAGTAACACCTGAGCAGGTTTTCAGTGGGTCATTACATGTCCGTGTTAGCGAGTAGAACCCGCCGAGCCCATGCGGAGCTGGCGCTTGCTCTCTAATCACTTTCAGGCCCGCTTCAAAGGTCCATTGAAGTGACTTCTGACAGCCGGGCCGAGGGGCGCAAACCGACTGTCCCGCCTTCGCAAACCGAATGCCCCCTTACAAGGGTCCACCTCCTTGAGCCTGCAGGCAGGCTAACCGTGGGCGATTCTGCGCTCCAGCCGATGATCGTGGATTCACTTTCCAGGCGCGGCGAACAATCGCCCTGGCGATCGCGGCATGGCAAACGAGAACAGTTCCCATTAGTATTGCGTCATTACGCAGGGATGACCTCCCGGCACCCGCCTTTCACCCTTGCTGCCCTTCCGGATGTCCCAGCCGACACTTCCCCGCCCACCTGCGCTGCCGCTGGTGACCTCGCTGGTGCGCCACTACGAGGAACTGGTGGACTACCTGCATCGCCGGTTCCGCTCGCCCGGGCTGGCCCGCGAAGTGGTACACGATATCTGTGTACGCCTGCTGGAACGTCCGGCCGTGCATGACGCCCGCCAACCGATCGCGCTGCTGCGCAGGATCGCCCACGACGCAGCGGTCGACCGCTGCCGCGCCGAGGACCTGCGCCGGCACTGGGTGGAGCCCCGCGCCGAGCTTCCCGAAGGCGCCTGCGAGCGCCCCGGACCCGAGCGCCAGGCGCAGGGCCAGCAGGCGCTGCAGCGGCTGACCGCCAGCATCGAGCGCATGCCCTGCCGGCGCCAGCAGGTGTTCATCCTGCACAAGATCCACGAGCTGCCCCAGACCGAAGTGGCGCAGCGGATGGGCATCGGCCTGAAGGCGGTGGAACGTCACCTGCGCCTGGCCATGGCCGACTGTCGGCTGCACGGTGCGCTGCGGTGAGCCCTGCATCACCCGATCCGGTACCGCCGTCGCCGCCCGCCGAACCGTCCGCCGAGGACACGCTCGATCAGCACCGGGAGGCACTGAAGGAGCGTTTCCCGTTGCCAGGCCCGGAGCAGCTGCAGCGGCGGCGCGGCGAATCTGGCGCGAAACGGGTACTGCCGGTGCTGTTGCTGGCGGCCGCCGCGCTGCTGCTGGCCGACCCGGCCTGGCAGGTGCGTGACTACCAGACCGCCGTCGGCGAGCGCCGCGACATCGAGGTGCCGGACGGCAGCCGCGTGCTGCTCGACGCGGGAACCCACCTGCAGGTCCGTCGCCACCTGCGTTCGCGGCGGGTGCTGCTGGCGCAGGGCCATGCGCGCTTCGAGGTGCAGCATTCGGCGTGGCGCCGCTTCCAGGTCGATGCCGGGCCGGTACAGGTACGCAACTACGGCACGGTGTTCGATGTTGACCGCCAGGGCGATCTCAGCGAGGTCACGCTTTGGCGCGGCGAGGTCGGTGTCAGCGTGGATGGCGGCGGCACCGAGCAGCGGCTGAAGCCGGGGCAGCGCCTGCTGGCCCAGCCGGGGTCCCTGTCTCCGCCGGAAGCAGTGGATCCGGACCGGGCCGACTGGACCACCGGCCGGCTGCAGTTCGACCGCATGCCGCTGGCCGAGGTGCTGCGCATCCTGCAGCGCTATCACGACCGTCCGATCGTGCTGGACGACCCGGCACTGGGACCACTGCAGGTGTCGGGCGTGTTCGATGCCGACCGTGCCGAGACGGCGGTCGCCCTGTTGCCGGAGATCCTGCCGGTCCAGGTGCATACCGCCGCCGACGGCAGCCTGCATCTGCGTGCCCGCGATTGATTGCCACGCCGAGGGTGGGTTGCGCGCCGTCCCATCCGGCAAGTGCTTGAACCCTTCCGAAGGACCCCCGCATGATCCGCCCTGTTCCGCCTGCCGCGCTGCGCCGGCTGGCCCCCACCCTGCTTGCCGCCTGCCTGTGTGCGGCGCTGCCCGCCACCGCGCAGACCGCTGCGTCCGCACCTGTCGAACTACACCTGCCGGCCGGCCCGCTGCAGGCTTCGCTCACGACACTGGCGCGGCAGAGTGGCATCCAGCTGCTGTTCGCGGCCGATAGCGTAAGTGGCCGCAACGCGCCTGCCCTCGACGGCCGCTACACCCCGCACGACGCCCTGCAGCGCCTGCTGGCCGGGCAAGACCTGGCGATGCAGGAGCGCTCGCCGGGGGTGTTCGTGGTGAGTGCCGCGCCGGCATCCTCCAAGGCCCGCGCTCCGGCCCGAGCCTCGTCATCGGCAGCGTCCCCGGGCACGACCACTTCGCTGGCCCGCGTCACGGTATCGGCCTCGACCGCGCGTATGCCGCAGGGCGAGACCGCGATGCCCAACACCATCACCGTGCTGACCCGCGAGGACATCGCGCAGCAGCTGGCGCTGGGCTCGGATGTCTCGCGCGTGCTGTCGGCGCAGATCCCGGCGCTTGCCCCGGCGCGCGAGAAGATGTCCAACTACGGCGAAACCATGCGCGGCCGCGGCATCCTGTACATGGTCGACGGCGTACCGCAGTCGACGCCGCTGCGCGATGGCTCGCGTGATTCGCACACCATCGATCCGGCGATGATCGAGCGCATCGAGGTCATCCACGGCGCCAACGCGCTGCAGGGCATCGGCGGCACCGGTGGCATCGTCAACATCATCACCCGCAGCGCGCCCAGCGAGCCCGGCGCCTTCCTGCTCGACACCAACGTCACCTACAGCTCGGCCCTGCCCAGCCGCCGCGATGACAATGGCCAGCGCGGCTCGGCACTGGTCGGCGTGCGCGGCGAGCAGTTCGATCTGGTGGCCGGCCTGGCCTATGAGAAGCAGGGCCTGTATCACGACGGCGAGGGCCGTTCGATCGGTACCAACGCGCAGGGCGAACTGATGGATTCGACATCGTCGAACGTGTTCGCCAAGCTGGGCTGGAACATTGCCGAGGGCCACCGCCTGCAGCTGATGGCCAACCGCTACGAGCTGCGCGGGCTGGACAACTACCTGGCGGTGAACGGTGATTACCGCACCGGCCGCCCGACCATTTCGGTGCCCGGCGATACCCCGCTGGATCCACCGATGAACCGCTCGCGTTCGTTGACGCTGGACTACAGCGCCGCCGACCTGCTCGGTGGCCGCTTCCAGGCGCAGGCCTTCGCGGTGGACTTCGAAGGCCGTTATGGCGCCAGCCAGTGGGACCCGTGGGGCAACACCGGCGCCAACGCCGCCTGGGACCAGACCCAGAACGAATCGAACAAGCGCGGCTTCAAGCTGACCCAGAGCTGGGCCCGCATCGCCGACACCACGCTGGACGTGACCCTGGGCCTGGACGGCCTGCGCGACCGCACCCACCAGGTGCTGCTGGCCAGCGGCATGAACTGGGTGCCGCAGACCACCTACCAGAGCCTGTCGCCGCTGCTGCAGCTGCACTGGTGGCCAAGCGACCACCTGATGCTGTCCGGCGGCCTGCGCTACGAAAAGGGCGAGCTGGAAGTAGGCGACTACACCACCCTGCCCCGCTACGGCGCACGCAAGGTAGCTGGCGGCAAGCCGACCATGAGCGAGACCCTGCCCAACTTCGGCGCGGTCTGGTACATCAACGATCGCCTCAACGCCTACGCCTCGTATTCGGAAGGCTACACCGTGGCCGACGTCGGCCGCGTGCTACGTGCGATCAACCGCGACGGCCAGCGCGTGGACAATCTGATTGACCTGTCACCGGTGGTTTCGGACAACCGCGAGATCGGGCTGGAGTACGACGATGGCCGTTTCAGTGGCGATATTGCGTACTACACCTCCGAATCCAAGCTGGGCTCGGTGCTGATCTACGATCCGGGCATCGACGCCTATGCGGTGCAGCGCCAGGCCACCCGCGTGGAAGGTTTTGAAAGCAACCTGCGCCTGCGCTTGGGCGACAGCCGGCTGGGCCTGGGTTATGCACGCGCCAATGGCCGCTACGATGCCGACGTCGACGGCCGCCTCGACAGCGACCTGGCCGGCGTCAACATCGCGCCGAACCGGCTGACCGCGTTCTGGGAACAGAGCTGGACACCACAGCTGAGCACGCGCCTGCAGGCCAGCCACGCCTTCGACCGCGACTTCGATCTGCGTGGCGCGCAGGTGGCGGAGTTCAAGGGTTACACCACGATGGACCTGGTGGCCCGCTATGTACTGGACAAGCACAGCTTCACCCTGGGCGTGCAGAACCTGGCGAACAAGCAGTACATCAGCTACTACTCGCAGACCACGCCGTCGAACCCGAGCTATTTCTCGGGCCGTGGCCGAGTGCTGACGCTGGGGTGGCAGTACCAGTACTAAGCCTGCGCAGGGCCCGGGGCGCAGCTGCGCCGGGCCCTGCTTCAAGCCTCGGATCACGCGGCGTAGCGTCGCTCACCCTGCAGCCAGGTCTCCATCACCTTCAGCTCGAGGACGCTTGCCGGATCGATCATGAGCGGGTCGCGATCAAGAATGACCATGTCCGCATACTTGCCGTACTCCAGGCTTCCGACAATGTCGTCCACCCGGCATTGCCATGCCGCATCGATGGTCACTGCGCGCAGCGCCTGTTCGACACTGATGCACTCTTCAGGGTTCAACACTTCGCCGCCATCACGCATGCGCCGGTTCACTGCGTTGTCGATGTAGCGCAACGGTTCGATGGTGGTGACGTTGAAGTCCGAGTGCAGCGAGATGCGAAGCCCGCCCGCCAGCGCCGACCGGCATGGATCGTACAGATCGGCGCGCTGCGGACCCAGGATGTTGTCGCGGAACGCCTTTCCCCAGTAGTACACGTGCCCGATCAGGAACGAAGGCGACACCTGCAGCTCGGCAAGCTGTGTGATCTGGTCCCCATGCAGCACGCTGCAATGCTCGATGCGGTGGCGATGATCGGCACGTGGCGTGTTGGCCAGTACGGTCTTGTAGACCTTCAGGGTGGTATCGATGGCCGCATCGCCATTGGCATGGATGCCGACCTGCCAACCGAGATCGTGGGCGCGCTGCACACCTTTCGTCAGCTGCTCCTGCGTGTAGTTCAGCGAACCCCGCTTGTCCGAGCCGAGGTAGTTCTCGCGCTGATAGCCGGTCTGCGCCTGGTTGGAGCCATCGGACCAGAACTTTATACCCGTCAGGCGGAAGCGGTCATCACCGTGGCCGGGCTTCAGCCCCAGTTCGACCCAGTCGTCCATCAGGTCCGAGGTGAGAAAGCCTGAATAGCGGATCGGCGGATTCTTCGCCATCACGCGATTGAGTACCTTGAGATCGGTCACGCCTCCGGTCCCGATGCCGGCATCATGCAGGCCGGTGCAGCCGGCCCTGGCCGCGTCCGAGAACAGTTGCTGGATCAACGCGACGTAGCGATCCTCGTCGGGGACCGGCATCGCGGCCATGAACGGCTTCATCGCGGGAGACTCCTGCATCCGGCCCGTCAGCTTCCCACCCTCGCGATCGTAACGCCCCTGCTCCGGATCGGGCGTCGCATCGGTTACTCCGGCAGCGGCGAAGCCCTTGCTGTTGCTGTAGGCGACGTGTCCGTTGGATTCAAGGACGAACACCGGATTATCCGCAGCGACCGCATCCAGCGCCTTCATGGTGATCGGCTCACCCGGCATCAGCGAAGGGTCAATGCCCTGCGCAACCACCCATTCGCCGGGTTTGCTCGCACTCGCGGCGGCACCGATCTTCGACAGCGCCTCGGCCAACGTGCTGGTACTGAACGGCGTCACATCCACCCAATCGGACAGCATCGCCATCGCCGAGTGCATATGCGGGTCGATGAAGCCTGGCAGCAGCGCCCGGCCGTGCAGGTCGACCACGTCGGTCTGGCGCCCTCGATGCAACATGACTTCCTCGCGGCTGCCCGTGGCCAGAATGCGTCCCTGGCGAACCGCGATGGCCTGCACCTTGCCCTTTGGCCCGAGCGTATGGATCGGACCGCCATGGAAGATCCTATCTGCCGGCCCTGCCAGATTCGGCGGCGGCGTAGCAGAGAACGCTGCCAGCGGTACGGCCGACCCGACCAGCGCCGCCGCACCCAATCCGACCATCCCGCCCAGAAACTCGCGACGTGCCTGCAGGAATGCTGCGGCTCCTGGATTGCACACAATGCACATGCGCCTGCTCCTTCCTTGTGGTCGCTGCAGGCTACCCTGCGCAATGCGAACACGTTGCGAACTGCATCGCCCTTTCACGGCAGTTGTCGCGCCAATATTCCGGCACCCGCAACGCCGGCTTATGGCAGGCATGAGGAATCATAGAAACGGCATCGGAAAGCGCCATGCTAGCCTCGATCCACCTTCCCGATACACCTTTCACATGCGCCCGCACATGCTCGCCCTCTCGCTTGCAGCAGTACTCCCGATCGCCTACGCCAGCGCCGCCGAGGCACCACTGCCGCAGTTGCAGGCCTACACCGTGGATGCTTCCTGGCTGCAGCCGATGGCACCGCTGCAGATTGCTGACCACACCTGGCAGATCGGCACCGAGAACCTGACCGCACTGCTGGTGCAGACCGCCGAGGGCGCAGTGCTGCTGGACGGCGGCATGCCACAGATGGCCGGCCACCTGCTGGATAACATGAAGGCGCGCGGCGTCGCCCCGCAGGACGTGCGGCTGATCCTGCTCAGCCATGCGCATGCCGACCATGCAGGCCCAGTGGCGGAACTGAAGCGCCGCAGCGGCGCGCACGTGGTCGCCAACGCGGAATCGGCGGTGCTGCTGGCGCGTGGCGGCAGCGATGACCTGCACTTCGGCGATGGCATCACCTACCCGCCTGCCAATGCAGACCGCATCGTGATGGATGGCGAGGTGGTCGAGGTGGGCGGCATCGAATTCACCGCGCACTTCATGCCGGGACACACCCCGGGCAGCACCGCCTGGACCTGGACCGATACCCGCGAGGGCAAGCCGGTGCGCATCGCCTATGCCGACAGCCTCAGTGCACCGGGCTACCAGCTGAAGGGCAACCCCCGTTATCCGCGCCTGGTCGAGGACTACAAGCGCAGCTTCGCGACGGTGCGGGCGTTGCCCTGCGACGTGTTGCTGACCCCTCATCCGGGCGCGAGCAACTGGGACTACGCTGCGGGTGCCAGGGCCGGTGCCAAGGCACTGACCTGCAAGGCCTACGCGGATGCGGCAGAACAGAAGTTCGACGCACAGCTGGCCAAGGAAACAGCCGGTGCCCGCTGATTCTGTCGAGCTTGCTCGACCGAAGCAGAGCAGTCGAGCATGGCTCGACGCCACAAAGAGCAAGCCGAGGGTGGGCTCGGCTCTACATTGGGCGCGCCGAAGGGTGCCGGTCAGGACGACCGGCACCGCCGCCTGTCAGCCGCCCTGCCCGTGCTGGGCAAACGGCTCGGTGGTGCCATCGTTGCGCACCAGTTCAACGGTGTACGGCTGCACGTAGCCATCCGGCATTTCCATGCCAGGCGAGCCGGCTGGCATACCCGGCAGCACCAGGCCGCGCGCGGCCGGCCGCTCGGCCAGCAGTCGCTTGATGTCCTCGGCCGGGATGTGGCCTTCAACCACGTAACCACCGATCTCGGCGGTGTGGCAGGAGGCCTTGCCGACCGGCACACCCAGCCGGACCTTGATCGGGTTCATGTCATCAGTATTGCGCACATCCACCTGGAAGCCTTCGGCCTTCAGGTGGTCGACCCAGATGCCGCAGCAGCCGCAGCTGGCGGTCTTGTGCACGATGGCGATGGGCAGTGCCGGATCCACCTGCGACGGGCCGGCCTTGATCGGTGCCGCCGGGGCTTCGGTGGCAACCGGCGCGGCAGACGATTCTTCAGCAGCACGCGCGCAGGCGGTGGTGGCCAGCACGGTGCCCAGCAACAGGCTGAGGGAGAGAGAACGGTTCATGGTGTTGATTCCTTTGCAGATGCGGGCAACGCGGCCCGCTGCCTGCGCGTCGAAGGCACAGGCAGAGTCGAGAGTGAGTCGAGCAGCTACGGCAGGCGCTTGAGGCCTGCAGGGAATCACACGATGGGAGGGCGTAGCGGATCCGGCAACGGAGGCGGTGCGCGTTGCTGGGTGCTGGCGGGCAAAGGCGCCTCACGCCAGGGTGACGCCGGGGTTCCGCTCAGGGTGGCCAGCATGCCGAGGCTGGCCGGCGGGCATTCGCACTCATTGCTCTGGCAGACCGTTGATGCTGCCTCGTCGCAGCATCCGGGCATGGCAGCGGAATGCGGTGCGGCGCAATGGTCCGCGCTGGACTGCGCCGCGTACGAGGATGAGGCAACCGCAAGCGCCGGTGCATTCAGCACCAGGGCAAGGAGAAGCATCCATCTCAGCAGCAGGCCAGGCAGGTTCACCCGTTGATGATAGCCGATGAACGCATCACGCAATTGCCTCGGCCATCGCCCGCATCCGCACCGGAATCGACTTGGCCGCCGGGGTGCCGCTGACCCGATCGTAATAGTCCAGCGGTAGCAGCGGGTTCAACTCGGGGTAGTAACCGGCCAACGCGCCGCGCGGCATCGGGTAGTCCAGCACGGTCAGGCCCTCGATGCGTCGGTTCACGCCGTCGCCGCTGATCGTCTCCAGGCTGACCAGTGCTTCCTTCTCCAGCCCACGTGCCAGCCGGTCCTCGATGTTCATGAACAACACCATGCGGTCGTTGTAGACGCCGCGATAGCGGTCGTTGTAGCTGTAGATGGTGGTGTTGTACTGGTCGTGCGAGCGCACTGTGGCCAACCGCAGCATCTCGGGGTCATCCACGGGCGCGTCCACGTCCAGCCCCGGCATCACCAGGATGTTGGCCTTGCCGTTGGGCGTGGGCCACACGCGGCGGCGCGGAGGAATGTCCAGGTGAAAGCCGTGCGGCTGCTGGATGCGCTCGTTGAAGCCGGTGTAGATCTCCGGGTACACCGCCGCAATCAGCTCACGGATGGGTGCGTAGTCATGCATGCACCCCGCCCAGTCGACCTTGCTGTGCGGCAATGTTGCCATCGCCATGCGGCAGACGATCTCGACCTCCGGGAGCACGTCCGTGCTGACCGGTTCGAGCACGCCGCGCGAGGCGGTCACGTTCGACATCGCGTCCTCGATGGTGACGAACTGCTCGCCGGCAGGCGTAACGATGCGCTCCGAACGTGCGACCACCGGCAGGATCAGGGCATCGCGGCCATGCACCAGATGGCCGCGATTGAGTTTGGTGGCGATGCCGACCGTCAGCTCCAGGCCGCGCATGGCCTCATACGCGCGCGGTGTATCGGGCACGGCGTGGATGAAGTTGCCCCCCATACCGATGAACACCTTGGCGCTGCCGTCCAGCATCGCCTCGATCGATTCGACCACGTGATGACCGTGCTCGCGCGGCGGATCGAAGCCGAACACCTGCTGCACGCGGTCCAGATAGGCTGGCTTGGGTTTCTCGTCGATGCCGACGGTACGGTCGCCCTGCACGTTGGAATGGCCACGGATCGGCCCGATGCCTGCGCCGGGCTTGCCGAAGTTGCCACGCAGCAACAGCAGATTGGCCACCTGCTGCAGCAGGGTCGAACCATACTGATGCTGGGTCAGGCCCATGCCGTAGCAGATCACCGTGGCCTTGGAGCGGATGTAGATCTCGGCGCAGCGGCGGATCTGCGCCTGCGTGATGCCGGAGACCTGCACGATCTCGTCCCAGTCCTGCGCCATCACATCTTTGCGCAGTGCGTCCAGGCCCACCGTGTGCTCGGCCAGGAAATCGTGGTCAAGCACGCGCTCGCCCTGCGCTTCGCGCTCGAACATTACCTTCATCATGCCCTTGATCAGGGCCAGGTCGCCGCCGATGCGGATGTGCACGAACTCGCTGGTGATCTCGGTCGAACCGAACGTGGCCATCTGCACCATGTCCTGCGGCTCGGCGAAGCGGATCAGCGCGCGCTCTGGCATCGGATTGACCGCCACGATCGGGATGCCGCGTTTGCGCGCCTCGACCAGGTTGCTCATCATCCGCGGCGAATTGGTGCCGGTGTTCTGGCCGATCACGAAGATCGCCTCGGCGTGCTCGAAATCCTGCAGCACGATGGTGCCCTTGCCCACGCCGATGGCCGGCGGCAGGCCGCGGCTGGTCGGCTCGTGGCACATGTTCGAGCAGTCCGGGAAATTGTTGGTGCCGAACTCGCGCACGAAGATCGAATACAGGAACGCGGCTTCGTTGGGCGTGCGGCCGGAGGTGTAGAACTCGGCCTGGTGCGGGCTGTCCAGCGCCTGCAGATGACGGCCGATCAGGGCGAACGCCTCATCCCAGCTGCAGGGTACGTAGTGATCGGTGGACGCGTCGTAGCGCATCGGCTCGGTCAGCCGGCCCTGCATCTCCAGCCAGTAGTCGGTCTGCGCCATCAGCTCGGTGACCGTGTGCCGGGCGAACAGGTCGCGGCCGGCACGGAACTGGGTGGCCTCCCAGGCCAGCGCCTTGGCACCGTTCTCGCAGAATTCCAGCTTCTTGCGTTCGTCAGCGTCCGGGAATGCACAACTGGGGCATTTGAAGCCACCGGGCTGGTTCATCGCCAGCAGCGCCTTCGAGCCCTTGCCGATCACACTCTGCTGCAGCAGCACCTTGGCGGTGGCACCGGCGGCACCCCAGCCACCGGCCGGCTGGTTGTAGGGCTTGTAACGCGGCGGCTTCTGCTCGGACATGTTCGGGAACCTGGCGGGAGGAACACAACAATCAACGGCGCGAGACGGGCCGGATGCGGCTTCTGCAGTGCGGCCAGCCCCGCAATCAAGCACGGACAAGGCCACTTCGCCAGAGGCAGGCGCTGTTTTCGGCGCAGCCTGCCATTACAACGGTTACACCCGCGTCAGCGCCCGGCCACTGCGCTATTCTCAAAGCCGTGGGTGGTCCACCACCTGCGTATTTCCCTTGCCCGGACGCGCTGCATGCCTGAATCGACCCCGCCGCACACCCCGCCTGCCGGCACGGCCCAGCGCCCGTTGCAGCGCTGGCGCAGCGGGGGTCACCAGCAGCAGGTCGACGTGGTGGCCGAGGAAGTGCCGGTTGCACTGCGCTACAACGGCGCCGCCTTCGCGGTGATGATGGCCACGCCCTGCGACCTGGAAGACTTCGCGCTTGGTTTCTCGCTCAGCGAGGGGCTGATCACTGCGCCCTCGCAACTGCTGTCGATCGAGGTCCGCCCGCAGCTGGAGGGCATCGAGCTGCAGATGACCGTTTCTGAAGACGCACCCGGTGCCGATCTGGATCCGGCCAATGGCCGCCTGCTGCCCGGTCGCGGTGGCTGTGGCCTGTGCGGCACGCGCCAGCTGGAGGATGTGCTGCGCCCGCTGCCGCAGATCCGCGAGCGCCGCACCTATCCGCATGCCGCATTGCTGCGGGCGCTGGCCACGCTGGCGCAGCATCAGCCGATGAATGCGGTGAGTGGATCGACGCACGCTGCGGCCTGGGCCGATGCCAGCGGGCGGATCGGCTGGGTGCGCGAGGATGTGGGCCGTCACAACGCGTTGGACAAACTGGTCGGCGCCCTGCATCACAACGAGCACGCCATCGACGGTGGGTTGCTGGTGATTTCCAGTCGCGCCAGCTATGAGATGGTCAGCAAGGCGATACGTGCGGGTGCCAGCGTGCTGGCAGCGGTGTCGGCGCCGACCGCGCTGGCGATCGACCTGGCCCGCAGTGCCGGACTGTGCCTGGTCGGGTTCGCGCGGGAGAGGGGGTTCAATGTGTATACCCATCCCGAACGGCTGCAGGCGGACGACAGCCACGATAACTGAGAACGGCCGGGAGCAAGACGCCCCCGGCCTGATGGACCTCAGCGCAGCGCCACCTTGGGGAAGTCCACCGGCACGTCGAACGCCACGTTGATGTAGTTGGTGAACAGGTTAAGCGCCACATGGGCGAGGATCTCGACGATCCGCTCGTCATCGAAGCCGGCTGCGCGCAGCGCCTGCACATCACCGTCGGTGATCTGTGCACGCTGTTCAACCACCTTCAGCGCGAAGTCGAGCGCCGCCGAGGTGGCCGGATCACTGGACTGGCCGATCTGCGCGGCAGCCATCTGTTCGCTGCTGGCGCCGGCCTTTCGACCCAGCGCCGTGTGCGCCGCCAGGCAGTACTCGCAGGCGTTGCGGTTGGCGATGGCGACGGCGATCTGCTCGCCCAGCAACGGCGACAGCCGACCGCCGCCCAGCGCGCCGAACGAACCCCACATGCTCTGCAGGGCGGCCGGCGAGTTGGCCACGGCGCGGAACATGGCTGGGGTGGCGCCGAAAGCGGCGTGGACCTGGCCCAGCAAGGCCTGGCGCTCGGCAGTGGTGGCGGAGGCATCGATCAGGGGGACACGGGACATGGTGGATCTCCTTGGGAAAGCGCCCGGGATTGGACGACCTGCTCATCCTAGGTAGACTCGACGGACGCATTGGTCGTAATCAGCCGCATCTGTTGTCCATTCGTCCATGAGCATGCCCGCCGACACCTCCGCACCCGACCGCCTGTCCTCCCTTCTGGAACGCTTCCGAGTGCAGGCCGCGCTGTTCCACAGCGGTCCGCTGTGCGGGCGCCATGTCTTCGAGCCGCAGCCCGGTCGGGCGTTCCTGCACATCCTGCGCCAGGGTGAAATGGAGGTCCGTCATCCCGACGGCGATATCGCGCTTCCCCGCTTGAAGATCGACGCGCCCAGCCTGCTGCTGTATCCGCAACCGCTGCACCATGTGTTCTTCAATGCGCCGCTGGATGGCCCCGACTTCACCTGCGCCACGCTCGACTTCGATGGCGGCGCGCGCAATCCCATCGTGCAATCGCTGCCGCCGGTGATGGTGGTGCCGCTGTCCGCGATCAGCGAACTGGACGACACCCTGCATCTGCTGTTCACCGAGGCCGACCGCCAATGCTGCGGTTCGCGGCTGCTGACCAACCGCCTGTTCGAGGTGGCGTTGATCCAGATCCTGCGCTGGGTGGTGGATCATCCCGATGCGGCCGGGGTCAGCCACGGGCTGATGCGCGGGCTGTCCGATGCGCGGCTGGCACGTACGCTGGTGGCAATGCACCAGGCGCCACAGGACGAGTGGACGCTGCCGCGCATGGCCGCCACCGCTGGCATGTCGCGCAGTGCGTTCGCAGCGGTGTTCAAGGAGGTGATGCAGGCGACGCCGGCCAGTTATCTGCTGGATTGGCGGCTGAGCCTGGCCTGCGCGCAGCTGCGTGCGGGCGTGGCGGTCAAGCAGGTGGCAATCGAAGTCGGGTTTGCCGATACCGGGTCATTGTCGAAGGCGTTCCGCAAGCGGTTGGGAGCGTCGCCGCGGGCATGGCTGGCCGCGAGCGCAGCGCAGGCTGGGTAGAGTCGACTATCGCGCGAAGCGCGGGATTTTCGTGAGCAGCCGACCAGCGGTCGGCTCTACCAAGAGCGATATCCGCGCGTCGGTCGACGGCTCAGCTGGACAGTCCGTCGTTCTTTGCCAGCAGCCCGGCGATCCGCTCCGCTACCTGGGCGCGCACACTTTCATCCAGCTGCCCTTCGTACATCGCTTCGTAGATCCACAGGCCATCGGCCGCCAGCCGCGCTACGAAATTGTCGAGCGCGGCCGGATCCTGTTCCGCGGCCGACGGCGGCAATGGCGCCCAGCGCCGCACTGCCGGTCCCCACGGACGCTCGTCGGCGTCCGGGTCAGCCGATTCAAGCATGAACATCAACTCGGCACGAGTAGCGCTCTGCGCCGACACACGCACGAAGGTCTGGTAGCGCTCCAGCGCCGTGGCCTCGCCTGCGGTCTTGCCCAGCAGCGACTCCATCGACGCTTCCCAGGCCTGCACCAGATGCTCGTCGATGCCGCGCAGCAGCGCTTCGCGCGACGGGAAGTGGTACAGCAGGCCGCCACGGGTCAGCTTGGCCTCGGCGGCCACCGACTCGAAGGTCACCGCGCGCACGCCGTCACGATTGATCACGTTGACGGCGGCGTCGAGGATGCGGTCGCGCTTGCTGGTTCTCATCGCGTCATTTTACGCGATCGGCCGCACCCTCGCGGCCACCGACGCGCCCCCGCAACAGGCGCGCGATGATCGCCGCGCCCACTGCCAGCATCACCGTGATCACCAGCAGCACGATCTGGTAGCCACGGTCATATGCAGCCGCAGCCAGCGCGAACCACTCGCCCTGCCCGCTTTCGCGTGCGGCATGCAGCGCCTGGGTGAAGCCGTCGCGGGCAAGCTCGGGCATGTCCGCCGAGACCGGCAGGAAGGCGCCGTACATTGCCGCACTCAGGCTGCCCAGCATCGCCACCGCCAGCAGGCCACCAAACTCGTAGGACACCTCTTCCACCGACGAGGCCATGCCCGCGCGGTGTGCCGGCACATTGTTGAGGATGGCGGTGGATGCCACCGAGATGGCCGAGCCCATGCCGAAACCGGTGATCGCCATGCCCGCCACCACCCAGCCGAGGCCGTGCGGGAAGCCGAACGCCACAACACCGACACCCACGGCGCCAGCCGCCAGGCCACCGCAGATCAGCGGGCGCAGGCCCACGCGGTGCAGGATGCTGCCACCCAGCAGCGCACTGGGCAGGCTGCCCAGCGCCGCCACCGATACCAGCAGGCCTGCCTGCAGCGGTGTGAAGCCTGCCACCAGCTGGAAACGCTGGGTGGTGACCAGCTGCAGGCCAGCCATCGCGAACAAGGTGAATACCGCCGACAGCGTGCCGGCCAGGAACGCCGGATTGCGGAAGATCGCGAAGTCCAGCAACGGGTACGGCAACTGCCGCTGGCGACGTGCAAACGCCGCGCCGCTGATGACGGCCAGCAGCAGCGCACCGGCACCCAGCGCATACGACGGCGGCGTGGCGATCAGCGACTTGATGGCCAGCACCAGGCCGGACAGCGCCGCCAATGCCAGCAACGAAGACACCAGGTCCCACGGCCGCGAGGTATCGCGCTGGCCTTCCGGTGCCAGCAGCAGGGTTGCAACGAAGGCCACCACCACCACCGGCACGTTGATCAGGAACACCGAGCCCCACCAGAAGTGCTGCAGCAGCCAGCCGCCGATGATCGGACCCAGTCCCGCACCGACGATGGCCACCGAGCCCCAGATGGCGATGGCAATGTTGCGCTCGCGCTCTTCGTGGAAGCTCAGGCCGATCAGCGCCAGCGTGGCCGGCATCATCGCCGCCGCACCGACCGCCAGGAACGCACGGGCGGCGATCAGCTGCGCGGCGCTGTCAGCGAAGGCCGCCGCCAGCGAGGCGGTGCCGAACACCACCAGGCCGATCAGGAACATGCGGCGGTGACCGATGCGGTCACCAAGCGTACCGGCGCCCAGAAGCAGGCCGGCCATCACCAGCGGATAGGCGTTGATGATCCACAGCGCCTGGCCGGCACTGGCCGAGAGTTCCTCGGTGAGGGTGGGCAGTGCGGTGTACAGCACGGAGTTGTCGAGGGTGACCAGCAGCAGGCCGGCGGCGACAGTGAACAACAGTGCCCAGCGACGGGCACGCGACAGGGCCGGAGCGCCGGCCAAGGGCTGGGACAAAGCCATGGGGAAACCTGATGGGGGTGGAGCACCGTCATAACTATACAGGATGTCCTGTATAGTTATGAGAAGGCCGCCAGACGTTCAGATTTCGTCCCGGGTAATGTTCATGTTCCGGAGAACGGTAGCGCCGGGCCGTGTCCGGCGAACGGGGTACCCGCAACAAGGCCGCCGAGTATGGCCCCGCTCTACCGACAGTCTTCCGGCAACGCGACGATCGCCGACACCACCGCTGCCTGCATGCCCTGCCCCACGGCCATGTCCAGCTCCCCGCCCGTTGCCCCATGTTGGCGCCGCAGTTCGTCCTCGCACAGGCCGCGCACCCGCGCACGCGCATTGGCGCGCAGGCTGCTGCAACGCCAATCGGTGCCCCCCAGCGGCAGCACCGAATACACCACGCTGTTGCAGGCGTTACCGGCGCGCTGCTGCAGCGACAGGCCGCCGAAATCACGCGGTTCGCTGCTGCGCTGCGGATCGAAATAGCTGTCCGGGAAGGTGCGCGCGTACTGTTCGATGTCCACCTGCATGCTGCGCCCACCGGCCAACGGCATCTGCAGCGGCTGGCCACAACGCGTGGCGTCTGCACGATGCTGGATGTACTGGTAGATCGGCCGGTCCAGCGTTGGATCCTGCTGGGTCACCGCACTGACCGCCGCCAGCACCGGCAACGATGCACGATTGGCCATGCGCGCCAGCAGCCCCGTCTGTGCCGGCTGGCAGCGGTCGCGCAACGTGGCCGCCAGCAGGAACAGCACATCATTGCGAAAGGCGTGGTCTTCGCCCAGGCGTTGCTCGATGCGCTGGCTGGCATCGGCTGCCGGTGCCGGAAACGCGACCGCCGGAGGCTCTGGGACTACGGCGCGCCGCTGCCAGCACACCGCCAACGCTACGCCTGCTCCCGCCAACACCACCGCAGCGATGATCCAGCGCGCGCGCATCAGTTGTGGATCGCCGTCAGCGACGCCGCTGCGGCGTCGTAGGACGCGCTGGCGATATCCGCATCGAAGCGCTTGACCTGCAGGCGACCGGCCAACCGGTACGGATCCCACAGGTCGCCCAGCGCGATCGGCGTGGCCAGGGTCACATGGATGATCTGGTTCGGCGGCGGTGGCGGCACATGGATGCAGGCCCCGTAGAACGGCACGAACAACAGTTCGTCGACCAGTCCTGCGTCGTTGGTGCCCAGCGGCACCACGTAGCCATCCAGGTCAACGGCGCGGCCATCGGCAGTTTCGGCCACCTGCGATGAACCGAACTGCTTGGCGCGGTCCGGGCTGGAATGGTCGATCTCCTGCCCCGGTGGCGTGCCCGAGCCGGTGTCGTCGATCAGCCCGCCGACCCCGTCCATGCCATTGCGTGACAGGCCGATCTGCGGCGGCGGCCGCTGGTAGGTCACTTCGTCGGGCCGCAGTGCATCCCAACGGTCGATGGGCGCTTCGGTCGTGGCCGGCTGCGCCGCTGCCGGTGCTGCCGGTGCTGCGGCGACGGTGGTGGCGCCCCCACCCGCCTGCGTACACCCCAGCAAGCCCAGGCAACACGCCAATCCGATCAGGACGCTACGGTTCATACGGCCTCAGCTGCGCATCGCGCATGGTGTAGGCGGAGCCGGCCAGATCATCGTCCAGCCGTTCGGCGCGCAGGATACCGGCCAGGAAGAACGGCGAATACATGTCCGGCATCTCGATCGGGCGCGGCAGCACCACGTGCACGATCTGGTTCGGCGGTGGCGGCGGCACATGGATGCAGGCGCCGTAGTACGGCACGAACAGGAATTCGGTCAGCCGCCCGTCCTGCGCGTTGGCCAGCGGCACCACGTAACCCGGCAAGCGCACCGGCCGCTGCAGTACGGTGTCCACGGTGCGAAACGTACCGAACTGCGGCATGCGCCGGTTGCCGTTGTGCTCGACCTCCGGGCCCTCGCCGCGCTCCAGCGCCCCCAGTTCTTCCTTCGGCATCATCTGCAACCAGTCCAGTTCCTGTTCCTCGGCAGCTGCCGGGACATCGCGATCGACCACCGGTGACGGTGGCAGCGCCTGCACGCCGGTATCGACCGGGCGTTCGCAGGCGGTCAGCACCAGTAACATTGGCAACAGCGGCAACCAGCGCATGCTCAGCCCCCGGGTGACAGGCCATCGGCCAGCGTGCGCCGATAGGCCAGCAGCGCCGGCACCAGGCCGGCCACCGCGCTGATCGCCAGCACACCCGCGACCCACGCCAGTTCGCGGCCATCCGGCCAGATGTGGGTGATCGATAGGCCAAAGTTGGCCAGCGCCCAGCCACGCCCGGCCAGGCTGGCCACCACCAGTGCGGCCAGTGCGAGCACGCAGGCAAGCGCGCTGGTTGCCACCGCCTCCACCACCAGCAGGCTGGCGATATAGCCCGGGCGTGCACCGATCGCACGCAGCACCGCCATCTCGCGCCGTCGCTCCTGCAGGGTCGAGACCAGCAGCGCCACCAGCGAGACCATGCCCAGCAGCACCACCATCGCACTGATCAGCTGCAGTGCCCGCTCGGCGGTGCCCAGTGATTGCCACAGCTGCTGCAGGGTTACGCCGGGCAGGATTGCCAGCATCGCCTCGTCCGGATACTCGTTGATCCTGCGCTGTACCGAGAACGTGGCAATGCGCGAGTTCAGCCCGAGCATGAAAGCGGTGATGCTGGTCGGGGTCAGGTCCAGATGGCGCGCCTGCTCGGCGCTGACGCTCTGGCTGCGCAGCTGCACGCCGGAGCGCCAGTCGACATGGATCGCCTCGATGGCCTGCAGCGAGACCAGCACCGAGGAATCAACCGGCGTGCCGGTGCGCTGCAGGATGCCAGCCACACGGAACGGCTTGTCGGCATGCGTGGCCAACGTGACCGCGCCGGTGCCATGGGCCAGCACGATCTCGTCGCCGAGGCCGACCTTCTGCGCGCGCGCCACCTCTGCGCCGATCACGGCGTCGTACAGGTCGTCGAACGGCCGCCCCTGTGCAAACGCCAGCGCATGCCCCGCGCCGTAGCGGTAGTGCTCGAAGTAGCCGCCACTGGTGCCGACCACCCGGTAGCCGCGCCACGAATCGCCCAGCGACAATGGCACCGCCCACTTCACCTGCGGCAGCGAGGACAGCTCCTGGTAGGACTGCCAGGACACGTTGTTGGTCGGGTCACCGATGTGGAACACCGAATACAGCAGCAGGTTCACCGGCCCGGAGCGGGCACCGACGATCAGGTCAGTGCCTGAGACGGTGCTGGCGAAACCTTCGTGCGCCTGCGTGCGCACGCGCTCAACACCGAGCAGCAGCACCACGCTGAGGGTGATCACCAGCACGGTGAGGCTGACGCACAATGCGCGGCTGCGCAGGCTGGCCCATGAAAGTTCAAGCATGAGTGCCACCTGCGTGATTGATCTGCGACAACGCGATGGTGCGGTCGAACAAGGGCTGCAGGCTTTCATCGTGGCTGACCACCAGAACCGTGGTACCGGCGGCCCGGCACTGTGCGGACATCAGCTGCAGGAAGGCGGTCGCGGCTTGGCGATCCAGCGCCGAGGTCGGCTCGTCGGCCAGCAGTACTGCGGGGCGGCCGATCAGGGCGCGTGCGGCGGCCACGCGTTGCTGCTGGCCGACACTCAGGGTACCGGCCGCACGCTTGGACAACGCCGGATCCAGCTGCAGCGCTTCCAGCAGACGCAGGATCTCGTCGTCCAGCGGCCCGCTGATGCGCTCACTGCGCACCGGAGAAAAGCGCAGGCCCAGCGCGATGTTGTCGCGCACGCTGAGGAACGGCAGCAGGTTGAACTGCTGGAAGATCACGCCCAGCTGATCGGCACGGAAGCAATCACGCGCGGCACCCCGCATCATCTGCAGCGCGTGACCGGCCACTTCGACGCGCCCCCAGCCGGGAAGCAGGACGCCGGCCAGCAGGCCGAGCAAGGTGCTCTTGCCGCCACCGCTCACTCCACGCAACAGCACGCTGCTGCCCTGCTCTATCAGCAGCTGCGGGATATCCAGCACCAGGCGTGTTGCGTAGCCGAACTGCACATCCTCCAGGGCGATCACCGCTGGCGTGCTCACGGCGCCAGCACCACGCGCAGGTTGTCGGCACTCAGCACGCTGCGGTCCTGGCCGTTGGCGGTCGCACTGTTGACGATGACTTCGTGCAACCCGGGGAACAGCACCGGCAGGCGCACGACCAGGGCGCGCAGTGCACTCGGATTCGTGCAGCGATACTGCAGGTTGGCAGTGAAACCGGCGTGGCGATGTTGCCCGGCCGCTGGCACAGCGGCGGTCGCAGCGAAGCCTTCGGCACTGGCGTCACTGCTGGCCAGGCGGCAGTTGGCGGCGGTGGGCAGGGTGACCCAGCTGCCGCCCTTCAGCAATGCCGTGGCGCGCGACAGTGCCGCCTGCTCGGTCGCGTTGGCGGGCGGTCGCTCGAAATCAAGAATGCCGATACCCGGCGCCTGCAGGGCGAACTCCAGCGTTCCCTGGTCGAGTGCGAGATCGACGGTGGCCTGGCCGTGCACGTGCGGTGCATGCTGGCGGACATCGTGTGCCTGCGCCGCGTTGGCAGCCAGCAGCAGGAAAAGAGCAGCAGGAAGCTTCATGGGGGAGACTCCAATTGTTACTATGTAACATAATGGACCACATCCCCCCGACCCCCGCAAGGGCTCTGGCCCAGCCGCCAACTTCGGCACGCTGGCATCCCCGTTTCGATCTGGCCGGTGCCTGGCTGTCGCTGGCCTGCGCCGCCCATTGCATCGCCCTGCCACTGCTGCTGGCCTTCGTGCCGGCGGCAATGATGGCGCTGCGCTCGTTCCAGCACCCCGGCCACGGCGTGATGACGCTGCTGTTGATGATGTCGCGCTGGGAATGGTTGTTCGCATTGATGGCCTCGACACTGGCGCTGGCCAGTACCACGGCCGGACTGTACCGGCATGGGCGCTGGCTGCCGGTGCGGCTGGCCGTGGTTGGCGCGATCCTGCTGGTGTCAGCGTCGCTGTACCTGCCGTTGAAGGAATCGCTGCTCTGGCATGGCGTGGCTACTGCCTGCGGTGGCGTGCTGCTGGCATGCGCGCACATCGGCAACCGGCGGGCGTTGCACGTCCACCGGTAGCGCCGGCCACTGGCCGGCGCCCCGCAGATGCCGGCCAGCGGCCGGCACTACCTTTGCTCAGAAGCGGTAACCCACTTCCGCGCCGAAGATGCGCGGGCTGTCGACCGGGCCGTAGTAGTTGCCGTCGCGGCCGAAGGCCAGATTGTCGAAGATCAGGCCATTGATGCGCCGCTTGTTGGTCAGGTTCTGCACGAACACCCGCGCGCTCCACGGCCCGGTCTCATAGCCCAGCTGAGCACCGAGCACGGCCACTGCGGGCTGGAACGCGCGGTTGCGTTCATCCAGTGCACTGGAGCCGGTGAACTGCGATTCCAGCCGAGCATAGATGCCCGAGTCGAACTGATAGCGCGCCGCCAGATAGCCAGTGTAGTGAGGGGTCAGCTTGACCCGCTTGCCATCCAGGTTCTGGTCCACGCTGACCCACAGCTTGGTGTACTTCGCATCGACGTAGCCCACATTCGCCATCAGGGTGAAGCCCGGCAGCACTTCGAACACGCCCTCCAGCTCGGCACCACGCGAACGGATCGAGGCATCCGAACCTACGTAGTCCGACGAGATCGGGCGGCCGTTGGCATCGGTGGCCACTTGGATCTCCTGCCAGTTGTCCGAGGTGATGTGGAACAGCGCGCCACCGATGTGGCCACGCCCGCCGGCCAGGTTCATCTTGAAGCCCAGCTCATGGCTCCACATGCGTTCGGACTCATAGCGCAGCACCTTGTCATTGACCACATCGCTCTGCGCCGCAGCCAGATTGAAGCCACCCGGAATGTAGCCCTTGGCCGAGGCCGCGTAGAAGGACAGGTCGTCAGTGGCGTCGTAGCGCAGCGACACCCGCGGCAGCGTGGCCGAGAAGGTATGCGCCAGCGCGGCATCGCGGTACAGCACGCGGCCACCGGCGCCCAGATCCAGCGCACCGGCACGCTGTTCGGTGGAGCGCCGTGCCTGCTCATGGCGCAGGCCGGCGCTGGCGGTCAGCTTCGGCAATGCCGGGAAGGTATAGCTGGCGGTGGCGAAGACGCTGTAGTCCTCGCCCTTGGAGGTCTGCCGCGGCGCCAGGTTGTAGCTGTCCAGCCCATGCAGCGCCGGGCCGACGAAGGTGCCGAGGATCGAATCCTTGCTGTTGCGGTAGGTCGACACACCGGCCATCCAGGTCAGCGCCTGGTCGCTGGGCGAGCTGAAGCGCGCCTCGGCCGTCCATTCCTTCTTCCTGTCGTAGATGCGACCGGCCAATGCCGGGCTGTTGGTCATGTCGAAGTCGTAGCCGGCCGAGGTCACCTCCTCGTCCCGCCAGGAAGCGGCCACGTCCAGCGTGCCGGCCTGCAGCTGCCATTGCGCACTGAGGCCAGCCACCGTTTCGTCCTTTTCGGTGCGCTTGGGCGCGTCGTTGATGTAGGTGAAGTCACCGGCACGGCGGCCGCCATTGAGCGATGTGCCGTAGGTGCGGTTGTAGAGGCCGGTATCCAGCGGCAGGTATTCATACTCGAACATGCCCGGCGCGCGGGTGCGCAGGTGATAGGCCAGCGCGTTCACCGAAACGTAGTCGCTCGGCCGCCAGCGCAGCTTGCCCTGGAGGTAGCCTTCGCCGACCTTGCCGCGCGCACCGGAAGGCGTGAGGTTCTTCAGGTAGGCGTCCTCATCGGAGCCCATGAACGCCACCGAGCCGGACAGGCTGCCCGTCTTGTTCAGCGGCCCTGCCAGGAAGCCATCGAGAGCGGTGCCATTGCCGTTGCCGAACCAGGTGCTGCGCAGGTTGACCTCGCCTTCGCGCTTGTCCGCAGGACCACGCGTACGCACCAGCACCAGGCCGGATTCGCTGTTGGCGCCATACAACGTGCCCTGCGGACCGCGCAGCACCTCCACCGACTCGACCTGGTTGAGCACGGCATTGCTCAGTTCGCGGAACGGAATGCCGTCGATGTAGACCGAGGCGCGGTTGACCAGGAATGGATTGGACTCGATGCCGCGGATCGAGATGAACATGTTGCTGAGCTGGCCCATCGCATTGAACTTGACGTTCGGCGCGAGCTTGTCGAGGTCACGGAACTCGGTGACGCCCGCTTCCTTCAGCGCCTGCCGATCGAGCACCGTCACCGACAGATCGCTCTTCAGGTAAGGGGTATCGCGCTTGGAACCGGTGACGCGGACACCGTCGAGCGTGGTCGGGTCGGCCTGCTGGGCAAGGGCGGGCAAGGCAGGAACGAGCAGGGATGCTGCGATGAGCGCGGCAGCAGGCGTGGACGACTTCAAAGCGGGAACCTCGACGGATGGAGTGGCGGACGCGCGGGCGGCGGCAGCGCGGGACAAGAGTGTTATCCTGTAACATTCGCGCCCCGCCGCCACTCCATTTCCGGCAGCGCCGCTCCATTCCCGGATCCGTGATGCCCGCCCTCACCGACCAGTTGCTGCAGGAAACCCGGTCGCAGGCCCCTGCTGCCTACGCCAGCGATGACGGGGCGGTGGTGCTGCTGCGCCATCGCTTCGAGGCCAGCGAAGGCGAGATGGGCCATCCGCACCAGCTTCGCCTGGGCCTGGCCGTGGGCGGCTGCAGCAGCGCACCCTCAACGGCCTGCTGCAGGCGCCGTGGCGGCCCGGCCAGTTCAATCTGGTGCTGCCGGGAGACACCGGCACCTATGCCAGCCCCGCAGTCGATCTGCTCGGCATCGCCATCGATACCCGCCTGCATCCGCAGGATCCGCAGCGGTTGCAACACCTGCAGCCGCTGGCGGCGCGGCTGCACCACGACCCGGTGATCACTTCGGTACTGCAGGCGTTGTGGTGCAGCGCGCAGGCCGATGTCTGCCTGCCAGGCTTCCTGGAGCATGGCGCCCAGGTCCTGCTCCACCGCCTGGGCCAGCTTGCCGGGCTTGCCTGCACGGAACGCGGCAGGGACACGGCACTGTCCACGCGGCGGCTGCAGCAGCTGGAGGCCTACATCGATGCACAGCACGGCCAGCCTCTTGAAGTCGCACAGTTGGCCGCTGCGGTGCAGATGGACCCGTCCACGTTCGGTCGTGCGCTGCGCGCCGCCACCGGTCTGCCGCCCTATGCGTTCCTGACCCGACGCCGCATGCAATGGGCGCGCGGGGCACTGGCCCAGGGATGCAGCGTCACCGAGGTTGCGCTGGCCAGTGGCTACGCCAATCCCAGCAAGTTCAGCGCAGCCTTCCGGCGTGTGGTCGGTTGTTCGCCTTCGGCCTGGATCGCGCAGTCACGGGCCCGGTAGCGCCGGCCGCGGGCCGGCAGCCAACATTACAGACCGGTAATGTTCGCGTCAGGGCAGCGAAAGGCGCGCTGCACCACCCTGAGCGCAACTTCCCGACAGGCGTTCCCGCACATGACCCGCGCCCTGCTCCGCCCCACCTCGCTCGCCCTGCTGCTGTCCGGCCTTGCGGTCGCACCGCTGGCGCTGGCCCATCCCAGCCTGGTGCGTGCAACGCCGGCCGCCGACGCCACCGTGGCCCCGGCCAGCCAGATCGAACTGCAGTTCAGTGAAAAGGTGATGCCGCGTGCCACCCGCATCGAACTGAGCATGGACCATGGCCGCATGAAGATGGCGATGCCGACCACTGCGCAGGAGATCTCCGAGGACGGCCACACCCTGCGCGCGCGCTTCGCCAAGCCGCTGCCTGCCGGCACTTACGCCCTGCAGTGGCGCGCGGTCGGCCAGGACAGCCATCCGATCACCGGCAACTACCGCTTCACCGTGAAGTAAGGCCGCTGCTGTGGCCGAGCTTTCGCCGTATGCGCTGCGGCTTTCGCTGTATGCCGTGTTGATGCTGCTGTTCGGGCGGATGCTGTTCGTCCGGCCCGGGCTGCCGCACGGCGTCTCGCTGACGCTCACCGTGATCGCGTTGGTACTGGTCATCACCGACGCGGTGACCCGGTTGTCCGGCGTGCTTGGCATATCGCCGGCCGACATCGACGGCGAGACCGCGCGCTGGTTTCTTGCCGGTACGCCGGTGGGTGAAGCGGGCCTGCTGCGCCTCCTGGCCGTACTGGCAATGTTGCCGCTGCTGGCCATCAACCGCCCCGTACAGGGCCTGCGCCGCCTCGCACTGCTGGCACTGTCTGCCAGCGCATTGGCCAGCCTTTCCTGGAATGGCCATGCCGCCGCCAGCGACGGGCTTAGCGGCACGCTTCGGCTCGGCGCCGGCATGCTGCATCTGCTGGCCGCCGGCGCCTGGGTCGGGGCGATCGCCGCCATCCTGCAACGGGCGCTGCGGCGGCAAGGACCGGGGCTGCACGAGCGCACCCACGAACTGTGGCAGGCCGCGCACGGATTCGCGGTACCCGGCACGATCATCGTCGCCACCTTGGCGATGACCGGGACCTACACCTATGTCGATCTTGGCGGTTCCGTGCAGAACCTCACCGGCACCGCACATGGGCGCTGGCTGATGATCAAGCTGGGGCTGGTGGGTGGCATGCTGGGGCTGGCCGCGCTGCATCGCTGGCGGCTGGTACCGGCGCTGGCCGTTTCCATCCGCGGCGGCTGGCAACCCAGGCCACTGCGTTCGCTGCGCCACAGCCTGGCCTGCGAAGCGGTGCTGGCGCTGCTGGTGCTGGCCTGCGTTGCGGTACTCGGCACCCTGGACCCGGTGGCATGAACCGCCGCTGCCGACCCACCCGCAAGCTGCGATGATGGCCGCACCATGAAACTGCTGATCGTCGAAGACGAACCCAAGACCGGCAACTACCTGCGCCAGGGCCTGATCGAGGCCGGCTATGTGGTCGATCTCGCCAGCAACGGCATCGACGGGCTGCACCTGGCCGAGAGCGGCGAGTACCAGCTGGTCATCCTCGATGTGATGCTGCCCGGCCTGGATGGCTGGACCGTGCTGTCGCGGCTGCGTGGAGCCGGCTGGCCGCTGCCGGTGCTGTTCCTGACCGCGCGCAGCAGCATCGCCGACCGCGTGCAGGGCCTGGAGCTGGGCGCCGATGACTACCTGGCCAAGCCCTTCGCTTTCGCCGAGCTGCTGGCGCGCGTGCGCACGCTGCTGCGCCGTGGCCAGGCGGTGCCGCAGGTGGAACGCATCGTCATTGCCGACCTGGTGGTGGATACCCAGCGCCGCCGGGTGGAGCGTGGCGGCCAGCGCATCGCGCTCAGCCAGAAGGAGTACACCCTGCTGGAGCTGCTGGCACGGCGCCGTGGCGAAGTGCTGCCGCGCTCGCTGATCGCCTCGCAGGTGTGGGACATGAACTTCGACAGCGACACCAATGTGATCGACGTGGCGATCCGCCGCCTGCGCGCGAAGATCGACGATGATTTCGCCGACAAGCTGATCATTACCGTGCGCGGCATGGGCTATGTGCTGGAGGCGCCGGACGACGGCGCCGCGCGCAACGGATGAGCCTGCGCCGCTCCATCGCGGTGCGGCTGACGCTGCTGTTCGCCACCGTGGCCACGCTGGTGCTGGCGGCACTGGGCGTGGCGATCTATGTCAGTGCCCGTCACGATCTGGTCGCACAGGATTTCACCGAGCTGGAGAACAAGGTCGCGTTGATCAGCGACCTGGCCGGCAATGGGCCTGCGTCCGTTCGCGGGCAGCGACTGGCAGAGGCGCTGAGCCACCATCCCGACATCGCCTTCCATATTGTGGATGCGCGCGGCACCGTGCTGTTCTCCACCGCGCCGGCGCTGCTGCGCGAACACGCCCGCAGCCAGCCTATCGATAGTGCCTTCCGGCGGCACGACTGGATCCTTGCCGACGGAACGTGCATGCATGCGCTGCACCTGCGCCAGACCCTGGCCGACGGCAGCCAGCTGCTGATCCTGCTGGCCATCGACGATGCCCGCCACGCCGACTTCCTGCAGCGTTTCCGCCACCTGCTGGCGATCGCCATCATCGGTGCCGCCGTGGCCAGCAGCCTGCTGGGTGGCTATGTGGTGCGGCGAACGCTGCGGCCGCTGCGGACGCTGGCCGATGAAGCCCGTCAGATCACCGCAGGGCGCCTGCAACGGCGGTTGAACGCCCGCAGCGCGCCGGCTGAGCTGGAACAGCTGGCGCAGACCCTCAACGGCATGCTGGCGCGATTACAGCAGGACTTCGCGCGCCTGACCGAATTCTCCGGTGACCTGGCCCACGAGCTGCGCACGCCGATCACCAACATGCTGACCCAGGTACAGGTGGTGCTGGCCCACCCGCGCAGCAACGAGGCCTATCGCGAGACGCTGGCCTCGTGCGCCGAAGAACTGCAGCAGTTGGCGCAGACCGTGGGTGACCTGCTGTACCTGGCGCAGGCCGAGGCGCCGGGGGCACTGCCTTCGCGCGAGCCGGTGGCGCTGGATGCGGTGGTGGATTCGCTGCTGGAGTTTTACGAACTGCTGGCTGAGGACCGGCAATTGACCCTGTGCCGCGACGGCGTGGCGAGCGTGGAAGGCAACCGTTTGATGCTGCACCGGGCGATCGCCAATCTGCTGTCCAACGCGTTGAAGCACGCAGCCGTGGGCAGCGAGGTGCGGGTGGAGCTGGTCGAGGGCGATGGCATGTGCAGGGTCAGCGTGCACAACCTCGGCCCGCCGATTGCCGAAGCAGCACTGCCGCGCCTGTTCGATCGCTTCTATCGCGGCGAGCGTGGCCGCCACGAAGGTGCTGGACTGGGCCTGGCGATCACCCGCGCAATTGCACAGGCGCATGGCGGAACGGTAAGCGTGACCTCCGATGAAACCGGCACCGTGTTCGAGCTGGTGCTGCCGAGCGCCGCAACCCCGTAATACCGGCCGCTGGCCGGCAGCCTTGGCACACCCAGCGTATTGCAGTTGCCGGCCCCCGGCCGGCCCAACCCAGCGGGCTT
>NZ_JBWKOO010000005.1:50918-258414 GCF_059416125.1 Stenotrophomonas sp. GW821-FHT09E08
GCACTACCCAGCATGGCCAGCGGTTGGTAGTGCCGGCCGCTGGCCGGCAACCCCGGCCGGGTCGAACATCCCGGCTACCCAATCGATGAACACCCGCAGCCGCGGCGACGGCGTGCGGTTGCGCGGGTAGACCAGATTCAACGGGCTCGGCGTCGGCGGTGCGTCCGGCAACAGCTCGACCAGCTGCCCGCGCGCAATGTAGGGGGCCATCCGGTAGCGCGGCGCCTGGATGATGCCCAGCCCTGCCAGCGCGGCACCGAGGAAGGCATCGGCGCCGGAAACCGTCACCCGCGCGGGCAGCGGGACATAGCGGATCTGGCCAGCCTGCTGGAACTCCAGTGGTATCAGCTGGCCGGTGGCACTTGAGCGGTAACCGACCATCTGGTGGCCGTCCTGCAGGGCATCGATGCTGCCCGGCACGCCTCTGGCCTGCACGTAGCTTGGCGAGGCCGCCGTGACCTCGCGCAGCATCGTCAACCGGCGCGCCGCCAGATCGCTGTCGGCCAGCGTCCCCACCCGCATCGCCGCATCCACGCCTTCGCGCAGAAGATCGACATAGCGATCGCCCTCGCTGACCTCCAGTTCGATCTCAGGGTAGCGCTGCAGAAAGTCTGGAAGGTGCGGAAACAGCAGGTGCCGGCCCAGCGTGCCATGCACTTCAATCCGCAGCGGGCCGCGTGGTGGCACGTCACGGAACGCGGCTTCAGCGTCGTCCATGTCGGCGATCAGGCGCAGGCAACGGCCATAGAAGGCCTCGCCTTCCAGCGTCGGCACCACCAGCCGCGTGGTCCGGTGCAGCAGGCGCACGCCCAGCCGATTCTCCAGCGCCTTGATCGCATCGGTCACCGTGGCCCGCGGCAAGCCGAGGTCCCCGGAGGCACGGGTGAAGCTGCGGCGCTCGACGATACGGACGAAGGCGCGCATGGCCGTGAAACGGTCCATTGTTCGGCTACCCGGATTATGTTGACGGATTATGCATGATTATCCGGATCGATGAGATGGCGAAGATGGCACTGCGCCAGTCCGGCGCGCCCTGCTGGAACCGACCATGCCCACATCTTCCGCCCGCCGCGTCGCCCTGGTCACCGGTGGTTCCCGTGGCATCGGCGCTGCCATTTCGCGCCGCCTGGCCGCCGACGGCCATGCCGTGGCGATCAACTACGCCGGCCGCCGCAATGATGCCGAGGCACTGGCAGCCGAACTCATGGCCACTGGTGCGCAGGCCATCGCGCTGCAGGCCGATGTGGCCGACCCGCAGGCGGTGCGCCAACTGTTCGACGCCATCGAAGCCCGCTTCGGCGGCATCGACGTGGTGGTGAACAGTGCTGGCGTACTGCAGCTGGCGACGCTGGCCGACAGTGACGACGCACTGTTCGAACGGGTCATCGGCATCAACCTGAAGGGCGCCTTCAACGTGCTGCGCGAGAGCGCGCGACGGGTGCGTGACGGCGGCCGCCTGATCAGCCTGTCCACCAGCGTCGTCGGCATCAAGCTGGAGAACTACAGCGTGTACGCGGCCAGCAAGGCCGCGGTGGAGACGATGGGCGCGATCCTCAGCAAGGAGCTGCGCGGGCGCAACATCACCGTGAACGCGGTGGCGCCCGGCCCGACCGCCACCGACCTGTTCCTGGATGGCAAGGCACCGGAGCTGATCGAGCGGTTGGCGAAGATGAATCCCCTGGAGCGACTGGGCACGCCGGAGGACATCGCCGGAGCGGTGGCCTTCCTGGCCGGTGCCGATGGCGGGTGGATCAACGGCCAGGTGCTGCGGGCCAATGGTGGGATGGTATGACCACGCGCCAACCCCGGTAGTCGCCCACCTTGGTGGGCGCTTCACCGCGAGCCAACCAAGGTTGGCATCTACCAGATCACGCCACATCGGTAGTCGCCCACCTTGGTGGACGCATCACTGCATGCCAACCAAGGTTGGCATCTACCAGATCACGCCACATCGGTAGTCGCCCACCTTGGTGGGCGCTTCACCGCATGCCAACCAAGGTTGGCATCTACCGGGCCATGGCGCGGCGCCGGTGCACCCAGTAGTACAGCGTCGGTAGCACCAGCAGGGTCAGCAGCATCGCCGACAGCAGGCCACCGATCACCACCACCGCCAGCGGCTTCTGGGTCTCGGCACCGATCGCATGCGAGGTCGCCATCGGCAGCAGGCCGAACATCGCCAGCAGCGCGGTCATCAGCACCGTGCGCAGGCGCTGCAGCGAGCCCTGCACCACCGACTGCAGCAGGTCCATGCCCTGCTCGCGCAGCTGGGCGAATCGACTGAGCATCACCACCCCGTTCAGCACCGCTTGTCCGAACAACGCAATGAATCCGATCGCCGCCGACACCGATAGAGGAATGCCGGTCAACCACAGGGCCAGGATGCCGCCGATCATCGCCAGCGGTACGTTGGCCAGGATCAGCGCCGCGCTGCTGATGTCCTTGAAGGCATCGAACAGCAGTACGAAGATGAGCAGCACCGACAGCGGAATCACCCAGCCCAGCCGCTTCATCGCACGCTGCTGGTTCTCGAACTCGCCGGACCATTCCAACCGGTAGCCTTCCGGCAGCTGCACGCTGGCATCCACGCGCTTGCGCATGTCGGCCACCACGCTGCCCATGTCACGCCCTGCGATGAAGATGCTGACCGCCTTCACCCGCTGCGCGTTCTCGCGCGAGATGTTGATCGCGCCGCTGGCCATGCGGAAGTCGGCCACGTCGGACAGCGTCACCGTGTGGCCATCGCCGATACCCACTGGCACCGTGCGCAGCCTTTGCAGGTCGCGGTCGGCATCGTCCAGGCGCAGCGAGATCGGGAACTTGCGATCGCCCTCCCACAGCTCGCCGACCTGGCGCCCGCCCAGCGCGGTCTCGATCACCTCGTCGATGTCGCGCACGTTCAGGCCATAGCGTGCTGCACGGTCGCGGTCGATCTCGATCTGCAGCTGCGGCAACGAACCATCGCGGTCAATGAAGGCGCTCTCCACGCCCTCCACTCCGCGCACCTGGCCCAGGATGGCCTGGGCGTGCTGGTTGAGCACGTCCAGATCCGAGCCGCTGACCTTGATGGCCACCTGGCCCTTGATCTGCGAGATGCTCTCCAGGATGTTGTCGCGCACCGGCTGCGAGATCGAGAACTCCGGCCCCGGAATGCGTTGCTCCAGGGTGCGCTGCAGGTCGCTGACCAGCTGCCGCTTGTCCACGCCCTTCGGCCATTCCTTCTCCGGCTTCAACGCCACCAGCGCCTCGATCTGGTTGGCACCCTTGGCATCGGAGCCGTCTTCCGGGCGCCCCAGCTTGGCCACCACCGTCGACACCTGCGGGAAGGTGCCGACCAGCTCACGGATGCGCCGCGACTGTTGCTGCGCTTCGGCCAGGCTGGTGCTGGGGTCGAGTGTGGCGGTCAGCCAGATCGATCCTTCGTCCAGCTCGGGCAGGAACTCCGAGCCCAGGCGAGTGCCCAGTGCCAACGTACCCACCAGCAACGCCACTGCGGTCAGCACCACCGCACGTGGCCGGGCCAGTGCGTGCTCCAGGATCGGCCGGTACCAGCCGGTCAGGCGGTCCATCAGCGGGTTGCCATCGCGCATGCGGTCCCGTCGCAGCCACCAGTAGCAGAACAGCGGCACCACGGTCAGCGCCAGGATCAACGCACCGATCAGCGCAGAGGTCACCGAGTACGCCATCGGCGCGAACATGCGGCCTTCCTGGCGCTGCAGGGTGAAGATCGGGATGTGCGCGGCGATGATGATCAGCATCGAGAAGAACGTCGGCCGACCCACTTCCGATGCGGCCGACAGAATGGTCGAGAACCGCGTCTTCCGATCAGCCGTAGGTGGCAGCTTCGACAATCGCGAGACGATGTGCTCGGTGACGATCACCGCGCCATCGATGATGATGCCGAAGTCCATCGCACCCAAGGACAGCAGGTTGGCCGGCACGCCCCACAGGTGCAGGCCGAGGAAGGTCGACAGCAGAGCCAGCGGCATCATCGCCGCGACGATCAGCGCGGCGCGGGCGTTGTACAGGAACAGCCACAGCACCAGGAACACCAGCACCGCGCCTTCCAGCAGGTTGCGGAAGACGGTCTTCAGCGTGGTCGAGACCAGCCACGATCGGTCGTAGAACGGCTCGATGCTGACCCCGGCCGGCAGCTGGTTCGCCTCGATCTCGGCGATGCGCGCATGCAGCGCGTCGAGCACGTCGGACGGGTTCTCGCCCTTGCGCATCAGGACCATGCCGAACACCGCATCGTCATTGTCGTCCTGGCCGACCAGACCCTGACGCGGCAGGCCGGTATCGGCGATGCCGGCGAGGTCGCGCACCAGGATCGGCGTGCCCCCGCGCTGCGCCACAACCACATTACCGATGTCGGCCGGCGAACGCATCAGACCCACACCGCGGATCAGGAACTGCTGCTGGCCGCGCTCCACGTAGCCGCCGCCCGCGTTCGAGCTAGCCTTTTCCAGCGCCTCGGCGAACTCACCCAGACTGACGCCACGATCGCGCAGCTTGTCCAGGTCCGGCTTGACCTGGAAGGTGCGCGCGAAGCCACCGAAGCTGATCACATCGGCCACGCCCGGCACGGTGCGCAGGCTGCGCTCCATTGTCCATTCCTGCACGGTGCGCAGCTGGGTCGGTGTCATGTGCGGGCCCTTGAGCACGTAACGGTAGATCTCGCCCACCGCCGAACTCATCGCTTCCAGCTCCGGGGTCACCCCTTCCGGCAGCTCCACGCCCTGCAGGCGCTCCAGCACCTGCTGGCGCGCGAAATAGTCATCGGCCTTGTCGTCGAAGGTCAGGATGATCATCGACAGGCCGAACTGCGTATGCGAGAACACCCGCACCGAATGCGGGATGCCGGACAACGCCACTTCCAGTGGCATCGTCACCTCGCGTTCGACCTCTTCGGCGGCACGGCCCGGGTGCAGCGACACCACTGTCACCTGGGTGTCGGACACATCCGGGAAGGCTTCCACCGGCAGCACGCGGAACGCGGCAATGCCAGCGCCGATGAACAGCAGCAGTGCCAGCATCACCATCAGCGGCTGGCGCAGGCAGTAGGCAATCAGGCGATCGATCATGGGGCGGCGTGCCCGCTACCAGTGCTGACGGCTGCCGGCGCGCTGTCGACCAGCTGCTGCAGCAGCAGGCCGCCTTCGACGACCACCCGGCTGCCGGCGGCGAGGCCCTCACGTACCCAAAGCCGGCCGTCACCCAGCTCCTCCGCGTGCACGGCGCGACGCACGAAGCGGCCCTTGCCCTCTTCCACGAACACCACCTGCTTGCCGTCGATCAGCAGCACCGCCGCATCGGGCAACGAGACACCGCCCTCGGCCGGCAACGCCACCTGGGCGCGCACATATTGTCCGGCCTTGAAGCCGCGTGCGCGATTGTCCAGCTCGGCGCGCGCCTGCACCACGCGGCGTTCGCTGTCGACGAAGTCATCCACGTGCTGGAGGGTCGCCTGCAGCGGTTGCCCATCGGCGCCTGGCACGCTCACCTGCATGCCCGCTTTCAAGCGTCCGGCGAGGCTCTCGGGAACATCCAGCAACAGCCACAGGCGGTCCGGATCGCCGATCACTGCCAACGGCTGGTCGTTGTCGGGGCTGACCGACATGCCCGGGCTCATTCGCCGCTCCACCAGCACGCCATCGATCGGCGCGCGCAGCGGCAGGCGCTGATCGACGCGCTGGCCGTTGCCATAAGCCTTGGCGAAAGCGGCCGCGCGCGCATGATCGGCCTGGCTGCCAGCGAAATTGGCTTCGGCCTCGTCCAGTTCACGACCCGACGCCACTCCCGCCGCGTGCAGTTCGCGGGTACGGTCCAGTTCCTTGCGTGCCTGCTGCAGCTCGGCGCGACCACGGGCACCTTCAGCCTGGGCCTGGCCGAACTCGGGCGAGGTGATCCAGGCGATGACCTGGCCAGCCTTCACCTTCTGCCCCGGCTGTGCCTCGATGCGCACCACCTGCCCCGGCAGCGGCGCGTGCAGTGCGCTGGAGCGCGTCTCATCCCATACCACCCGGCCCGGCAACTGCAGGCTGGCGCTGGCGCGGGAACTCACCGCCTCGCTGCGCAGCACGTCCAGCTGGCGGCTGTCGGCGGGAAACTGAATCTGGCCGGCGCTGACCTGAGGCGCATCCTCAAGATAGGATGCGGGCTCTCGACCGCAGCCGCCCAGCAGGGCCAGCGCCAGCAAGACGGGCAGCACGGCGTGTCGCGCCTGCGGGCGATAAGTGACGGTGGACTTCATCGGGACTCTCCTTCAGCAATGGATGTGGCCGCTTCCCAGCGCGCCAGGGCAATGGCATGGTCGGCACGCGCTTCAATCAGCGCGGCCTCGAACTCGCGCCAGCTGCGGCGCGCATCCAGCAGATCGGTCAGGCTGGCAGCACCACGCCGGTAGGCCAGCTCGATGCCCTGCACGGCCTTGCGTGCGGCGTCTGACTGCAGCCCTTCGTAGTCGCTGCGGCGTTGTGCAGCGGACTGCGCGCTGGCCTGCAGCTGGTCCAGTTCGGCGCGTGCTTCGCGCTGCAGCACCTGCAGCTCAAGCGCGGCATTGTCACGGTCAGCCTCGGCACGCTGGATCGCGCCGCGTGCACGCGACGGGCCGCCGAGTGGAATGGTCAATGACACGCCCCAGGTGACGCCGCTGATGTCGGTCGGCTCACGCTCCGCCTCCACGCCCAGCTGGATGTCGCGGTGGCGCTCGCTGCGAGCCAGTCCCACGCCGGCATCAGCAGCCGCCAGGCGCGAGCGTGCGGCGCGCAGATCCGCGCGCTGCTGCGGGTCGGACACACGCACGCTGGCCACGCTGCTGGCAGCCGGCCACGGATCATCGGCGCTGATGTCATGGCTGTCGTCACGTCCAAGCAGCAGGCCCAGCGCATGCCGCGCGTCACGCAGATCCAATGCTGCCTCGCGCGCCGCGTCCGCCACAGCGAGGTCGTCCACCGCCAGCCGCGCGCGATCCACCGGCGCCATCGCCCCTGTCGCAACCTGCTTGTCCGCCGCCGCCATCTGCTCGGCCGAGCTCTGCCGGTTGGCGTCGGCAATCTGCGCCCGCTCCTGTGCGCCTTTCAGGCCGAAATAGGCTTCATGCAGCGCCACCTGCTGGCGGCGCCGGGTATCGAGCATCTCCAGCCCGGCCACTTCCAGCAGCGCGTCGGCCTGTCGGATGCGCAATGCACGCTTGCCACCGCGTTCCCAGGTCCAGCCCAGGCCCACGGTGCTGTCCACGCGCCTGTCCTGCCAGCGCCCCGGGCCGATGCCATGCTTGGGGCTGATCTTGCTGGTGCCGATCGACAACTCGGTGGCCGGCCGCAACGCCGCCGTCTGCGCATCGCCCTGTACCCCGCGCAGTTCCAGTGCCGCCGCGCGCAGGTCCGGGTTGTGCGCTTCCATTGCACGCTGCGCTTCTACAAGGGACAGCGCCGAAGCCGCAGGCGCGCACAATAGAGCGGCCAGCACGGCCGCAAGACGAGGGGAGAAATTCATGCACGTCACGGTAAGGTGATGCACTTGCGCCAAACTTGCCCGAACCTTGCACGAAGCTTGCAATGCGAATCCTGCTGATCGAAGACGATGCTGCCCTGGCCGATGGACTGATCCGCGCCCTGCAGGGTGCCGGCCATCTGTGCGACCACCTTTCGCGCGGGCTGCACGCACCTGCGGCGCTGGCCAGTGCACCCTATGACGTGATGGTGCTGGACCTTTCATTGCCGGACGTGGATGGCCTCGACCTGCTGTCGCGCCTTCGCAACGATGGCGCCACCCTGCCGGTGCTGATTCTCACTGCGCGCGATGGCGTGGAGGACCGCATCCTCGGCCTTGACCGTGGCGGTGACGACTATCTGGCAAAACCATTCGCGCTGGGAGAGCTGGAAGCGCGCCTGCGTGCGTTGTCGCGCCGCCGCAGTGACGCACCAGCACAGAAGCGATTGGGGCGCCTGTGCTTCGACAGCATCCGCAACGAAGTGCAGGTGGACGGCCAGCGTATCGAACTGACCGCGCGCGAGCTGTCGCTGGTCGAGGCATTGATGCAGCACCCCGGGCGTACCGTGACCAAGCAGCGCCTGTTCGACGCGCTGTACAGCTGGGACCACGAGGCCAACCTGTCGGTGATCGAGGTGCACGTCAGCCGCCTGCGCCGCAAGCTGGAACAGGCCCGCGCCGGCGTCGGCATCCGCATGCTGCGCGGCCTCGGCTACCGGTTGGAGGCCATGGGTGACTGAGCGCGTGCACAGCCTGCGTGGCCTGCTGCTGCGGCGCCTGTGGCTGCCTCTGCTGGTGCTGCTGCTGTGCAGTGCGGTGGGTTCATTCGCCTTGGCGCGCTTCTATGCCGGCCAGGTCTACGACCGCTGGCTGCTGGATTCAGCGATGTCGTTGTCCGAACTGGTGACGGTACAGGACGGCCGCGCATCCATCGAAATCACCCCGGCGGTATCACGCATGTTCACCTGGGACACCGCCGACGAAGTGCATGGCGAGGTGGTCGATGCGGATGGCGGGCGCCTGTATGGCGACCTGCCCGAGGCACTACCTCGCCCCATGGCCGCCGCTGGGAATGACGACGCGGTGTACTACGACGCGCGGCTACGCGGGCAGGCCGTGCGCATGGTTGAAGTGGTGGTCAGCGCCGGCCCGGGCCATGACATCCGGCTGCGCGTGGCCGAGACACTGCGCAAGCGCCATCGGCTGGAGCGCAAGCTGTTGCTGACCAGCGTTCCGTTCCAGGCTGCGATCCTGGCACTGGCGGCGTGGCTGGCCTGGTCCGGTACAGGCGCTGCTGCACGCCATGCCAACCTGGTCGCGCGGAAGCTGGCCAGCCCGCGGCCGGATCCTTTGGCACCGCTGGATCCTGCGCAGGAAGCGCCGCGCGAACTGTGGCCGGCGGTGGAGGCGTACAACGCGCTGCTGCAGCGGCTGGACGCGATGCAGGCCGCGCAGCGCCGCTTTGTCAGCAACGCTGCACATCAGCTGCGCACACCGTTGGCAGCGATGCAGGTGGAGCTGGAGAGTTCATTGCGCCAGCATGATCCGCAGGCCCAGCAGCTGGCATTGTCCGGCACGCTGGCCGGGCTGGCCCGCTTGCAGCATCTGGTCAACCAGCTGCTGATGCTCAGCCGCTCCGAAGATCCGCATGGCAGCGCACTGCCGCTGCAGCCTGTGGACCTGGCCGCGTTGGCGCGCGGCGTGGTGGAGCGCTATGCCGACCGTGCATTGACTGCAGGCGTCGATCTTGGCTATGACGGGCCCGACGATGGCCTGCAGGTACAGGGCGATCCGCAGCTGCTGCGCGAGGCACTGGGCAACCTTCTGAACAACGCGCTGCGCTATGGCGGCGTGCGCGGCGTGATCACCCTGGGTCTGCAGCACGATGCCGGTGGCGTGCGGGTGTGGGTGGACGATAACGGCGCCGGCATCGCCGAAGCCGAGCGCGCGCGCGTCACGGAACGCTTCTACCGAGCCAGCACAGAAGGCGACGGCTGCGGGCTGGGGCTGGCGATCGTGGCCGAGATCGCGCAGCGGCATGATGCGGCGCTGGTGATCGATACCGCCCCGATCGGTGGCGCGCGGGTCGGGCTGCGGTTTCGTTCCCGCTAACGTCCTGCGTACCAACCAAGGTTGGCACCTACCAGTCACGCCATCCGGTAGTCGCCCACCTTGGTGGGCGCCGTTGACCTTCCGCGTGCCGACCAAGGTCGGCACCTACCAATCGTCATCTGCTCATCGAATACGGCGCCTGCGCGCCCTGCCCCGGCCACGCCTTGTTCGGCTCGGCCTGCATGCTGAAACGCAGCTCGCCGCCGGCCAGGATCTCGTCATGGCGCAGGAAGGTGCGCTGCAACGGCTTGCCGTTGAGGCTCACGCTGCCGACGTAGGTGTGCTTGTCGTCCAGACCATCAGCCACGATGGTGAATGTCTTGCCGTTGGGCAGGCGCATCGCGGTTTTCGGCAGGAACGGACGGCCCAGGATGTACTCGCCACTGCCCGGCGCTACCGGATAGAAACCCAGCGCGGTAAACACGTACCACGCCGACATCTGGCCGACATCATCGTTGCCTGCCAGGCCATCGGGACGGTCGGCGTACTGGGTGTCCATGATCTGCTTCAGGCGGGCCTGGGTGCGCCACGGCTGGCCGGCGTACGAATACAGGTAGGCCACGTGGTGGCTGGGCTCGTTGCCATGCGCATACCAGCCGATCAGGCCGGTGATGTCTTCCATGTGCTCGAAGATGGACGGATCGACCTTGGCGTTGAACACCTCGTCAAGGCGCGCGAGCAGCTTGTCACTGCCACCGTGCGCTGCGGCCAGTCCGGCCACGTCCTGCGGCACGTACCAGGAGTATTGCCAGGCGTTGCCTTCAGTGTAGTCAGTGCCGTAGCCGCTGGCGCTGGGATCGAACGGGGTGCGGAAGCTGCCATCACGCTTGCGCGCGCGCATGAAGCCGGTGTCCTTGTCGAAAGCATTGCGCCAGTTGCCGGCGCGCTTGTCGAAGGTAGCGGCAACATCAGCCTTGCCCATGGCCTGCGCCATGCGTGCGATGGTCCAATCATCGAAGGCGTACTCCAGCGTCTTGCTGGCGGCCTCGCCTTCCTCGTCGATCGGCACGTAGCCCAGTTCGCGGTACTGCGCGATGCCATCGTACGGGCCGTAGTTGGCGGTCTCGACCATCGCCTTCAACGCCTTGTCGGCGTCGAAGCCACGAATGCCCTTCACGTAGGCGTCGGCGATCACCGGCACGGCGTGGTAGCCGATCATGCACCAGTCTTCCAGGCCATGGAACGACCACACCGGCAGCATGCCGTAGGGGCTGTGCTCATGGTGTGCCAGCATGGAATTGACGAAATCGCTGTTGCGCTTCTCAGGCTGCACCAGGGTCAGCAACGGATGCAGCGCGCGATAGGTATCCCACAACGAGAAGGTGGAGTAGTTGGTATAGCCCTTGGCCTGGTGCACGGCATTGTCCGAGCCGCGGTACTGGCCATCTGCATCCATGAACAGTGTCGGCCCCAGCAGGGTGTGGTACAGCGCGGTGTAGGCGCTGCGGCGGGCATGCTCGGGGGCTTCGATATCCAGCACCGACAGCGCCTGCGTCCACTCCTGCTTGGCCTGCGCACGCACGCCATCGAAATCGAAATCGGCCACTTCCGCGTCGAGGTTGGCGATGGCGCCGGCCTCACTGACCGGAGAAATGGCCACCTTCACCACCAGCGGCGCGTCCAGCTTGCCGAAGGCGAAGGTGCCGACCAGCTGCTTGCCTTCGATCTGGGCGCGCTGCGCGGGATCCTTCTCGCCCGGCGGCGGGAAGCCCTTGTAGGCGATGTCCTTCTCGGTATTGTGCAGTTCGTGGCCAGCCAGCGGCCGCGAGAAGCGCATCGCGAAGAACACCTGGCGGCCGGGCGCCCATCCACGCGTTTCGCGGAAGCCGGTCACCGTGCCATCGGCACGCACCCGCACCCGCGACCACAGTACCTTGCCCGGGTAGTCGTACATGCTGGTGCGCATGTCCAGCAGCACCTTGGCTTCGGCGCCCTTGGGGAAGGCATAGCGGTGCACGCCCACGCGCGCACTGGTGGTCAGCTCGGCGCGTACCTTGTAATCGTCCAGGGTGACCGCGTAGTAGCCCGGCTCGGCCTTCTCGTCGTCGTGACGGAAGCGCGAGGCGTAGCCGCTGCGCGGCTTCTCGGGATCGCCACGCTCCAGGCCCGGATTGCCGGTGAACGGCATCAGTAGGATGTCGCCCAGATCCGAATGGCCGGTGCCGGAAAAATGGGTGTGCGAGAAGCCGACGATGCTGCTGTCGTCGTAGCGATAGCCGGCCGCCCAGCCGTAGGCCTTCTCACGCGGCTGGATGCGCGTATCCGGGCTGAGCTGGACCATGCCGAACGGTACCGTCGCACCGGGATAGGTGTGGCCTTCGCCGCCGGTACCAATGAAGGGGTCAACCGAAGCGTAGGCCTTGTCGGCGGCCGTTCTGGCAGGAGCGGCCGACGCCAGGCCGGAGGCGAGCATCGCCGTGGCGGCGACGGCGATCAGGAGACGACGGTCCAGCGTGGGCATCGGCGTTTGGATCGATTCAGATGGTTGCCGGATGCTAGCACCGGGTTTGCTGCGCTGCATGTTGCAGTGCGGGCGTCCATCGGCCGTCTCAACGCTACATAGGCGTCAGTCCGGCAGCACGCCCTGCAACGTTGCCAGATCTGTGCTGTCGACCGGGCGCACCACCCGCGCCACTTCCAGGCCATCGCGCAACAGCATCACCGTCGGCCACAGCTTCACCTTGAACGCGCGGCCCAATGGCTTGCCCTTGCCATCTTCGATCTTCCGGTGCGGAAGATCGTTCGCCTCGACGAAGGCTCGCAACGCCGGCTGTGCAGCCTGGCAATGACCGCACCAGGCCGTCCCGAATTCCAGCAGCTGCCAGCCCGCCTGCGCCTCCACCTCCGCAGAGGTGGGCTCGGTCAGCAGGTGATCACGCATGAACGGCATGAGCGCTACGCCGCCAGTACCTTCTGGATGTCTTCCAGCGGCGCGTTGGTCAGATCCTTGGCGATGTCGCCCAGCAATCGCGCCTGGACTTCCTTGTGCAGCAGCGGGCGGATGCGGCCCAGCGTGGTCGGGTCGGCGATCAACACCAGGTGCGCATACCGGTTCTTCAACGCATCTTCGTTGAGCTGTTCGGCCACCTGCTTGGCAAACGTCGCTTCATTGAGCTGCGAGATCGACATGTCCTTGGGCACAGCACCGGCCGGGCCCTGCCCGGACACGCCCTGCTCGCTGATGTCCTGCAGGCGCAGCTCGCCTTCCTGCTTCAACGCAAGCTGGTGCGCGCTACCCACGTTGGTGAACACCCTTGCCGAACCACCATCGGCCACCACGATCAACGTTCCTTCGGGAATCGTACGCGCCATTGCACCCTCCATCAGTCAGAAAAAGTTGCTGTGTGCTCCACCCTATGCACATCGATGTCACCGGCGCGCCTACAGGATGTGATCCGGTCATCGCAATCTGCAATCCCCCCTAAATTTGTCCAGCGGCCTGCCGCTATGGCCTCCATCATCGCGAGGAACCTCTGTGCACGCTGGCTCACTGTTCCACGTCTACTTCGCCACCAGCCTGGCCATCCTCGGCTGCGCAGGGTGCATCCATCAGTTCCTGCAGGGCCAACCGCTGTTCTCACTCGCCATCATGTTCTCGGTGTTGACGGTGGTTGGTGCCGCACTGATTACGCGGCGGCTGGCGTTGCCGGGTGCGGTGGCGCTGGTCTGCACCGTGCTTGGATTGATGGCAAAGTCGGCCTGAGCCATCTGAACAGGCGACGTGGAACACAGCGTGCAGATCAGCCCGCTTCGCTGCACGCTCACGCCGATGCCGCTATCATGAACGGATGATCGACACGACCCACTACGTGACGGGCGAACCTGTTACGTGGAAAGCACTGCCGACCGGCGTTTCGCTTGCCACGATTGCTCCCGCCCTGAATTTCCATCGCCTCGCGCTGGATCCCGGCGGCTGACGCCCGCAGGCCCCCTGCCTGCATCCCCCACGCTGCTGTGACACCCGGCCGCTGACTGCGCTGCCGGTGTGATCCCGTTGCTGCGTTTCCGCCCCTGCGGCGGTGCTTTGCCGTGCGCGTGGCGTTGTGCCTGCACACATTCCCCGGCCCCCACGCCGCGCTCCGATGCCCCTGCGCCACTTGCGCCTGCATCGCCGTTTCCGATTTCCGGGACACATCACATCGCCCATCCCCTATTCCATACCTACAAGGGAGCCCCCATGCAGGACACGCCTGATTCCCATGCCCATTTTGGCTGGTTCAAACGCCGCCGCCACCTCAAGGTCGATGAGATCACCGTCGTCGACAAGCCCATGCTCAAGCGTGCCGTCGGTGCCGCCGCACTCGGCAACGCGATGGAATGGTTCGACTTCGGTGTCTACGGCTATCTGGCCGTCACCATCGGCCAGGTGTTCTTCCCGTCCAGCAACCCCACCGCACAGGTAATCGCCGCGTTCGCCACCTTCACCGCGGCGTTCCTGGTGCGCCCGCTGGGCGGCCTGGTGTTCGGCCCGCTCGGCGACCGCTACGGGCGCCAGAAAGTGCTGGCGTTCACCATGATCCTGATGGCGCTGGGCACGTTCTCGATCGGCCTGATTCCCTCCTATGAGCGCATCGGCATCTGGGCGCCGGTGCTGTTGCTGCTGGCGCGCGTGGTGCAGGGCTTTTCCACCGGTGGCGAATATGGCGGCGCGGCCACCTTCATCGCCGAGTATTCCACCGACCGCAACCGGGGATTGATGGGCAGCTGGCTGGAGTTCGGTACGCTGGGCGGCTACATCGCCGGCGCCGGTACGGTCACCGCACTGCACATGCTGTTGAGCAACGCACAGATGCTGGACTGGGGCTGGCGCATTCCGTTCCTGGTGGCTGGCCCGCTGGGCCTGCTCGGCCTGTACATGCGCATGAAACTGGAAGAAACCCCGGCGTTCCGCGCCTTTGCCGAGGAAGCCGAGAAGCGCGAGCACGAGCGTCCGGGGCTGGGTGCACTGTTCCAGGTGCACGGCCGCCAGCTGCTGGTGTGCATGGGCCTGGTACTGGTGTTCAACGTCACCGACTACATGCTGCTGACCTACATGCCCAGCTACCTCAGCGTGACCATGGGCTACGCAGAGAGCAAGGGCCTGCTGCTGATCATCATCGTGATGCTGGTGATGATGCCGCTGAACATCGTCGGTGGATTGTTCAGTGACAAACTCGGCCGCCGGCCGATGATCATCGGCGCCTGCATCGCGCTGCTGGTGCTGGCCATTCCGTGCCTGCTGCTGGTCGGCAGCGGCAACGACTGGATGATCTTCCTCGGCCTGATGCTGCTGGGCCTGGCCTTGGTGTGCTTCACCAGCTCGATGCCGTCCACCCTGCCAGCGCTGTTCTACACACCGGTGCGCTACAGCGCGCTGTCGATCGCCTTCAACGTCTCGGTATCGCTGTTCGGTGGCACCACGCCGCTGGTGACCGCGTGGCTGGTGGAACGTACCGGCGACCCGCTGGTGCCGGCCTATTACCTGATGGGCGCGGCGGTGATCGGCCTGATCACGATGCTGTTCGTGAAGGAAACCGCCGGCCTGCCGCTGCGCGGCTCACCGCCGGCCGTCGGCAGCGACAGGGAAGCCGCGGCATTGTTGAAGAGCGATGTGCCGGTCACAGTGGACCCAACCTTGCCGCCGTTGCCGGAGGCTGCAGAGCCTGAGCAGGTGAAACCGGCCTGAGGCTGGGCGCAGAACGCGATCCTCGCTTGGCGTGGATCTACGGGGCCAGTGGCGCCGGGCGCGTACACCCGGCGCTACCTGGCGCTACTTCTTGATGCGGGTCAGCTTCCCCGGCGTCCAACGCAGCGTCCATGTGTAGTTTCCATCCGGCGGACAGACGTGGCGATTCGGGCTCCTCCATTCGCAGACCGTCGCCCCGGCACTGACGGTGAAATCGACAATGATGCGATCACCCTGGATGCGGATCGCGCGGATGGCGCCTGGAATCTGTTCAGCCGCGTCGTCACCATAGCCATACCTGCGGATGGCGGCATAGTCCTCTGCTTCCACCGGCGACAGGCTGTTCGGGTTCTCCTGGCCGCGCGGATCGTTTGCCGTCAGCACCGTCATCACCGCCACCACATTGCGTTGCGCGAAGCTGCCGCCAGTGTAGTCGGACGTGTAGAAATACACGACCTCGGCACGGCCATCGCCATCGAGGTCGGCAACAGCGCTCCACACCGGACGGAAATCGGATTCAATGTCGTCGCCGGGAATCAGCCGCAAGTTGGCTTCGGCGGCGTGGAAGGCCTGCACCAGGCTGGGCGGCGATGGTCGCTTGGCGGCGGGCGACGCGGCCATCGCCGGCATACAGGACAGCGCCAGCGCCAGCGCTGCAAGCGTCAGGCGGATCGGGGTCGAGCGGAACGTTGCGGATCCCTGCATGACATCCTCCTTGAATGAGCGAACAGCGTAGCGAAATCGTACCAGCCCTGTTGTGACCCTCTGCCAGGAAGTACTGGCCCTATCCGTTCAACTCCATCGCACGCATCACGATCGGCTTGGCCCAGTCAGGCGTATGCAGCAGTTCGGCCACCGAGACCGGGTATTGCAGCTGGCCGCGCTCCATCGCCAGCACCGGCAGCGGCTCGACGCAGCCCTCGGCATCAGCCGGTGCGCTGTTGTCGTAGACATGCAGCTCGGCCAGGTGTGGCAGCAGTTCCAGCAGGTTCTCGCGTGCCGAATCGAAACGGGCGTGGATCCTCTCCACTGGAATGTCGTGACCACCAGCCGCCACCCGCGCCGCAACGCGGGCGATATGCAGCTCGACCGTGGCCAGGCCACAGAACCAGATCGCAACGTGATGGTGTTCGCAGGCCTCACGTAGCAGGTGTGGAATGGTGTTGCCACCCAGCGTGGTCTCGAAGGCGAAGTCCGTGCCGTCGGCCATGGCCTGGCGCAACCGGCGGGCACCTTCCTGCCAGGCCTCGGCATTGGCCTCGGGCAGCGGCCAGCCGGCCTCGACCAGGCGCCGGGTGAAAGAATCGGGATTGAACCAACCCAGGCCCTCCGCTTCCAGCCAGGTTCCCAACAACGAACTCTTGCCGGCGCCGTTGACGCCGGCCAGCACCAGGATCCGCCCCATCGGTCAGAGCGGACGGCCGAGGGTGACCTTGCGGCCGCGACGGATCGGCTGGCCCAGCACCTTGCCCAGCCCTTCGCCGCGCTGCAGGCCTGCCAGGGTCTGGTCGAACTCGCTTCGCAGGCGCAGCAGTTCCTCGCTGCGCTCACCCGCGTCCCCGCCGGCGGCTTTGGCCAGCAGCTCCTGGTAAGTGCGGATATCCACGATCACCGCTTCGGGATGATTGTGGTTGGTGATGACCAGCGCCTGCTTCTCGCGCACGGTGCGCATCAGGCTCGGCCAGCCCCGGGTCTTCACCGACGAGGCCGGGGCCTTCTCAAGGCCAGGCAGATCCAGCGGCAAGGTCATGGCACGGCTCCAGGCAGAAATGGACTATGGCCACTATACCCAATTTGGCCAAATTGGGGATTAATGGCATTCACCTGCCGGTTCCAGCCTGGGGAGCGTCGGTCTGCAACAGGCTGTCGCGCTCGCGCAGCGGGAAGCGGATCCAGGCGTCCAGGCCCTGTGCACCAAAGCGCAGCTCGCCACTACCGGCCAGTTCATAGGTCACGCGCTGCTCGATCAGGGACCGGCCAAGACCCCGCTGCCGGGGCAGCTCCCAGTCCTCCACCTCGGCATGCCGTTCGCACCAGTGCAGGCCCAGCCACGGCTGCCCTTCCTGCACCTGCAGGTGCCAGGACACGTCGATATGCCCATCCTCATGGGTCAGCGCACCATGCCGCAGCGCATTGGTGGCCAATTCATGGATGGCCAGCGACAGCACTTCGGCGGCCTTCGGCGGCAGCAGCACATCCTCGCCGTGCAGGCTGTAGACCGCGGCAGGCGGGGACTGCGCCGCGATCTCCTCATCCAGCATGCCGCGCAGGCAGACCCCTGCATTGGCGCCACGGGTCAGCAGGCTCTGCGTCCGCGCCAGTGACATCAGCCGCCCGCACAAGCGCTCGGCATACTCATCCACGCTGCCGACCGACTCGCGGGTACGCCAGGCGATGGCATGGATGGTCGACATGATGTTGCGCACCCGGTGCTGCAGTTCGGCCAACAGCACCGTTTGGCGCTCGGTCGCACGCTTGAGATCATCGATGTCCACGGCAATGGCGAACACGCCGCTGACCTCACCGTCGGCGTCACGCAACGGCGCGGCCGCGACCCGCGTCCAGCGTGCGCGGCCATCATCGTGCAGGTACTGGAATTCCAGCCCCGGCACCACGGTCTCGCCGCGCATCGCCCGTGCAATGGCGAAGTCGTCCGGCGCAATGGGGGTGCCATCGGAATGGCAGCCGTGCCAGCGATGCTGGTTGTCCGCGTCCCTGGAAGGCACCTTGCCGGTGGGCAGGTAGGCGCGCATCTGATCATTGGAGAGCAGCATGCGGCCCTGCAGATCGACGATGCACAGGCCCACCGGCAGCATCCTGAAGGCCAGTTCCAGGCGCCGTTCGCTCTCGCGCCGCCGCAGCTCCTCACGCTCACGCGCGGCCAGCGCCATGTGTGCCGCGGTGGTCTCGAACATGGTCACCAGCACCCCGTTGATCCGCCCCTCTTCGCCACGGATGGGGCTGTAGGTGATTGTGAACCAGACGTCTTCCAGGCGCCCATGGCGGACCAGCGGGTACAGTTTGTCTTCGAAGGTGAGCGTCTCGCCCTGCCATACACGGGTGTAGAGCGGACCGTTGATGTGCCAGACCTCTGGCCAGCATTCACGGGTCGGCTGCCCAAGCCCGCCAGGATGCTTGTCGGCCAGGATCTCGGCGTAACCATCGTTGTAGAGCTGTACCAGCTGCTCGCCCCACAACACGATCATCGGGAAGCCGTGGGCCAGCATCAGATCGACGGTGGCGCGCAGGTGCGGCGGCCATTGCTCGATCGCGCCCAATGGGCTGCGTGACCAGTCATGGCGGGCGATACGCGCGGCCATGCCATCGTGGCGCGCGTGCAGGCGTGGCTTGGGTGGCATTCCGCCACGCAGCTCGGCGGCATGGATGCCTTCAGGACGGCGCGACATGCCGCGCAATCAGGCGATGCCCGCAGGGACCTGCGGCGTCGCCACCAGCCCGGCCAGCTGCTGCACCAGGACTTCGATGTGATAAGGCTTGGTACAGCGCGGAGCGGTGGCGAAGCGGCTGGGCAGGTTGTCGTCGTAGCCGGAGGTCAGCAGGAACGGGGTACCGGCCTCGGCCAGGCGGTCGGCCAGCGGATAGACCTGCTCGCCACCGAGGTTGATGTCCAGCAACGCCACATCGATGGAATGGGTATCGACAAGCTGCCCCAGCGCCTGCAGGTTTCCCGCCGGCCCCACCACCTGTGCGCCTTTCAGCTCCAGATAGTCGACCAGGAACATCGCGATGGCGAATTCATCCTCCGCCACCAGTACACGCAGCCCTTTCAGGCTTTCTGGTTTGTTGCCCGCTTCCAGCACGACCGGCGCTCCTCGATGCACGCGGCCCACCTCTGCCGCAACGCCCGCAGGATGCGCGAACCGGGCTACAAGGGCGCGTGATGATGGATGAAGGTCGCGGCCACGGCGCGTTCACCGCGGCATTGCAGCAGCGCGTTCAGAAGGCCCGCTCCCACTTCAGGCTGAGCAGACTGCGATCATGGCTGTACAGCCAGCCAACGTTGCTGTCGATGCGGGCATAACGCAGGCTCAGGCTGGGCACCAGCCCGGCCACGGCGAGGCGCTCGCTGCGGACGATGGCGATCAGGTTCTGTTCGTCGTCCTGCCTGCGCGCCTCCAGCAATGGACTCCAGGTGTCGTAGTCGCGATGGCGCAGCGACACGAATACGGTGGCCGTGGTGCCGATCCACTGCCGTGCCGCGCCCAGCCGCAGGCCGCGCTGGCGGTAGCCGTTGGCCGGGTCGGCTGCGCTGCTGTCGGCGACATCCAGCCCGGCGAAAACCGTCCAGCGCGGGTTGAGCGCGCGGAACCAGGTGGCATACAACGATGCCAGTTCGCCGTCGTAGTTGCTGGCCAGGCCCTGCTGTCGATACCGCTGGCGCTTCCAGTCGGCCTCCAGCTTGAGCAGGCTGCGTGCATCCAGGGCGTACTGCCATTCCCCGTGCACGCCACTGCCGCCCTGCAGCGCATGGTTGCCCAGGCCCTGGTAGTCATAGCTGGGGGCAAGCAGCACGGTCTGCCGTGCACTACGCCAGCTGTAACCCGCCTGCACGTTGGCATTGAGCTCGTTGTACGCACTTTGCCCGCGCCATGTCTGTCCGAAGGCGAGACCGCGCACGTACAGCCCATGATGCCCGCCGAGCACCCAGCGCCGTTCCAGGCTGGCGTCGTAGTCCAGGCCCGCCGCGCGCTGGGCGTCGGGCAGTTTCCGTTCGATGATGCAGGCGTCGCCCACGCCGAACAGGCAGGTGCGGCTGGCCGAGCTGCGGTTGATGTTGTCACTCCATGCCGGGCCGGCGGACAGCGCGCCTTTCCAGCGCTGGCGCGCCTGCAGGGCACTCAGGTAGCCGTCCACGCGAGCGCGGACGCCGGCCGTGGCCGGATCATCGGCATTGATGCCCGCAGCGATGGCCGTGAACAACGCGGCCGCATCGCGATCGCGCTGGTCTTCTGCGTAGACACGCGCCAGTTCAAGGCGCGCCGGCAGGAAGTACGGCTGCGCCACCAGCAGTGCTTCGTACTCCTTCGCCGCGCGGCGATGGTCGCCCGCCACCCGCGCCAGCGCCCCTTGCGCATAGTGGCGCAGCAGTGGGTCATGGCCGGGCAGTTCGATGTACTCATCGAGGAACGCAGCGGCGGCCTGCCATTGCTGATGCTGCAGTGACAGGTAGAGAGCCTGGCCAAGATCATCGACGGTGCGCTCCACGCGCAGCATCTGGCCGTCGATGGTGATGGTCGGCCGCTCCGACTCGGCCTGCTGCAGGCGCTGCTGGTCCTGCTGCTGGTGACGCAGGTCGGTGCCCTGTTCGAGCACGCGGCGAAGATCGTCCTGCTGGGCGCGCACATCGGCGGCCGCCAGCAGCAGAACGACAAGGAAGATGGAGTGGCGCATGGTCGATCCGTGGTGGTGCATGCAGCGGGCCGAAGCAGGGACTGGCGGATCGCGGCTTGCCCCTGCCCTGCCCCGTCAGGGGCGTGGCAATCAGTTCTTGCTGCCGCCGAAGGCGGTGTCGTACTGGCTGTTGCCACTGAAGGTGACGATACCGGCCAGGGCGGCCGCGTTGGCGCCGAAGAACTGGCCCTGGGTGGTGCCAGCAACGCTGCCGTTGGCAGTGGCCGAACCGGCGAACGACGCATTGGCGCTGTTGATGTTGGCGTTGACGTTGATCGCCAGGCCGCCACCGGTCAGGCCGCCGAGCAGCTTGCCGCTGCCGAAGTCCGCACGGAAGGTGCCCGACAGCAGGTTGCTGCCGTTGAACTTGTTCAGGCCCGCAACGCTGTAGGTGGCCACACCGGCCGGAAGCGTGGTGCCGGCACGGTCACCGACGAAGTAGACCTGGCGGTTGTTGAAGCCACCAGCGGCGCCATCCTTGGACCACTCGCCGAACCACACATCGCCGCTGCCAACCTTGACGAAGTTGAAGTGGCCCATGCCGGCATGGCTGCCCGGTGCGCCGGTGATCGGCATGGCCAGCGTGCGCACAGCGGTGCCATTGACGGTGGTGGTGCCCGAGTACAGGCTCAGGCCCTGGAAATCGACCGGCTTGGCGTTGGAGACGGTGCCGACGCCGATACCGGCCTTGCCTGCCTTGTGCGGGCCACCGTTGACCTGCGATTCGCCGACGGCGACGTACAGCTCGGCGTCGGTCACCGGGCTGGCCGCACCGACGATGTCAGCGGCATGCGCGGCGCCGGCCAGGGCAAAGGTGGCAGCAACGGCGAGAACCGAACGGGAGATCATCTTCATGGTATTGCTCCTTGGGTTGTGGGAACTACGGGTACAACGCTTGAAAGCGGGAGGTCAGAAGCGCGCGGTGAAGCCGAGCTTGAGGGTGCGGCCCGGCGCCGGCAGCGTGGAGCGCGTGGCCGGGTCGACGTAGTAGCGATTGCCGAGGTTGCTGCCCACCAGCTCGACACTGGCGTGCTCGTTGAAACGCCAGCGCGCGTATGCATCGACGGTGGTGATGTTGCCCCAGGTGAACGGCACGTTCTGCCACAGCAGGCTGCTGCCACCGGCCAGCAACCGGTCGCGATAGGCCTGTAGATCGGGGTTTTCGTGGCGCTGGTAGTGCACGATGCGGCTGCCCAGTTCCAACCGTTCATCGAACAGGCGCGTACCGAGCGACAGGTTCACCGACAACTTCGGAATCGCCTGGGTCAGCAGGTAGCCACTGACGAAACCGTCCTGCACGCAGTTCGGCACCAGGCCACGGTTGGCATCCAGCAGCACTGCCGTGCTTTCGTCGCACACCTCGTTTTCCAGCGTGCGCGAAATACCCAGGTCGGTGAAGAAGCGCCGGTTGTCGAAGCGTGCCTGCAGCTCGATGCCGCGGATGGTCTGCTTGTCGATATTGTCGAACAGGAAGTAGGCGTCGCGCTCGATCACGTTGCGGGTCTTGTGCACGTAATAGGCCAGCTTGACGTCGGCATCGGCCATGTTGCCGAACAGGCCCGACAGGTCGTGCACGTAGCCCAGCTCGTAGTTGTAGGCATGCTCGGGCTTGAGCGTGTACAGCGGGTTGAGGCTGCTGGAGAAAGCGATGGTGCTTTCGAACATGCTGGGGAAGCGCACTGCTTCGCTGTAGCGCAGGTAGACGCGCGCGGCCTTGGACAGGTTCACGGTGGCCGAGAAAGTAGGCAACCACGCGTGATCGCGGCGGCGGTCATTGCGCCCGTCCACCGGCCGCGACTGCATGGTGTTGCCGATATTGCAGACCAGGTCGCTGCCGGGGTAGATCGGCAGCACGCCGGGTATGACCGCCACCTGGCCGTTGAGACAGGGGTTGGTCGCACGGGCATAGTTGCCGTTGCCATCGGGCAACCACGGAAGCCGATGTTCCACCGCCTGCGGCGTCTCGTAGTACGCCAGCAGACCATGCAGTGCATCGTCAACCACCGAACCCATGCCGATGCTCTCCCAGAACTCGCGTTCGGCCTCCAGTGCATCGATCTGCGCTTGCAGGCTGGCCGGCCGCTCGGGCAGCTCATTCGTCCGGTAGGTCGCCTCCTTGCTGCCCACGCCCTTGGTCAGCAGCTCCGGATGCGCCTGCAGGAAATCATCGAAGGCCCAGTAGCGGCTGTAGCGCACGCCGGCGTTGAAAGCAAGGAAGTCGACCGGACGCCATTCCAGATTGAGGTAGCCCTCGCCTTCCTGGCGACGGCCAGCGCGCGGGTACATGCGCCAGCCATCGGACGGGCCGAAATACGGGTCACGCGAACCCAGCTTCTCGTACTGCCAGTTGCCGCCCACGGTCAGGTCCAGCGTGGAATGCAGGGCGAAGCGGTTGCTCAGGGTCAGGCCGGTTCGGTCGTTGCTCGCATTCGCCAGCGCGGTGTTGCGCAGGATCGGGCTGGCCCCGGCATTCCAGTCCGGATTGCCGGGAGCGAAGTTCGGGAAGCCGCCTGCGGTGTAGGTATCGCTGTCCGTCTCAGTGCGCCACAGGTTGGCGTAGAGGTCCAGCCAGCGGCTGCCGGCCGGCTGGAAGCGGTACTCCAGGTTCCAGGCATCGGACGCAACCCGACTTAGCGGCCACTGGATTCGTCCGTAGTCCGGCGCGGACAGTATCCGCGACGGCATGATCTCGCCATAGTGCGACAGCGTGCGCCGCCAGGTGGCCTTCAGCTGCTGCTCGTCATTGATCTGCCAAGTTCCCTTGACCAGCCACGACTCCTGTTCGCTGGAGGTGTTGGGCACCTCATCGCCGGGCTTGAAATAGCGCGCCAGCGTGGTGATGTAGTCGATGCCCTGGTACTCGTACTGCTCGCGCCGGTCCTGGTCGTAGTAGGCGCTGCCGTTGCTCCCGGAGAAGTAGTTGCCGCGCTTGCGCCAGGCGTAGGCGGCCATCAGGTCGACGTTGTCGCCACGCACGCCCAGCGCCAGGCGCCAGGCCTGGTCCTCGCCATCGAAGGGGTTGTTGCCACTGCGCGACTTCACCGGCACCACCAAGGTGCGGTCGTCGTAGGGCGAGTTCGGCGAGCCCTGCGGGAAGCCCGTTACGGTTCGGTAGTCCTCGCCGGTGTGCAGGCGAGGCAGGCGTGGCGCCACCGCATTGCTGCTGCCTTCGATCTTCAGCTCCCCGCCGAAGCGTTCGCCGGCAGCAACAATGTCGTCAACGTCGATGGTCTTGATCACCAGCGCGCCACCGATCCCGCTGTGCACATCGCGCACCAGCCCTGGCCCCTTGATGACCTGGATGCCACCGATCAGGTTGGGATCGATGTAGTTGCGGTTGCTGACGCCGTTGTAGCCGCGCCAGACCGTAAGCGCCTGTTCGCCACCGTCGATGCTGACCGGCACCCGCCCCGGCCCCTGGATGCCACGGATGTTGACGTCCAGCGCACCGCTGTTGCGGGCGTCTCCACTGAACACACCGACCAGATCCTTGACCACGTCGGCCGGATTGGAACCGCGATAGCGCTCCACCCGGTCTCGCCCCGAATACGCCGTGGTCAGGTCCAGCGCGAACACATCATCGTAGCCGCGCCGATCGCGGGCCTCGCCCCCTTCCGACTGCAGGCGACCGGCCACGTCCAGTGTTTCGGTCACCCGTACCCCTTCCCCCTCACCCGCCTCCGCTGCGGCACGCAGGCTCCAGGTGCCGTCCATGCCGCGCTGCGCACGTACGCCGCTCCCGCGCAGCAGTTGCTGCAGGGCCTGCATCTGGCTGTACTCGCCCTGCACCGCACTGGAGCGTCGGCCCTCCACCAGGTCACTGCGGAACACCACCTGCACATCGGCCTGGCGGCCAAAGGCACGCACGGCGTCGGCCAGGGGTTGTTCCGGAATGGTGTACTGGCGCAACGGCGCGACGACCGCCGGTTGCGCCTGCACGACCGGGACCCAGGCCAGCGGCAGCAATGCAGTAGAGATGGCCAGAGCCAGGACGGTGGCGCGGCGATGACAGGCAGATGCCGTGGACGGCATGGACAGGAACTCCTCAAGCGTGGCTGGACCACGGGCACATCCGGTGCCGGTGGTGTGTCTGGCTTGAGAAGAAACGGTGTTTCGCTCTGGCTATACCTCTATAGACAGCCGCGTGTGGCGACTGCCCACGGTTTTTTCATGTTTTTTTCATGCCGCGTATTCCGCCATGAACCGGCTGCACCTCACCACAGCACCAACGCGCCACCGGGCAAGCGCTGCACGCGCAGTCCCGCCTGTGTGGCCACGGCATCAATAGCGGCCTCCGGCTGCTGCAGGTGGAACAGGCCACTGACCCGCACGTTCGCGCCCTGCCCGCCCAGCACCCATACCGGTGCACGCCGATAGCGCGCCAGATCGGCGATGGCCTGCGCGGCCGGCAGATTGTCGATCGCGACCTCACCACGCCGCCACGGCGCCATGGCCTCGGCATCTTCCAGCCGCACCGGCTGCAGCCAGCGGCCGTCACGGAACGTCCGCGACTGCCCCGCATGCAGGCGCTGTACGCTGCCATCGCCCGGACGCACGTCGACCGCACCTCGCTGACCTGGGTGGTGACCGTGGTGTCCTGCATCGACACGCTGAAGGCGGTGCCGATATCACGGACCCGGCCGCCCCCGGCCTCGACCTGGAACGGACGAGCCTCGTGCGCCACCTGGAACCAGGCCTGCCCGCGCAGCAGGCGCAGGCGACGCTGCTGGCCGTCGAACTCGAGCGCCAGCGCGGTGCCCGCATCGAGCACAGCGGTGCTGCCGTCTTCCAGCTGCACCACGCGTGGCGCATCGCCACTACGCAGGTCACTGCGTGCCAGCAGCAGCGCGTGCGGCGCAGCGGCAACCATCAGCACCACTGCGGCTGCACTGGCCAGCAGCCAAGGCAGGCGGCGACGCGGTGCGATCGGCCGCAACCCCTGGCGGTCGGCGGTCAGTTCAGGCAGCGCCGCCAGCACTTCGGGCCCGGCGGCATCCAACCCCTGCCAGAAGGCTTGCTGCTGGCGCCAGGCCAGCGCATGGCGGGGGTCGGCCTGCAGCCAGCGCTGCAGAATTCGTTGCTGGCGTTCCGGCAGCGGGCCTGCACTGCACCGGATCACCCAGCGCAACGCCTGCCTGGCCTGACGCGGCGAGGGTTCGGACGTGGTCATGGTTGTGGCCTGCCGCACCGCGAACGGGTGCGCTTTCCTGTTGTGACAACGGCGGGCGCGATCTGCCCACGGCAATCGCCGGTCATCGGCGCGTTCCCTGTTGATGCTGCTGGATCAGCAGCGCCGCGCGCAGCACATGCTTGCCGACCAGGCTCTTGGAAATGCCGAGCCGAGTGGCGATTTCCCGCTCGCTCAGGCCCAGGTAGCGGTTGAGCACGAAGCACTCGCGTACCTGCGCCGGCAGCGCGAGGATGGTCTGGGTGATCTCGCGCAGTTGTGCCTGGTCCAACGCCTGCGCCTCGCCATCGTGGCCGGCCTCGGCCATGTCGGCGGCGTACTCGGCCATCGCGCGCCGCTCGCGGGCGTCGGCCTGGCTGCGGTTGAGCGCATGGTGATAGGCCATCCGGTACAGATAGCCACGCGGCTCCAGGATCGGTGGATCACCGGGCACGCTGCTGGCCTTCAGGTACAGGTTCTGCAGGGTGTCCTCGGTACTGGCCGGGTCGAGATAGCGCGCGATGAAGCGAGACAACGCACGGCGCTCGCGGATCAACAGCTCGACCAGCGCCAGGGCATTGGGAGACATAGGTGCCAAGGCCGGACCGGGGAATGATGGGCGTGATGGCGACGGTCCGGACGTGGATTGTGGGCCGCGCGGCCGCAGGCGGCAAGCAAAGCCTTTTAGAGCCGAGCCCTCGCTCGGCTGCCCTTGGCGCAGATGCAGCCGAGCATGGGCCCGGCTCTACAGGAGAGCCACGCCATGCGTGCATGCGTGGATGAAGGGCCTACGGTTCGTCCAGCGCCTCGAAGCGTTCGGCGAGGTAATCGATCAACGCTCGCACCGCCGGCAACAAGCCACGTCGCGACGGAAACACCGCGTGCACGATGCCGTGCTTCGGCACCCACTCCGTCAACACCGGCACCAGCGCGCCACTGTCCAGCTCATCGGTGATCATCATCCGCGGCAGCATCAGCAACCCGACCCCGGCCACCGCCGCCGCACGCAGCGCGATCATGTCATCGCTGACCAGGCGCGGGCGATGGTGCACGCTGGCCAGCACATCGTCGGGCCCGGTGTACTCCCAGACGTGCTGCTGGCTGGCCGAAGCGAGGTCCACCGTCGGCATCACCGCAAGATCGGCCGGCACCTGCGGTGTGCCCAACTGTTCCAGCAGTGTCGGGCTGGCGCTGGTACACCAGACCCGGCGTGCCAGCACGCGCACCACCAGGTCGCTGTCCTCCAGCGGCGGCGGCCGCACCCTTATCGCCACATCCACGCCCTCGCCCACCACATCCACGCGGCGATTGGTGGCATCCAACTGCACCGTCACCTGCGGATACAGGGCGAGGAAGTCAGCCAGCATCACGCCGATGCGCGCATGCAGGATCGCGATCGGGCACGCCAGGCGGATGGTGCCGCGCGGCTCAGCGCGTGACATCGCGATGGCTTCTTCTGCGGCCTCGGCCTCGACCAGCATCGCCTTGCAGTGGCGGTAGTAGTCCTGGCCGACTTCGGTGACTGAAAAGCGCCGGGTCGAACGCTGGATCAGCCGCACGCCCAACCGTTCCTCCAGCAGCGCGATGCGACGGCTCAGTTTCGACTTCGGCATCGCCAGCGCCCGACCGGCCTGCGAGAAGCCGCCGTGCTCGACCACCATGGCGAAGTAGAACAGGTCGTTGAGGTCACAACGGCGGATGTCTGCGATGAACACGGGGCGATCTCCTGCGGCCCACGGCCTGCCGCCATTGTTCACCAGATAGGACTATGACGGCAAATATTGGCGTCTACCGGCCCAATTGTCGCGGCGATATCGTCTTCGCAACGAAGAACAGCCGCCGGCAGCCCCGGCCAGGAGATCGCCATGAAGCGTGTCACCGGTACCTACAGCGCCCCCCGCCCGCACTGGGTGGGCGACGGATTCCCCGCCCGCTCGATGTTTTCCTACAACACCCACGGCCAGCACCTGAGCCCGTTCCTGCTGCTGGACTATGCCGGCCCCTACAACTTCGCCCCCAGCGATACCCCGCGTGGCGTCGGCCAGCATCCGCATCGCGGTTTCGAGACCGTCACCATCGTCTATGAGGGCGAGGTCGCCCACCGCGACTCGACTGGAGCCGGCGGCACCATCGGCCCGGGCGACGTGCAGTGGATGACCGCCGCTTCGGGCATCCTCCACGAGGAGTTCCACACGCCGGAATTCAGCAAGCGCGGCGGCACTCTGGACATGGTCCAGCTGTGGGTGAACCTGCCGGCCCGAGACAAGATGGGCGCACCGGGCTACCAGACCCTGCTCGATGCGCAGATCCCTTCGGTGGAGCTGCCCGATGGCGCCGGCCGCGTCCGTGTCATTGCCGGCCGATTCGACGGCCACGCCGGCCCGGCCCGTACCCACACGCCGATGGATGTCTGGGACATCCGCCTGCAGCAGGGCCACCACGCCGAACTGCCGGTGGCCGATGGCCGCACGCTGGCGCTGGTGGTGCTGAAGGGCACGGTCCGGATCAACGGCGGCCAGCCGGTCGGCGAAGCACAGCTGGTCACCTTCGACCGCAGCGGCGAGGACGTGTTCGTCGACGCCGACAGCAACGCCACCCTGCTGCTGCTCAGCGGCGAGCCGATCGACGAGCCGGTGGTGGGCTACGGCCCGTTCGTGATGAACAGCCAGGCCGAGATCGCGCAGGCGGTCAATGACTTCAACAGCGGCCGATTCGGCCAGATCGCGCACTGAGCGCTTCCGCGCGGCGGGCGATGACCCGCCGCGCCAACGGGCCATCGCCCACCTTCTCCAGGAGACTGACCATGAGTACCCCCGCCAACTTCAACGGTGCCCGCCCGGTGATCGATCCGGACAACGCCGCGATGCTGCTGATCGACCACCAGAGCGGCCTGTTCCAGACCATCGGTGACATGCCGTTCACCAGCGTGCGCGCCCACGCCACTGCGCTGGCGAAGATGGCCACGCTGGCCAGGATCCCGGTGATCACCACCGCCTCGGTTCCACAAGGCCCGAACGGCCCGCTGATCCCCGAGATCCACGAGGCCGCCCCGCATGCCCAGTATGTGGCGCGTAAGGGTGAGATCAATGCCTGGGACAACCCGGAGTTCGTTGCTGCGGTGAAGGCCACCGGCCGCAGGCAGCTGATCATCGCCGGCACCATCACCAGCGTGTGCATGGCCTTCCCGTCCATCGCCGCCGTTGCCGATGGCTACCAGGTGTTCGCGGTGATCGATGCCTCGGGCACCTATTCGAAGATGGCCGAAGAGATCACCCTGGCCCGCGTGGTGCAGGCCGGCGTGGTGCCGATGGACACCGCCGCGGTGGCCTCGGAGATCCAGCGCAGCTGGAACCGCGATGATGCCCAGCAGTGGGCCGAGGTCTACACGAAGATCTTCCCGAACTACCAGCTGCTGATCGAGAGCTACATGAAGGCGCAGGACGTGCAGAAAAACCACGAGCAGCTGGATTCGCAGCGCAGCTGAGCTGCCCCCCCCCCCGGGGTGCCGGCCAGCCGCCGGCCCCCTCCCAACCGGAGACCCACCATGTCCAGTGAACCGATCCGCGACCCGGCCAGCGACCACCTGCTGACCCCGCAGAATTCCGCCTTCATCATCATCGACTACCAGCCGGTGCAGGTGAACTCCATCGCCTCGATGGACCGCCAGCTGCTGGTCAACAACATCGTCGGCACCGCCAAGGCCGCGGTGGCCTACGGGCTGCCGATCGTGCATTCGACGGTCAACGTCAAGACCGGCCTGAACAAGCCGCCGATTGCGCAGCTGCGCAAGGTGCTGGGTGACCACCCTACCTACGACCGCACCACCATCAATTCCTGGGAGGACGTCGAGTTCCGCAAGGCGGTGGAAGCCACCGGCCGCCGCAAGCTGATCATGACCGCGCTGTGGACCGAGGCCTGCCTGACTTTTCCGGCCCTGGATGCGTTGAAGGAAGGCTACGAGGTGTATGTGGTGGTCGACGCGGTGGGTGGCACTTCGCTGGCGGCACACGACGCCGCGCTGCGCCGCATCGAACAGGCCGGTGGCCAGTTGATCAGCGTGCCACAGCTGTTCTGCGAGCTGCAGCGCGACTGGGCGCGTTCGGAAACGGTGCCGGCCTTCATGAACCTCTTCATTGAAACCGGTGGTACGGCGGGCATCCAGTTCTCGTACGATCGCACCGAGTGATTCCGTGGCGGCGTTGGTCCTGGCTGGCGCCGCCGGTGGGAGCAGTCGAGCATGGCTCGACGCTACAGACAAATGGAGAACGTGATGGCCTACGCAAGTATTGTTTCAACCGGCGGCAACTACCTGCACCACATCAGCAATGGCAGCTTCGATGTAGATGCTGACGAGCCGGCATCGCTGGGCGGTCAGAGCAAGGGCTTTGCGCCGTTCGATCTGTACCTGGCCTCGCTGGCGGCCTGCACTGCCATCACCCTGCGCATGTATGCACAACGCAAGGGCTGGGAACTGGGCGAGTTTCATGCCGAGCTGCGCTCTGAACGTGACGAGGATGGGCGCTTCCACGTACACCGCGTGCTGCACGCCAGCGCTGAGCTGAGCGATGCACAGTGGCAGCGTCTGCTGGAGGTGGTGGAAAAGACCCCGGTAACCCTGGTGATGCGCGAAGGTGCACGCATCACCAGTGAGCGCGGAGGCGCAGCGTAACCCTATCCACGCGTGGCGTGGATGTACTGTAGAGCCACGCCCATGCTCAGCTCCTGGGCTGAAAGCCGCGCATGAGCCCGGCTCTACAGAAGGCTCAGCGCCGTGAATGCAGCACGGTGCGCTGGCGCATCGCGTTGAATTCCTGTTCCACCTGCTGGATGTCCTCGACCTGGAAACCGGCCGCGTCCAGCAGCTGGTCGGCGGCGGCGGCCGCCAGCGGATCATCGTCACGCTGGCGCCAGCAGCGCGCCGGCAGGAAATAGCCCACTTCACTGCGCCCGCGCATGATCACCACCGGCCGGCCCGCATACAGGAGGAACTCGGCCAGGTGCTGGCGCAGGCCCTCCACTGAAACATAGGCCGGTCCAACACCCAGCATCTGGCTGGACGGTTCGGGACTTTCGAACAGCTTGCGACGGCTCATCCACTTCTCCTTTTGAACAACGCGTGGTCTCCTTTCCTTAGACGGGCGCATCGCTGCGCCCCCGCCACGTACTACGTGATCCGCATCACGCCGCCACTCAGAAGCCGGTGTTGAACTCCAGCTGGAACACGTCGATCGACAGCGGCGCACCGGACACTTCCTTGGCCGCCATCCACTTGCCGCTGATCCAGCTGCGCGCATCCAGCGCATAGGCGCCGCCCACGTAGTAGCCGCGGGCATTTGTGCCGCCCAGGTGGAAGTTCGGATCGTTGTAGGCGTCGGGCAGCGCGTCGGCCTCGATATGCTTATAGCCCAGCAGCGCCTGCCATTGGCCCTTCTCCTTCAGGTCGGTGGCACCGAAGGTGGCCTGCACCATCCATGCGGTGTCACCGCTGCGGAAGGTATCGATGCCGACAGTGTCGCCGGCGCCGTAGTTGTTGACGATGCCGTTCTGGGCGCGACTGAACATGGCCTGCTTGTCGTAGGCGAGGTTGCGGATGTAATCGCCATCCAGGCGCAGACCGATGCCCTGCGCCAGCTGTGTATCCCAGCGCAGGTTCAACGCTGCCAGGCGGAACGCCGAGGCCAGGCCGACATACTGCGGAGTGGGCGTATTGGCCGGATCCAACGGATAGAGCGCGACGTCGCGGATCAGCATCAGGGTGTTGCCCTTCTGCATGAAGGCCGGGCGCGACCAGTCAGTGTCGCAGCCATCGATGCCCGAGAACAGCGCGCACAGCGAAGACAGGCGGCCGCTGATGTTCTTGAAATCGTAGTAGGCCAGTGCCGCGCGCACCGTGTTGTCATCGTTGAAGCGCCAGTTCACACCTACCTGCGCGGCGGACAGCCACTTGTTCTCGTTCGGGGTCTTGACCAGACTCTGGCTGGGCGAACTGTCGGAGGTGTACTCCAGCGGGACCACCGCCAGGGTGCCAAACAGGTCGAGGTCACCGCCGTTGAAGTCGTACTTCAGGTTGGCGGCCAGTCCGTCGAAATTCAGGTCGTTGGAGAACAGGGTGTCGCTGCTCCAGAACGGGTTGCCGAAGCGCCCACCGCGTACCGTCACCCAGTCGGCCGGGCTGTAGGCCAGCCAGGCCTGGTCCAGCCACACGTCCTTCTTGCCAAGGCCGCCGCCCAGCTGCTCCGTGGTCGACACCGGGCCGTTGCTGCTGCCGCTGGCCAGGCGCACGCCGGCCGTGGTGTGCTGACCGATGGTCGCTTCGATGCCCAGGCGGGCACGGATCCGCCACAAGTTACGGCGGTCCTGGCGGGTGTTCAGCAGCGGCGGGATCTGACGCGGATTGGTGTTCCGGTTGGTATCGAAGCCGTTGCCGGAGTTGATCGACGACCAGTTGCTCACGATGTCGCTGTTGCGCTCGGAGTAGAAGCGCGACTCGCTGCGTACGCGCATGTCACCGGTGACCTTGATGCGCTTGGTCCATTCGGCCACTTCGTTGGGTGCCGCCCAGCCTTCCGCCTTGGCCTGCGCCATCACGTCCTGGCGTACCTCGTCACGAATGCCGTCGCGTACGCTCTGCGGCACGTAGGGCACGCGCACGTCGCCGGCTTCCAGGGCCACGCCGCCACTGGCGACCGTGCTGCCGCTGGCTGCGGTGCGTTGTGCGGCCGCCGCTTCGGCTTCGGCCTGCACCAACAGCGCCTGGCCGTCTTCGGGCTTCAGTGCACCACTGGCGATCAGGCCCTTGATCAGCTTGACCATGGTGGTTTCGGCGGCCATCGCACCGGCCGGTGCGGCCAGGCTGAGCAGCACGGCGCAGCACAGCAGCGCCCGTCGGGCCGGCCGCGGGCGGCGGGAGTCGGTTCGTGCGCGGACGTGGTCGTTCATCACGGTTCTCATCGAAAGAAGGGGAATCATGGAAGTCGGGAATCAGGCCCCAGGCCGGCGGCCCTGGATCAGGACGCGGGCGGGGAAATCGAGTGACGGCGGCGGTGCCTGGTCGACCTTGCCGATGCGTCGCAGCGCGTCGAGCACGGCCGCATCGGCCTCCTCGTTACCACTGCCACGCACCAGCTCGACCTTCTCCAGTCGACCGTCCGTTGCCAGCCACACGTTCACCTGCAGCTGGAACGCCAGGCGCTTGACCTTGTCGTCGCGCGAGATCGCCTGCTGCATCAGGTAGCCCAGGTAGCGCCCATAGGTGGCATTGCCGGCGCCGCCACGGCCGACGCCGGACGAACCTCCGCCACTGCCGGACTGAATGCCGAAGTTGTCACCGCCAGCCTGCGCATCTGCATTCATCGTCACCGGATCGGCGTTGTCCGGGGTCGGCGTCGGCTCTTCGGCGGGCGTCGGCTGATCCAGCGGCTCCGGCTCGGGCATCGTTTCTTCCGGCGGCGTTTCCGGCTCTGGCGGCTCTTCCGGCGGCGGGGGTGGCGGCGGAGGCGGCGGTGGCAGTGCCAGCATCGGCGGCTGCACCACCGGCCGACGGGTGCTGGCGGTGTCCTTGAACAGCAGCCACCACACCGCGGTGCCGAGCACCAGCAAGGCGGCCAGCACCAGCGCGACGGTCACCAGCAACTGGCGACCGCGCATGCCGGGCTCCGGCCGAGGGGGTTGATGGGCCGTCATGCCTCAGCCCTGCGCCTTGCCGGTGACCAGGCCGACCTGGGCCAGCTCCAGCCGCCGCAGCAGGTCAAGTACCTCGACCACGCGGGCGTACTGCACCTGCGCATCACCGCGTACGATCACCGGGAAATCCGGCGTGGTCGCGCGTTCGGTACGCAGCCGGTCTTCCAGCTCGGCCATCGTCACCGGGTAGGCATCCAGGAACACCTGGCCACTGGGGTCGATGGTGATCGCCTTGGTCTTCGGCTTTTCCAGGGCCACGCTGTTGCTGGCCTTCGGCAGGTTGACCTCGATGCCGGGAATGGAGGCGTTGCTGGTCAGGATGAAGATCACCAGCACCACCAGCAGCACGTCCACGAAGGGCGTCACGTTGATGCCCTTCTCGCGCTTCTTGATGCCGAACTTCGCCTTCTGGCCCATGGCGCGCCCCTCAGCCCTGGACCGCGGCCGGGCCGCGCCCGTCCTGCTCTTCGGCCAGTCGCGCGGCGAACTCGTCGATGAACACCGCCATGTCTGCGCCGATCGCCTCGGCGCGTGCGCCCAGGTAGTTGTAGCCGAACAGCGCCGGGATCGCGACGCCGAGGCCGGCTGCGGTACACAGCAGCGCTGCAGCCATGCCCGGCGCCACCGAGTTGATGTCCACCGCGCCGGCCATCGCCGCCACCACGAACACCAGCATGATGCCGATCACGGTGCCGAACAGGCCCACGTAGGGCGCACCTTCGATGGTGGTCGACAGCCAGTTCATGCGCCGTGCCATCGCTTCCTGCTCGCGCACCATCACCGCATCCATCGAGGCACGGATCGCGGCGATGGTGGCGCCGCTCAGGTAGCCACTGTTGCCATCGCGCTGGTGGCGCTGCTGCATTTCATCGATGGCCACCTGGTAAATGCGCCACAGCGAGCCGTCATGCATCGCGGTCGGCGCCTTGCCCTGGCGGTCCATCTCGGACAGAGTGCGCAGCGGCACACCGGACAACTTGCCGAAGCTTTCGGTGAATACCGCGTTGGCCTTGCTGGTGCGGCCGAAGTGGCGGCTCTTGGCGATCATGATCGCCCATGACATCAGCATCATCAGGCCGAGGATGGCGACCACCACCCAGGCATCGAACGGCATCGCCTTGAGAATGAAGCCGAAGTGGCTCTGGCCGGCCGACTGCTCATCGGCGCCGTAGCTGATCAGGCGCGAGTCGGCACCCTGCGCAGTGGCATCGGCCAGCAGCAGCGCCGCCGGACGTGCAACCCGCGAGATGCGCAGTTCATCCAGTGCGCCTTCGAAGTTGGCCAGAGGCTGTACCGCGCCCGGTACATCGGCGCCCACTACCGGGGCGGTACCCAGCGCCGGCAGCTCGCCGCTCAATTGCGCGACCACGCGACCATTGAGGTACAGCTGCAGTGCGCCCTTCTCCGCGGTCAGTGCCACGTGCGCCCACTGCCCTTCCGGAATCGGCTGTGCCGGCGTGCTGCGCTGGCCATTGAGCTGCACGAACGGTACCCGGTTCTCGATACCGACCACCAGCTCGGAGGCGCCATCGCGACGGGCATAGATCGCCTGCGCCGCATTGTTGCTGCCCGGCTTGATCCAGGCCGAGAGGGTCAACGGCGTACCCGCTTCCTGTGCCAGCGAGGCGCTGGCCGGCAACGGCAGCGGGCCTGCGCCCAGCTGCACGCCACGGCCGATCACCGAGCCTTCGGACGGCGGCACCACAGCACCGGCATTGTTGCCGTAGGCGGTGGTGTCACGTGCCGGCGCATTGGCTTCGGCGAAGTGGTAGACAAGCGTGTAGTCCGGGTCGAATACCTGCTGGCCGTTGCCGCTGGCCGGGGCCTTCTCGTTGCCGTAGTACATCCAGATCGTCTGCGGCGCCGCGGCGCTGACCGCTGGCACGTCCACCCAGACCAGGGCCAGGCCCAACTTGGGATCGAACTGCTCGATCTGGTGGGCCAGCACGGTTCGGCCATCACCCGAGACGAAACGCAGGTCATTGCCCGCATCCTGGGTGCCGTCGAAACCGAAGTTGCCGGTATGCAGGCGCAGCAGCAACGGCGTACGGCCCGGGTCACCGGCCAGGCCCGCACCCTGCGGGCCGGCGTCGACGGTAATCGGCTTGCGGTACTTCCATTCGGCCTGCCACCAATTGGCATCGGCCGCAGCGGCGGGCAACGCAACCAGCGCGGCCAGCAGCAGCAACACTCGGGAAAGCAAACGGTCCATGCGAAGGGTCTCCGGAGAACGCATGTTCAAGGAAAGGATCAGTAACTGGTGCTGATGTTGAAATGCAGGCGCGGGTCGTCCTTGCGCGTGACCGGGCCATCGGCATAGGGCCAGGCGTAGTCCAGGCGCAGTTGCAGGTGTTCGCCCAGGCGCAGCTGCGCACCCAGGCCGACCGACGCCAGGTTGTACTTGTCACGCTGCTCGGGCAGCGGCTGGCGCAGGCGCAGGTAGGCCGCGTCGGCAAAGCTGTAGACGCGCAGATCGGTGCCGCTCCACAGCGACCATGCCGGGGTACGCCACTCCAGGCTGGCCAGGCCGCCGTAGTCGCCGATCGCCTCAGCCGAGAGATAGCCGCGCACGGTGTACATGCCACCGGCGGCGAACTGCTCGGCCGACACCAGCGGCGCATCGGTTACCTGCAGCGAGCCGCGCGCGTACCACTGCCAATCGCTGCCGAAGGTGTGGGTGTTGGCCACATCGGCCTTGAAGGCCACGAAACTCGGATCGGCCCAGTAGCGCTTCTGCCCGAAGCCGATGGCATCGCTGCCATAGCCGAACAGGCGACGGGTGCCGGCGACCAACTGGGTGTTGATGCTCAGCTGGTCCTGCTCACCCTGACGCACTCCGACGAATGCCAGGCTGATCGGCGCGTACTTCAGCGGCGTTTTCAGGCTCTCCTTGCCCATCTGCGTGTCTTCCTCGGTGTCCTTGAAGTCCACACCGAGGCTGAGCTGGCGCCACCACTGGCTGCTGCCGGCCAGTCGATAGTTGAGCTTGACGCCGATCGAATGGCCGTTGCCGATCACGTCGGTACCGGTGCCGGTACCGACCTGTCCGCCTGCGTTCAGTACGCGGCTGTCGGACTTGTAGCCGGACGCTTCCAGGCTCCACGGCGTGCCTTCGAACGGCATCATGTACGAGGCCGAAAACACCTTGGCCTGCTTGGCATCTTCCGGGGCCAGATACACGCCAATGTTGGCGCTGTGCCCGCGCTTCCACAGATTGTCGTAGGCCAGCGACGCACTCAGTCGCAGCTTCTCGGTATCAGCGCTGTGGTCGTTGTTGACCGCCACGCTGGCCCGCCACGGCGACTTTTCCTCCACCTGCAGGTCCACATCCATCGTGCCCGGCACCTGGCCTTCGCGCACCAGCGGCATCACCTGGCGACGGCCACCTTCGTTGAGCGCGGTCAATTCCTTCTGTGCCTGGTCGAAATCAGGCACCTTGCCCTCGGCCAGTGCCGGCACGCGCTCACGGATGCGTTCGGGCGATTCGTGCTTCGTGCCTACGACCCGCAGCTGGCCGATCGGCGTCTGCTGCACTTTCAGCAGTACCACACCAGCACTGACCTGTTGTTCGGGCAGCTCGACATAGACCGACTGGTAGCCCGCCTGCTGATACAGCGTATTCACCGCGTCGCGTGCCTTTTCGACATCGGCCAGGGTCTTGCCCGGGCCGAGGAACGGCTCCACCGCGCGTTCAATCTGGCGCGGATCGAGCACGGTGTTGCCACGCACGATGTACTCATTGATGTTCACGCTGGGCGCAGGTGCCGCCTCCTGCGCAAACAGCGGCAGCGGCAGGGTTGCCAGGGCCAGCACCAGCGGATGCAGGCGCAGCGGAAGGCGGACGGCTCGGTACGGAACAGGAGTCATCGAAAGCATCGCGTCGTATCGAAGGAAGTGGCCATGGAGCGGCGCGTGGGTCTACCAACAGGACGTGTAGGTCGCGTCAAAGCCGCCAACAGTTTTGTGACAGCACTGTCATCTTTTGACGGTCCGCCAACGCGCGCAGGCGGACACTGCGCACGCCATACGTCTGCATTGCAAAGCCCTTGCTGCTGCGGGAGATCGGAAATGAGCGGACTGTTGATCACATGGCGTCGTCCGGCGCTCGCCTTCGTCGTGTTGCTGGTGTTGCCCTCGGTGCAGGCCGGCGAACAAAAAACACAGGAGGACGCTGCACCGTGTATTGAAGTACAGGTCAACGGCGAACGGATTCCCGCCTGGGAGTGCCTGCAGCGCAAGCTGGCGCCACCGGCGAAATCTGCGAAGTCACCGGCGTTGCCCGAAGCCGAACGGCTGATGCGGCAGCCCGGCAACCAGCTGATGCAGTACAACCTGGAAGGCACGCGACAGCGCATGGGCGATGCCTTTGGTCGTTCGGTGGTACCGCAGCGTCCGGCGCGCTGATCCTGCACAGCTGTAGAGCCGAGCCCACGCTCGGCTGCTTCTGCGTGGCATCGCCGATGAATGCAAAGACAGCCGAGCGTGGGCTCGGCTCTACAGGGAGTTGGCGGGCACGATGCCATCGGTCGGCACCGGTGGCAGCTCCGGCACCGGCAGGCTGCGCGACTGGCCTGCCTGCTGCAGCTCCACAGCGCTGGCACTGATGCCGGCCAATACCGTGGATGGACCCAGCCGCTGACCGGGGGCATAGGCTTCCGCCGGGCGGCCATCCACCGAGAGCAGGGCCAGTGGCGCGTGGTCACCGGCCATCACGCCCAGCACGACCACTTCTGTCTGCACCGCACCGGGTGAAAGCAGCCGCACCAGCGGCAGACTCGCCGCTGCGTCGAACACGGGCCGCACAGGCACATTCGGCTGTGCCTCACTGGCGGCCACCGAGGGTATTTGGCCGACAAGGGTCACGCCCCAATAGGCCACCACCGCCAGCAGCAGCGTCGCCGCCAGCAGGGTCAACACCCGATTGCGATCCCAGCGCCTGCCATCCATGTTCCGCACCATTGCCACGTTCGTGTCCGACCACGCTAGCAGCCGTCGCTGACGCTTTTGTTTCATCATCCGCGCGTACGCTGGCAGGCATCGGCAAGGACAGGAGGCGATGTCGATGCAACGCATTCCGCACGGCTTCACCCTGATCGAACTGATGGTGGTGCTGGTGATCATCGGCATCTGCACGGCCGGGATCGGCCTGGGCCTGGGCAGCCTGCTCGACCCCGGCCGGCAGCTGCGGCAGGAAAGCGAGCGGCTGGCGCAGCGCCTGCAGGTGGCACGCGACGAGGCCCGCATCGACGGCCGCAGCATCCGCTGGCAGGCCGACCCCAGCGGCTATCGCTTCAGCCGCCGTGAGGGCAACCAATGGGTGACCGTACAGCGCGACGACCTGTTGCGACCGCAGCGGTGGCAGGCAACGGGTATCGCGGTGCAGCCCGCCAATGCCATCGAACTAAGCCCGGAATGGATCGGTACCGCCTGGGAGCTGGGGCTGTCGCTGGAGGGCCGCACACTGCGCCTTCGTGATGATGGCAGCGGACAATTGCAGGTCGTGCAATGAAGCGGAACATGCGCGGATTCACCTTGATCGAAGTGCTGATCGCACTGGCGATCGTTTCGATTGCGCTGGCGGCGGTGATGCGCTCGGTGGCGGTGGCCACCGACGATCAGTCACGGCTGCGTGATCGCCGCTTGGCACTGATGTGCGCGCAGGACCGCTGGCAGGAGCTTCGTTTGGCCGGGCAGGCACCCCAGGATGCACGGCAACGCTGCGTGCAGGGACGCGGAACCTTCCTGGTGCTGCAGCACCTGGGCACGGGCAGCGACGGCCAGCCGCAGCTGGAACTGAGCGTGGTCGCCGAGGATGCACCGCGGCAGTCGCTGGCGCGGATGCAGCTGCCGTGGACGGCCGCGCCATGAAGCGCGCCGTGGGCGGTTTCACCCTGATTGAGGTGATGATCGCGATCACCATCATGGGCGTGCTGGCGCTGATCTGCTGGCGCGCGCTCGACAGCGTGGCCAGCAGCGACCAGCGCCTGCGACAGGCGGATGCCGAGACCACCACCGCACTGCGCGTGCTGCAGCAGTTCCAGCGTGATATCGAGATGCGTGCGGATGATGCGCTGATGAATGGCGCGGTGCGTCCGGCTGATCGTCCGCAGCGATTGCTGCCTCCGTCGCTGGTGAGCGAGCGGCACCCGGATGGAAGCTTCGCGCTGGAGATCACCCGCAGCGTGGGCAGTGATGGGCTGCACTGGCAGCGCGTGCGCTGGTGGCGTCAGGGCAGCACACTGTGGCGGGCCAGCGGCGCGGCCACGGACCGGTATCCATTGCCGGCGCCGGAACAGTCGAAGGGCATCGCGGTGGCGCGCGATGTGCAGCGGTTCGAGGTGCGGGCGTGGCAGCCCGGCGAGGGATGGGCCGTGTTGCCGAGCAAGGGCGAGGTGCTGCCAGCCACCGGACTGGAGCTGCGGCTGGGCCTGCGCGATGGGCGTGGGCCGTTGAGTTACCGGCGGGTGCTGGAGTTGTAGGATTCGTTCGTGGCACCGCATCCACGCATGGTGTGGATCTACTACCCTCCTGCCGCCGGGTGCTCTCCTGCACCCGGCGGCGCTGTGTCGGTGGTCCTCACCGCTGATGGCCGCTCCCTGCCCTCCGTGCCGTCCTGGCTGGGGCCGCCACCGTTCCCTGGCGGCTGGCCCGATGCTGCAGCCCGATGCGGTGCATCGGGCAATGCGTGCCGACCAAGGTCGGCACCTACCGTGGCGTGCAATGCCTATCGGCGCTGCGTGCCTTCGTCGCGGCTTGCCTGCGGGAACTGGAACGCGCTGTTGGCGTCGTAGCCGCTGTTGGCGGTCGTGCCGCGCGCCGGCGGCGCAATGCTGCTGGTGCCGCTGCCGAAGCCGAGGATCTGCACGCTGATCACCGACGGCTGGTTGCGCCGTGCGTCGTCCTGGCTCTTGCGCATCACATCCTGCGCGGCCTGGCTGGCGCTGTTCGCTGCCGCACTGGCCGAAGCCAGCGCATTGACGTTCACCGTGGCCAGCACCGGCAGGCCCTTGCTCTCACCCTGCACCTGGATGTTGGCCGCGTTGAGCACCTGCAGCGCAGCGATATTGATGTTGCCCGAGACACGGATGCCCGCTTCGCCCGCATCGATGGTGCCCAGCGGCGCGATCAGGTCGACGTCGCCCGGCGGCACTTCGGGAATCGGGGCCAGCGTGGCGAAGCCGGCACCGCTGGCCGGCGCCTGCGGCGACAGCAACACATTGCCCCAGTTGTCATAGATCCGGCGCGGCGGCGTATACAGCAGCGTGGTGCGAGAGCCGCGACCGGCATTGATGTCGCCCTGCTCCGTCCAGGCCAGGATGTCACCGCCGAACGCGGTCATGACACGCGACAGGCCGAGCAGCACGCTGTCTTGGCTGAACAGGCGGATATCGCCCTGTCCCTGGGTCACCAGGCCCGCGCTCGCAGGCGGCGCCTCGCCGACCACGCCCACCACGATCTGCCCACCGGGCGCCATCAGCTCGATGTTGCCACCGGCCTCGGTACGCACGCCGGAACCTCCGTACATCACGATATCGCCGCTGCGATCGATCGTCTTGCCGTTTGCGTCCTTGTCCGGCAGCAGGGTTGCAATGGCTTCGCGACCACGCAGGTAGGAACCCAATCGCGGTCCATCCGGATTGTTGTATTCGCGGCCGCCCTCGCGCAGTTCAGCGTAGTAGACCTGGCGCAGGAAGATGTGCTGCTGTTCCTTCGGCAACCGGTCGAACACAGCCAGGGCCTCGGCGCCGTCGACGGCAAGGCCGAAGCGCTGCTGCAGCCACTGCTTCAGCTCCTTGTCGTAGATCTTCACCGCCTTGGCGGGCTGCGATGCCAGCGACTGCGAAGGATCGGCGAGGTTTGCCGGATCCAGGTAGCGGGCGCGCACAGCGTCGAACGCGATGTACTGATTGCCGGCGGTCACCGCGATGCTCGCACCCGGGCGCGTGTCGCCCTGGATCAGCCCGCCGCGCGAGACAATACTGCCGCTGTCTTCCTGGCGGAGCTGGCGGCCTGCACTGACATCGACGTTTCCCGGGCCAAACACGGTCAGGTTGGTGTGCACGATGTCACGGCCAGCCTGGACCACAGTCATGTCGGTGCTGCCATTGTTCATCGCCATGACCGAGCTGCCGAGAATGTCCATGCCTGCGCGCAGCTGAACCGGCGCCGACACGTCATACCAGGTGCCGACCGTTCGGATCATGCCCGCGCTGGTGCCCAACGCCCATTCGCCGCCGGTACGCAGGCCGATGATGTCGCCGCTTCCGGCGTAGAAGCGGTTCGGCTGCCCGTCGCCGGCACGCGGCGTGCTCAGCATCGGCCGGTTCGGCCCGAACGCGAACAGCGGTGAAGCCCCGTTGATCCTGACATTGAGCGGTGCAATCGCGCCGTCCTGCGACAGATTGCTGCGTAGCAGCTGATTGCGGCTACTGCCACCGAAGCCGCTGAAGGCAGGGTCGAAGGGCGACGGCAAGCGGGCATCCGCGCCCGAGCTGCTGATCATCGGTGCATCGGCTGCAGCCAGGATGGAGTTACCTGCCAGCAACTGCAGCGTGCTGTTGGCCCCTGGGGCCGTCAGCAGCACCTCTCTGGAAACGGAACGCGAAAGCTTGATATCACCGCTGGCAGCGATAGCCGTCAGGCGCGACGGATAGATCCGGTAGACGGCGCCACCCACGATGCTTTCCATTCCACCATCTGCCTCTTCCTGCGTTGTCGCCTGCCCGACAGGCACGATGTCGCCGCCTGCAGAGAACAGGTTGACCGCAGTGGAAGCGGTCCACAGCGAGAATCCGGTAACGCCCAGCAACCGCGACCCATCGTCCGCCCTGGCCTCGAACGCATTGTACTGCTGGACACGGCCGGCATCCGCGGCACTGGAAAGGACGACATCCCCACGCGCCCGCAGGTCCGCGACCGCATCGCCCAGCACCAGCAGCGGGCCGCCCATCGCAGCGCTGGTACTTGCGCGGAACGGATCGCTCGCGCGCAGGTCAGCACTGATGGACCGGTAGTCATTGGCCTGCACGACACTACCACCAATCCGCCCCGCGTCAATGCCGAGATGGCCTCGCAGATTGACCAGTGTGCCGTTGAGCTGCGGGGCCTGGCTGTTGCCGGTCTGGCTCATCGACGTTGCAGCCAGCAGCGGATTCAACGCACCGGTGAACCGCAGGCGCAGATCGCCCCCCCCGGTCTGCACGAGGCGGCCGTCATCAACGCGACCGGTGGCGCCCACTGCCGCATTGATCGCCGTTGAGTAGCGGGTACCACCGAGAACACCGAGTGCCTCACCCTTGGCGGCAGTCACACCACCATGCCGGCCTGCCTCAACCTCAAGATTGCCACCGCCCAGTGTGCCGAGGCCGGTGAAACCCACCATCCTCGGGCTTTCCCGGGGGTTTGACGTGTTGAAGGCCGCATAGGTTCCGAAGTTGATCCACCAACTCGTGGCTACCGACTCGACACCCATGGTTGTTCCGGTGCCCTGCCGCCACAGCCAACCACCGGTCGCGCCGCTGAAGGTGCCGGCAGAGATGCTGGCCTCTCCGGATGAGGAGGTGCTACCCCAGGTTGCACCGCTGACATCACGGCCCGCGCTCACGCTCAGGTTGCCGCCATGATCGGGATACCACGCCTGGTAGGCAGCCAATGCCGCATCATAGTCGCCGGTTGACTGTTGCAGGCCCAGCAGCATTTCGCGGGCACCCAATGGGCTGCGCGCGGACTCGAAGCGAGCATCATGGCCACCGCCAAGGGACGATGGCGTACCCGCTGTGTAGACGCCGTACACTGAGCGCATCTGCACATCGCGAGCTGCCGCCAGCTGCAGGTCACCAGTACCAGTGCGAAGGACGCTCCACATCGGCGTTCCATGCTGCGGCGGCCCCATCGTGGTGACCTCGCGCATCTCGCCCGGCATCACACAATAGCCAGCCTCGGGTGGATTGCAGATCGCCTCCTCACTCATGCCCACCCAGGGCAGGTCACCGAAGTCCTTGACCGAAGTGCCTTCAAGGTCAGGATCGCCGGCCAGCTCCTCGGCGCCCAGTTTGGTGAACAGATAGGGCGCATTCACGCAGCTTCCACCCGCGGCACACAGCGCATCCTCGCTCTTGCCCAGGTGCTCTGCCAGCGCCTTGGCAGTCTTGCCGATCCAGCTGCTGTCCACGTTCTCGCGCAGCGCGCCCGCAGCCGTCACCAGCCGTTCGCGCACGAACTTGTTCTGCTTCAGCGCATCACGGATCACACCGTAATGCGTGTCGGACAGCGTCAGGTCGCCATTGGCACCGAATCTGCGCAGGCGAGGATCGGAGGCCTCGGTGTCTGCACCTGCTACCAGCGAGAGATCCCATGATGTAGTGCCCTCGGGCAGCATCTGTGCCAGCGCCCAGTTGCGCCCTTGCCGCCCATCGCTGTCCGAAGGGCGCAGCTTCACCGGTGTGCCACCCGGAAGCTTGATCAGGGTCATCGACGGAATCAGTGCGCCACGCGGCAACGGCGTACTCACCGCCAGCCGCAGTTCCGTCGGCAACGGCACGCCGGCTGGCCAGGTGTGCGCTGCGACGTCAGCAGCGCTGCGCAGCTGGAAGCCGGCGGCAAGGCGCGCACCCATCGGCACTGTCAGGGCCTGTGCAAGCACGGTTCCGGCGGCGTGGATCTGGCCATCGTTCAGGGTGATTGCGGCGGACAACACCGTGCCAGCAGGCAGCTGCAGAGCCTGGGTCAGTGTCATTTCCACCGGCAGTGTCGTGCCTGCCGGAAGCTGCGTGCCCTGCACCTTGATGGCGTAGTTCAGCACCGACGAAGCCGGGAAACGTGAGCCGACATCCAGCACCACGCCGTCCCCCGGCACCACGATGTCAGCGCCGAACGGCGTGACCCCGACGGTTGCATCGCTGCCCTCGAACAGCTGCCATCCCGCGTCATCCGGGCTCAGCGGTGGTGGTGCGAAGCCATCGTTGATGCTGCCGTAGAGATGCAGATCACCGGCAGCGCGCAGGCGCAGCGCACCGGCCTCACCGAAGCCGCGCCGTGCCGGATCGGTACGATTGGCCTGTGGGCCATAGCGGTAGCCGGACAGGTCCAGATCGCCACTGACGGTCAGGTCACCGTTGGGATTGGCTGCCGATGTCATGCCGACGATTTCCACGCCCGGCCGCAAGCGTACGCTGCCCAATGCCGCCAGGCGCGCGGACAGATCGCCATTGCCAAGCGCGGCATTCATCCAGGCCACGCTGTCCGGGTCGACGACGCTGTCCAGCCAGGCCTGCGTCACCATCTGCGAACGATGGCCGTTCACATCAGGCGTCGTCGCCAACGGAGCATCGTCATAGCGACGCACGCCCGTGGCGAAGACATCGCGTGCTCCCAGCACCTGCAATCCGGCATCGGTGCGGATGGATGCATCTCCGCCGCCAGAGCGCGGCATGTTCAGTACCAGCGTGCCGCGTGCACGGCCATCGTTCTGACCCGCAGCGCTGCCAACCGCAACATCGGTACCGCTGCGCAGATCGACCCTGGCCGTCCGCCCCAATGCCAGCGTTCCGCTGCGACTCTCCAGTTCAATGATGGCGCGGTTCGGACTGTCGATGATGCTGCCGTAGCTGTCCACGCGCAGCGCGGTGCCGTGCGCGTCCAGGGTGCTATCCACCTGCAGGTCGTCGCGCGCTGCAAGGCGAATGGTGCCCACCTGCTCACCACTGGCGTCAATGCGGCCATTTACCCGAAGCGCGCCGCCATCCACGCTGATGTCAACCTTGCGCGCCTTCACTTCATCGCCGATCACCAGGTTGCCCTGTTTGATCTGGAAGCTGCGCGCGCCGGTCACGCCATCGCGGGTCAGGCGTTGGTTCAGACCACTGAAGTCCTGCAGCTGCTGTGCGCGCACCAGCAGTTCGCCGTTGTCATATGGCACCACGCTGCCACTGACGTCATGGCGGCCGCTGGCCTGGCCGAGGATCTGCCCGGCCAGATCGACACGTCCATCGCCAGCCCCAAGGGCGGTGACCGTCAGTCGACCGGCCCGGTTGTTGCGCGCCGAAACATCGATCCGCGATGCGGCATCGGCGAGCACACTGCCATCGGCAGCCGTCAGCTCGACATCGCCACCCCAGCTGTAGTTGTCGACGTCGAACAGGCTGACCTTGCGCCCGGAAAGATCCAGCTCGGCCTTGCTGCCCAGACGTACGGAATGATCTGCGTTGGCGGTCAACCTGCCGGAAGCCAGAGCGAAACGCGTATCGAGCACGATATCACTGGCACGCAGGTCCAGTTCGGCACCCAGCGCGTCGGCTGCCCTGCCCGCCCCCGCACCCTGCGCAGTGAGCGTACCTCCAGCCTTCACCGAAAGCTTCGCGCCGGCCTCAGCAGTGATCAACGGAGCCTGGATGTCGAGATTGCCGCCACTGAACGTCCAGCCCTTGCCGGCGATGTAGTCGCCCTGTCGCTGGTAGACATCCAGCGCACCATTGCCGGCAAACACCAGTTCACGCGCCGCCTGCAGATTGACGCCGGCGAAACCCAGCACCTGGCGCCCGGCCACCACCTCAGGTAGAGGCTGCGAGCGCGCCGAAGGTGCGAGGCGCAGTGTGTCGGTGATGATGTCCAGCTGCCCGCTGCCCAGCCGGCCAGTGATGGCCGGCGCCGACGGCGGCGTCTGGGTACTGCCGAGTGCCGGCGAACCGCCCAGCTGCCCTGCCCAGGTCAGGTCCGCGGCAAAGATGCGCGCCCGGTCATTGCTGTCACCATAACCATGAATCGCGGGCGTACCCAGCACCAGGTTGCGCAGGGTGGCCTTGCCGGTCGCCGCATCACGGGTGTCCAGGTCCACACTGCCGAATACATGGATCGCCTCGCTGGCATTCAGGCGCAGCGTATCCAGCGCAGGGGCCCCGGTAGCCGTGTTACCGCGCAGCAGGTCGCCCAGCACCTGCTGGTTAAGGGTCATGCCCGGCGGCAGTGCGGCGATGGCCGCGGCTCGCGCAATCGCTTCGGCCGAGCCCAGGTTGATGTTGCCCACCCCCAACGCCAACTCGCGCGTGCCATAGGTGGCCCCCTCACGCAGCTGCAGCTGGCCATTGGTGGTCACATTGATGCTGCCCTCGGACACCAGGCGTGCCTGACCGGCGCAGGTCGCGTGCGGGCTGCACCCGCCGATATCGATGTTGACAGCAGCACCATCGGTGCCTGCCGGGTGCGCGAGCATCTCGGGCCGATCATTGGACACCGCCAGCAGCGCTCCGCCCACCTGGTAGACGTAACCGAGGCTGGAAGGCAGCCCGGCGGTGCCAAGGCCAAGTGTATCGATGGCGGCTCCCGCTTCGACCACGATGCCGCCGCCGCCGGACACCGCCCCGATCAGCACCTCCCGTGCGCGCAGGACGGCACCGCTGCGGACCACCACATCCCCGCCGACACCACTGACATTGATGAAGGACGGCGCCGTCGAACGTACCCGCGCGTTGACGACCAGGCGCGAGGGCTGCAATGCGTTGAGTGCGTCGGCTTCGATCGTCGACCCATCGAGGCGCGAGTCGGCCTTGCCGCCCGCGGCAATGATCTCGAGCGTGCCGACCGGATTGACACGCGTTACCTCCACGCTGCCCCCCGTACCGGCACCGCCGGTGGCGGCCTGGAAGCGCGCCTCGCCCTCGACGCGCAACGCGGGCTTGCCCTCGCGGCCGGCACCGTCGCCCAGTTCGAAGCGCAGCATGCCCGCGTCGACTGTCTGCCAGCCGCGCGGCAGGCCGAGGCGCTGTGCGCTGGCGGCGGAGAATGCGTTGTAGCGGGTTTCGTTGTATCCCGAATGACGGCGCACAGTCGCGGCCGGGGTCAGCAGCAGGTCGGTCAGCAGCGGCGAGACCGTCTCGACCAGACCGTCGCTGCGGTGACCTGCCACACGCCAAGAGCCCGTCCCGGTGGGCAGGGGCGTAGCGGAACCGGTTGTGGAGCTCGCCCCCACCTCGACCCGGAACGCGCCGGGTTGCAGCGCGAAACTGGCTGGCAACAACGTGTAGATGCCGGCGGCCAGCCCCGGCACGCCGGCGGGCACGACAATCTGCTGGCCCACGCCTGGATCGGCGGTACCGTCGGACAGGCCCTGCGGCGCAACGTTGCCGGTGTAGCCCGGCAGGATCGCGTAGACCTCGCTACCGGCCTGGCTGAAACCGTAGCGCGGATTGGCTTCGGCCAGGACGTGGCGCAGGATGTCCACCGAGCCGCCACGGCCACTGACGAACGCAGCGCCGGTCAGCTCCCCCCCGCCATTCATGTCCAGCACCGCACCGCGCGCCACGTCGGTCTGGCTGCTGACAACGCCGATGCCGACCGGCAACCCGCCACCGCCCACGTTGCGTGGGGCAACCGCTGCGCCATCAAGCCGCCACTGGATGCCATCCACCGTGCCGCCGTAAGGCAGGCTGAGCCCCGCACCACTGGTCGAGGTCAGGCTGCCCGGCAGGAACGAGACCTTCGAGGCGATCTGCTGGTTCCTGTCGGTGCCGCCCAGGGTAATGCTGCCCATCGGCGCGCGAACCACGCCGCCCTGCTCAACGGTCGCAGCGGCCAGCATCAGGTTGCCCATCGCCGACAGCGGGGCGGCCGGTGCAGCCCCTGCGAGGCCATTGATGCGGAGCACGCCGGTTGGATCCTTCCAGATCATATCCCGGGAATACCTGGCAGGATCGAAACCGACCCCGATCCGGGCGGACGCACCGGCGACGGGATACAGCTGTGCGGCGGTGATTTCCAGGTGTTGCGCCGCCAGCAGATCGGCATCCAGTGCACCCACGCTGGTTGCCCCCTTGAGGAAGCGGACGTCACCGCTGCTACGCAGGGAAACGTCGTCAAACCCATCCAGCGCCACACGGTCGCGGATATCAATCAATTGCGCGTCGGCCTGCAATCGATGCTGCCGGCCGGTCGCCCGCGGCGCATCGCCACTGATCTCCGGCTCATTGCCGCTGATTGCAGACAAGGGCGGATTGGCCAGCTTCAGATAGGGCGCGTGCAATGCGATCGTGCTACCCGGTGCGGCCCCCGGCAACAGGCCGATCGAGCCGGACAGACGCAGGCTCTGCGTCATCCGCAGATCGATGTTTCCTTCGCTGCGGACCGCGGCGATCAATGACAGATTGTCGAACCCCCCGTCGCGGATCTGCTCCACCGACAACCGTGCCTCGCCGTACTTCGGCGTGATCGGTGCGGATGCCACATCGCCCTTCTGGCTGAGGTTGAGGAACCGGGGTACCTGGACATCCTTGCTGGTCCCCTTCGCATAGTTGCCTCCTACGAACGCAATGCCAAGCGTACCGCCATGCGCGCCGACACCGCCGGCCGCGGCGTGCATGCCGCCTTGCAGATAGAGTGCATTGGCGGAACGCAACACGATCTCGCCACCATCGCTGTCCACCTGCTGCAAGCCCTGGCCATCGATGTGCAATGCCGTTGTACTGCCATCGGCGCGCAGCTGCGCGCCGCGCTCGACCACGATGAAGGCATCCACCGGGCGATCGCTGACCTGGCCGGCACCCTCCCAATCCAGCGCGCCCCCGATCTCGATGCTGCCGCCCTTGCGCACCAGCCCGCGCAGCCGCTGCGCTGAATCCTCCACGCTGAAGGTGTCGCCACTGACATCCAGCTCGGCGCCATCGGCAATGCGGTAGGTGCGGCTGCTGGGCTGACTGTCGAACGGATCAATGGCCAAGCGCACGTCATCCAACCGGATCCGCCCGCCCGCCGCGTGCAGACGCCCCTCCACGGTGATGTTGCCGCCACCCCGCAGTTCGATGGACTGCGCCGGATCGACCTGCACACTGGCGCCCGTGCCGATGCGCAGGTCGCCGCCGCGATTGCCGAACTGCGAGCGCAGGACCAGGCCGGCACCCGCACGCTGGCTGACGCGGCCACTCAACGGATCGGCGCTGTAGAGCGGGGCCAGCCATGCCTGCACGGCTTCCTCACGGGTGACGGCCTTCAGCGCGCCGCTGGCCAGGTGCAGGCCCGGCATGACCACCTCGACCTGCGCACCACCGGCCACTTCCAGGCCTTTGTGCGCATTGATGTCGTACTGGCTGAAACCACTGCCGAACAGCGCGCCGCGCAACGTCAGCACGTCGTCGACCTGACCATCGCCACCGATGCGGATATGCCCGCCATCGCCCAACGACAAGCTGCCACTGCCCTGGCCAAGCGCGCTGATGCGCACATCCTCAGCCAACGAGAGGCGGCCAACGTCGCCCCTGCCGGTGTCCAGATTGCTGGCCTGCAGGCTCACGCTGCCGCCCTTGCCGATACGCGCCTTGCCCACGCCATCGACGCGACCGCCCGCATCAACGATCAATTCGCTGCCACGCCCGACCACCACATCATGGCTGTTCTCCAGCTGCAGGCGACCGCCGTCGCTCCACGCCTGGCCCTGCGCCGCGCCAGGGTCCAGCAACAGATTGCTCCAGCGGCCGGCAAGGTCGATACGTGCACCATCGGTGATCTCGACCCGCCCACGTCCGGCCTGCAGCAGCGGAACCACGGGATTGCCCGCCACGGCCAACAGATTGCCGGCCTGCAATTGACCACCGGCGATGGCGATGTCACCGCCGAGACGGACGTCGCTGCCGGTCAGCACCAGCTGTCCGCCATCCTGCAGGCGCAGCGTGCCATCAAGGGCGATGCTGCCGGCGGTGGCCAGGTCGATGCGTCCCCACTGCTGTTCGCTCAGGCGAGCCGCATCCAGCCACACGGTGTTGCGCTGCTGTGCCGATACGGGCGCCTGCAGCGTCCAGTCGGCCGCAGGCAACGCGCCCTCCCAGATCCGCACCTGGATATCGAAGACCGCATTGCGTTCTGCGCTGTCATAGCGACCCAGCCACAGCTGTGCATTGCGCGCCACCGCCGTCTGTGCCTGCGCGTAGCCATCCTTGCCCAGGTCGGGCGCTTTGGCCTGCTGTGCGCCCTGGAACACCTGCGTATTGATGTCACCCTGCAGCACCGCCGTCGGTGCGGAGATCACCAGCCGGCCGGCATCACGCCCGACGGTGTAACCGTTGTCCACCCGCTCGCCCGGTGCCACCAGCGGATTGCGGAAGGCCTCATTGACGCCCCAGCGCTGATGCTCGACCTCGAATCCCTTGTACAGGCCGGCGTACTGCTGCTCCGCCGGCGCATCGCCCAGGCGATACAGCCGCCCATCGGTGCCGCGCAGCCAGCTCTGCTTGATCACGCCGGACTGCACATCCAGGCTGCCACCGGCCAGGTTGATCCTGGAACCGCCGTGGGTCACCACCTCGGTACCGGACAGCTGCACGGTGCCGCCCTGTGCCGCCCATTCGCTGATCGAGTGGCGCTGGTTGTCCAGATAGCCGCCCACTTCGAGCAGGCCACCACCGGCATACCAGCGCTCGGCCGCATGTCCGCCGGTACCGGCGGCCACGCGCTGCAGCTCGCGACGATCGATCCAGACCTCGCTGCTGATCAGCGTGCCGCTGTCGCGGTTGTCAGGCGAATCGCGCAGCTCGTTGCCCTGCACCTTCACCTGCACGTTGTTGCTTTCCATCGCTACGCGTACACCGACTGCGCCGGAGACATCGACCCATGCCGCATTGCCCACGTAACTGCGTCGCGCCGCGTCGCTGACCACCTGGCCACCGGTCGCGAGGGTCAACGAGCCATCCTTGAAGTTGATGTCGCCACCGGAGACGATCTCCACGCGCGACTGGTCACGGCGATCCTGCAGCCGCGACAGGTTGTCGAACGTGCCTGCGCTGCTTGCCGCGCGCAGGGCATCCTGTTCTGCCGACGCCTTGATCAATGCATCGCGCTGGCTGTCCAGCACCGCACTCTTTCCATCATCTTCGATCAGCACTGCGGTGGTCGCGCCGGATTCGAGGATCACCTGTCCCTGGCGGTCGCTGAGCGCGTTGAGCAGATGGATGGTGCCGCGCTGGCTCAGCGTGGTGGTGGCGACGGCAACACCGGCCTGCTCGACCTTGCGGCCGGCCAGCGTGATGTCGCCCTCACGCGCCTGGATCAGGCCGCTGTTGCGTACGTCGCCTGCGTTGCTGCCCTGCACGAAGCGCGGTGCGATCTCGTTTCCTGCCGTGGTCGAAGCAGTGTTCTGCGCGGTGCCGACGCCGCGACGGATCACGAAACTGTCGCCCGCCGCCAGCTGCGTCTGGCCCTTTCGGGTCTCGATCTGCCCGGCGTTCTCCACGTTGCTGCCGGCCAGCAGCACGTAGCCGCCGCCGCGAGTGGCCGTTCCGGGTTCATGCGTGACGATACGTGCCCCCTGCTCGACCATCACCTTGCCGAAGGCATCGGTCAGCGCGGCAGTGTTGCTGTCGGCACTGAACAGGCCATTGTCTCGGAACTGGCCGTCACTGATCCGTGCCGCAGCCGCAGCCAGGTTGCGTACATTGACCTGGCTGTTGTTGCCGAACACCACGCCGTTGCGGTTGGCAACGAACACCGTGCCGTTGGCCTTCAGCTGGCCAAGGATCTGGCTGGGCCGGGCATTGGGATCGTTGACACGGTTGAGCACCGCCCAATTCGGGTTCTGTTGGAAGCTCAGCGTAGTGTTGCCACCGATGTTGAAGCTCTCCCAGTTCAGGATCGCCTTGTCGGCAGTCTGCTCGATGCTGACCTGGACCCGCCCATCGCTGCCCTGGGACTGGATCGCCTCGCGCGCGTTCAACCAGCCGCGGGTCAGCGGATTCTCATCAACCTTCAGGCCATCCTTGCCCAAGCCATCGGCCACCACGAAGCCAGCATCGCGTCGCACCTGCCGAGCCTGTTCCTGCAACCGTTGCTGCAATGCAATGGCCTGCGCCGCCGTGCCGAGGTTGTCGATGGACTGCTGCAGCTTCTGGCGTGCGGCGTCCTGCTGCTGCGCAGGCAACTGGAACTGGATCGGCACGCCATTGGGCATGCGTCCGCTCTGCGCCGCTGCGCCCTGGGCCACGCCGCGATCGGCGAACCAGCCCGGGCTGAAGGCCTGCTGGGCCTGGGTAGGCACCCATGGCGCCGCGCCAAGCGCCAGCGCGATGGCCCAGGCCATTGGATGGTTGCGCGGCGAGAAGGTCGGGACGGTCTTGAGCGTGTGGGACATCGGGACCTCATGCGGCCGGCGACGGCCTGCGGCAGAAAAAATCGATTGCCCCCTGCATGGGCGGGCACTATCAGATAGACGGCCATCGAGACGGAAAAACGACACCGTCTTCACTTCGTTCAAGCGCATGGAGGCCAAAGGGCCCCGTCCCTGGAGCCGGGACCCTGTTCAGCGAATCCACAGAATCAGCGACCGATGCCCGCGCAGGTGTCTGCGTTGCCCAATCCTGTTCGGGAAGAGGAAGAAACAAGATGGATGGCAACGGCCTCCCGCCATGTAGGCGTCAACGGAACAAATCCGCGCGCGAGAACGGCTGCATCGTGAGTGCCTGCATTCCCCAGGTTGTAATGTTTCTCCAGGAATGCGCGGACGCCGTTCTTGACCAGGGCCTTGCGATAGCACTGCGGAATCAGCAGGTAAGTGAATCCAACGATCGGATATCCTGCAGCCGGATTGGTGAACAGAGGCGCCCATTTGGTCGGATTCAAGGCGTTGACAAGCGTGGTCGGCGGGGAGATTTGGTTCATCGTCGCGGGAACGCTGATCTCTCCAGGTGAGAACCCCTTCACCTTCGCCACCTTCGTTGCATCACCCAGGTCCGGTATCGGCACCGGCCCGGTATAGCCGATACGACCGCTCGATGCGAAAACCGAATTGTAGGCATTCCTGTCTCCAGCTCCGGAGGACGCTACGAAATTCATGGGAACCTTCCCATCGACGAATGCCTCTGCAAGCCTTGACTGCACTGAGAATCCCGGGGATCCATTGATCAACCTTAGTGACGTTGCAGCGACATCTGCAGGCCAACAGACTGAGGACAGATAGCGCGTCAGCAGCTCTGTCGCGCCACTGCTTTCCCGTCGGTAGACCACAGTGATCCGGCCAGTGCGACCGATACCAATGCCACTCCAGTCGGTGATCTTTCCTGAGAAGATGCCACACAGCTGCGGCGTTGTTAAATCAAGAGTGGACCCATCAGTGGCTGCACTATTGAAAGGAAGCGCAATCGGCGCCAGCATGGAGGGCAGCTGCATCAATGGGCCATGCATGACTGCAGAGGCTCTGGAGTTGAAGCGAGCGTTGTACTGATCGAGCTCAGCCTCGCTCAGAATCTGTTCGCTGACAGCGAAGTCGACATTGCCGGCCTCGCCAGATACAAGGAGGCCAAAGTCGTTTTCGAGAAATGCCCGCTTTCCGACTGCGGATTCCATCACGACATAGCTCATGTAGGCAGGTAGTATTCCCTCGCTGCCATTCCTGTAAACATCTGCCGGCAATGGTGCACCGGCACCATTGACTACGGTCTTCTGCGCCGAAGCCAAGCCCGCTGCTGCCAGCAGCATGACACCGGCAAGAAGCGCAATTTTTCGTTGAGTCTGCATGTTCGATCCTTGAGAATTTCGTGCTCTGGGAAGCAAGCGACCTAACTGTCTTCAGGGCACACAATCGCAGTCATCAAGATGGAACCTGCTTTCCCAGGAAACTGAAAGGCGCCGGCCTCACGGCCGGCGCCCGTTTCAGCGATACCGCTGGATCAGCGGCCGACGCCGGTGGTGCAGGTGTTGGCGTTGCTCAGGCCGTTCGGGGCCGAAGAAGCCACCAGATTGTTGGCAATCGCTTCACGCCAGACCTTGGTCAGCGGGATGAAACCGTGCGCGCGCACGGCGGCATCGTTGTTGCCGGCAGCACCGAGGTTGTAGTGCGCTTCCAGGAAGTTGCGCACAGCGGTACGCGGCAGAGCAGTGCGGTAGCACTGGCCGAACACAAGATTGGTGTAGCCAGCGATCGGGTAACCGGTCGACGGGTTGGTGAACACCGGGACCCACTTGGCCGGGTTCGCGATGTCGGCAGCGGACGACGGCGGAGCGATGGTGTTCAGGGTCGCGGCAACGCTCACTTCATCCGGCGAATAGCCCTTCAGCTTGGCAACCTTGGTCGCGTCTTTCAGGTTCGGGATCACGTCCGGGCCGACGTAGCCGATGGCGCCGTCATTGGCATTCACGGCGTTGAACAGCAGGGTGCCAGCGTTGGTGTTCGGAGCGGTCGGGGCGGCTTCGAAGTTGGACGGAAGGGTGGTGAACAAGTTGGCGAAGGTCGACTGCACCGAGAACGCCGGGGCGCCACCGGCCAGCTTCAGGGTCGTGCCCGAGACGTCGGCCGGCTGGCAAGCGTTGGTCAGGAAGCGGGTCAGCAGTTCGCTGGTGCCGCTGCTCTCGCTGCGGTAGAAGACCTTGATCGGGCCGCTGCGGCCGGTGCCGATGCTCGACCAGTTGGTGATCTTGCCCGAGAAGATGCCGCAGGCCTGGGCCACGGTCAGGTCGACGGAGGAGCCGGCCGGATCAACCTTGTTGAACGGAATGGTGACCGACGTGGCGACCGACGGCAGCTGCAGCAGCGGGCCGAACTTAGTGGTCGAGCTCGCGCTGTTGTAGGTGGTGTTGTAGGTGTCGATCTCGGTCTGGCTCAGCACCGAGTCACTGCCGGCGAAATGCACGTTGCCGGTGCCGGTCGGGATGAAGATCGCGATCTTGTTTTCCAGGAAGGCCTGCTTGCCCTTGCCCGAACCGGTCACGGCGTAGCTGAAGTTCGACGGCAGGATGCTGTCAGCCGAACCCTTGTAGAGGTCGGCCGGCAGCGAGGCACCACCACCGTTGACGAGGGACTGCTGGGCCGAAGCGGCACCGGCGGTGGCGAGCAGCGCGGTAGCAACCAGCGCGGCCAGGGTCTTGTACTTGTTCATGATCTTCTCCTGAAGGGTTTACTGCGAAGGGAAACGCCAAGGGAGGAACGGTCACTACACGCCTGCTGCCGCCGAGGGCCTCCCAGCCCACTCTGCGGCGACGTGTCCATGCTGGTCTGCGCCGATGACAGGCCGCTTAAGAAACCTGTGGAAGATCGAAAAAAGGTGTGGAGGATTGTGTGGAGAATCGAAAGCGTCCCGCGCTGCGCGCTCGCCGGGCATGGCCCGGTGCAACCCGTGATGGGCGCCGCGCATCACTGCACCAATTGGTTCATTTCCATGATCGGCATCAGCACCGCCAGCACGATCGTCAACACCACGCCGCCCATCACCAGGATCATCGTCGGTTCCAGCAACGCAGTGAGCGCCATCGCGCGACGTTCGATCTCGCGCGAGATCGTCTGTGCAGCACGATCCAGCAGCGGTGCCAGCGAACCGGTCTTCTCACCGCTGGCCACCAGGTGCACCAGGATCGGCGGATACACCTTCTGAACCTTCAACGCAGCACCCAACGCCGCACCTTCGCGCACGCGCGCGGACACATCATCGGCACAGCGCGCCAGCAGCGCGTTTCCCAATGTCTGCCGCGCCGCCTCCAATGCGCGCAGCAGCGGCACACCGGCGTCCAGCAGGATCGCCAGCGTCGAGGCAAAGCGCGCACTGTTCACACCTAGCACGAAACGCCCGACCATCGGCACCCGCAGCAGCATCGCGTCCCAGCGCAGGCGCAGCTCGGGCCGACGCAAGGCCAGTCGCCATGCCACCACCAGCGCACCTATTCCCAGCCCTGCCCACACGCCCCAGCTGCGTACGAACGCGCTGGCCGCCAGCATCACCTGGGTCAGCATCGGCAGCGTCTGCCGTGCCTGCACGAACGCGGTCACCACCTGCGGCACCACGTAGCTGAGCAGGAAAATCACGATTGCCACCGACACCAGGCTGATTGCCGCCGGGTAGATGAAGGCGGTCAGTACCTTGGCCTGCAGTGCATTGCGCTCTTCGATGTAGTCGGCAAGGCGCTCCATCACGCGCGCCAGATCACCGGAGTCTTCGCCCGCGCCCACGAGTGCCCGGTAGATCGGCGGAAAATCGCGTGGCCGCGCTGCCAGCGCAACAGTCAGGCGCTGGCCAGCGCGTACATCGGCACGAACGGCAGTAAGCGCTTGCGCGACATGCGGGCGCTCAGCCTGCTCGATCACCGCGCTCAAGGCGCCTTCCAGCGGCAGGCTGGCGGCCAGCAGGCTGGCCAGCTGCCGCGTGGCCCACGCCAGCTCGCTTGCCGAAAGCCTGCGCGCGCCCCAGCCACTGCCCGCACTGCGCGCCGGGCTTACCTGCACAGGGGTCAAGCCACGCCCGCGCAGCAGCTGGCGCGCACCACGCGGGCTCTCGGCATCCAGCTGGCCCTTCTCGATGCGACCCTGTGCGTTGGCGGCCTGGTAGTCGAACAGTGCCATGCAGGCCTCAATCGTCGCCGGTAACGCGCAGGATCTCTTCCAGCGTGGTCACCCCGCTGTCGACCCAGCGCTGGCCATCCTGCCGCAATGTGCACATGCCGGCACGCCGTGCCGCCTCGCGCAGCGCAGGCTCACCCTGCCCTTCATGGATCAACGCGCGTACCCGGTCATCGACCACGAACAGTTCGTGGATACCGGTTCGCCCGCGATAGCCGCTGTTGGCGCAGGCCGCGCAGCCCACCGCGCGCCATACGGTACGGCCCTCGCCATCCACCTCGCCACGCCTGCACTGCGTGCACAGGCGCCGCACCAGCCGCTGCGCCAGCACCCCGCGCAGCGACGAGGCCAGCAGGAATGGTTCCACGCCCATGTCGGCCAGGCGGGTCACCGCCGAGATCGCATCATTGGTGTGCAGCGAGGCCAGCACGCCATGGCCGGTCAGCGACGACTGCACGGCAATCTGCGCGGTCTCGATATCGCGGATCTCACCGATCATGATGGTGTCCGGATCCTGGCGCAGGATCGCACGCAACGCGGTACCGAAACTCATGCCGATGCGCGCGTTGACCTGGATCTGGCCGATACCAGCGAAGTCGTACTCCACCGGGTCTTCCACGGTGAGGATGTTGCTGGTGCTGCTGTCGAGCTGGCCCAGCGCCGCGTACAGCGAGGTGGTCTTGCCGCTGCCGGTCGGCCCGGTGACCAGCACGATGCCGTGCGGCTGCCGGATCAATCCGGTGAACATGGCCAGGGTGTCATCGGCCATGCCCAGGCGCTGCAGCTGCAGGCGGCCGGCATCCTTCTCCAGCAGTCGCAGCACGGCGCGCTCGCCATGCCCGGTCGGCACGGTGGAGACGCGGATGTCCAGCGGCCGCCCACCCACGCGGATCGCGATGCGGCCGTCCTGCGGCAGGCGCTTCTCGGCGATATCCAGGTGGGCCATGATCTTGATGCGCGATACCAGCGCCGCGTGCAGTGCGCGCCGCGGCTGCACCATGTCGCGCAGGGTGCCGTCCACCCGGTAGCGCACCACCGAGTGGGTCTCGAACGGCTCGATGTGCAGATCGCTGGCGCCATCGCGTGCGGCCTGTGCCAGCAGCGCGTTGATCATACGGATCACCGGCGCATCGTCCTGCGCATCCAGCAGATCGGTGACCTCCGGCATGTCCTGCATCAGCCGGTCCAGATCCACTTCACTTTCAGCAGCTCCGACCACGGCGGCGGCATCGCCACCGTCACGGTACTGCTCACCCAACCGCTGCTGCCAGGTCGCGGCATCCAGCGCCTGGAACGGCAGCGGACCATGCCGGCGGCGCAGTTCGGCCACGGCCCACGCCGCAGTTTCGGCGGTGCCCAGCAACACGGGTTCGCCGCCGGCCTCGGACAACATCACGCCATGGCTGCGCACCCAGGCGTACGGCAGCGGTGCGGCGGCGCTCACGGCCCGATCACCAGTTCCGGCGTGTAGCCCAGCCCGCGCAGCTGCTGCAGTGCCGGGTCCAGCGTCGCCGGATCGCGTGGCAATCGCACGCGCAGGCGTTGCCCGCTCTCGCCGGGCGCCGCTTCGGCATAGGCCTGCAGGCCCAGTGCACGCACCTGCGCCACGCCCTGGCTGGCACGCGCCGGGTCCAGCCCCTGCGCGAACTGCACCAGCTGGGCATCGCCGTCGCCGGACGGATACAACGCCGCCAGGCTGCTGTTCTGCAGCGGCTGGCCCTGGCCATCGCGCGCATTGCCCTGGCCGAGTACAGACAGGTCCTGCGGCGGCAGCTGCGGTGCCGACAGCGCCGGCAAGGCCCAGCTCTGTACCGGCTGCGCGCCGGCCTGCGCGTTACGCATGTAGTCGTAGCGGTCGCGGGTCAGGCGCTGGCCGGCAGCCGGGTCACGCACCACGTGCGGGCGCAGGAACACCATCAGGTTGGTCTTGGCGCGCTTGCGGGTGTCACTGCGGAACAGTGCGCCCAGCACTGGAATCTTGCCCAGGCCCGGCACCGCATCACGGCCATGACTGACGCTGTCTTCCAGCAGCCCACCGAGCACCATGATCTGGCCATCGTCCAGCAGCACGCTGGTATCCAGGGCGCGTTTGTTGGTGATGATGCCGGCCGTGCTGTTCGCACTCTGCGCGTCGATGCTGCTGACTTCCTGGTAGATGTCCAGCTTTACCGTGCCGCCCTCGGAGATCTGCGGGCGCACCCGCAGCTTCAGGCCCACGTCCTCGCGCACGATGGTCTGGAACGGGTTGTTGCTGCCGCCACCACCGTCGGTCACGTAGCGGCCGCTGACAAACGGTACGGTCTGGCCGACCATGATGCTGGCCGCTTCGTTGTCCAGCGTCATCAGGTTCGGCGTGGACAGGATGTTGGCACCGCCCTTGCTCTGCAGCGCGTTGGCCAGCGCCTTCATGTTGAGGATCTGACCGACGCCGGGCAGGTTGATGGTGCCGTCGATCACGCCGATCTTCAGGCCGTCCTTGGGCAGCACGTCCAGAGTGGTGCGCGCGGCGGTGTTCAGGCCGCTGCCGCCGGTTGTACCACCGAAATGGGTGCCGCCGAAGGTGCGGCCATTACCCAACATCCACTGCACGCCCAGCTCGGCCGCGTCGGTCTGGTTGACTTCCACGATCAGGCTTTCCACCAGCACCTGTGCACGGCGCTGGTCGAGCTGGTCGATCACCCGCCGCAGGTTGCGGTACACCGGCTCGGGCGCCGAGATCAGCAGCGTGTTGGTCGCCACGTCGGCCTGCACCGAGATGCCGTTCTGGCTGAAACCGGTACTGCCAGCGTCGATTGGATCACGGCGATTCGGATCCAGCCGTTGTGATTCCAGTGCATTGCCACCGGTCTTGGCCTGCTGTGGCTGCGATGGCTGCGCCGGCGTGGCGCGGTTGGCGTCGCCGGGCAGCGGCGTGACGCCTTCGTTGCTGCCCATTGCCGGTGCATCGCTCTGCCCGGCCACCACACCGCGCAGCACACCGGCCAGCTGGTTGGCCTGGGCATTGCGCAGGTAGACCACATGCAGATTGCCGGACTCGTCCTGCGCCTTGTCCAGCTTCTCCACCAGCTGCCGCGCCAGGCGGGTACGGCCGGGGCTGCTGGAGCGCAGCAGCACGCTGTTGCTGCGCGGGTCGGCCATCACCACCACCTTCTGGCTGGGTTCGGCACCCTGCGCATCCAGCAGCGGCGCGACCATCGCCGCCACGTCGACAGCGATGCCCTGCTGCAGCTTGACCACGTCGGTGTCCATGCCTGCCGGTGTGTCCACGCTGGAAATCACCCGCGCGATGCGTTCCAGGTTGTCGGCGTAGTCGGTGATCACCAGGGTGTTGTTGCCCGGGTTGGCAGTGATCGGATTGTCCGGGCTGATCATCGGCCGCAGCACCGCTACCAGCGCGGCGGCATTCTCGTAGCGCAGCGCGAAGGTGCGCGTGGCCACCTCGCCGCCGGCCCCGCCGGCGCCCACACGGCCACCGAGCAGCTTGGCGTCGGCCTGCGGCACCACCCGGCTGACACCGCCGTTCTCGACCACAGCAAAGCCACGCATGCGCAGTGCGCCCAGCAGCAACTGGTACGCCTGGGTACGGCTGAGCGGGCCATCAGAGACCACGGTCATCTTGCCGGTCACCCGCGGGTCGACCAGGAACTGGCGACCGGTGAAGCGCGCCGCCATGCGCAGTACACCACCGATATCGGTCTCCACCAGATTCAACTGCACCGGCTCATCCCGGGCGTCCTGCGCCAGCACCGGCGCCGGAACGTGGGCCATGCCCACCACCAGGGCCAGCGTGGTGCTGCAGGCAAGGCTGCGCATCACCCTCATGGATGGTCACCCACGGTGGGTACCATCACGATGTCTCCGGAAATCCGTGCCGCCGGCATGTTCGCGTCCCCTGTACGTGTCAATTGCAGCTGCTGCAGTTCGATGGCCGGATCGGCCAGCACGGGCAGCAGCCAGTTCCACAGCGCGTCAGCGGGCACCGCCTGCACCTGCAGGTGCCAGCGCCCTTCGCGTGCGTCGATATGCAGTCCGTCGGCGAGGCCGGCGGTCTTGATCTGTCCGCGCAGCCCAGCCAGCGTCGGCTGATGCCCCTGCGCCAGTTGCTGGCGTTCGCGGGCATGCAGCAGCGGCGCCAATACGCGCGCCTGCGCCTGCAGCCGTGGCAGTTCGGCCTGCCAATGCGTGCGCTGCTTCAGCAGTGGCTCCAGCCACAACATCCACAGACCCGCCGCCACCAGCGCCACCACCATCACCCACAGCATCAGCCGGTCGCGCGGCGGCAGGCGCTGCCAGCGCTGCTGCAGGCCGGCCAGACCTTCGCCCAGGCGCAGCGTCCTGGCAGTCACTGCCCGCCCCCGCTCACGCGCAGGCGTCCGCCCGCGTCCCGCACCAGTTGCAGACCCTGCGCCTGTACGGCCTGCTGCCATTGCTCCAGCCGTTGTGCGTCATCGGCCAATATCCGTGCGTTGTCATCCAGCTCCAGTTCCAGCTGGCCCGGCGTGTAATGCAGACCACGCACCTGACCACCCAGCTCGGGCACTGCCTGCAGAGTGGTGGCAACCTGCCGCTGCACCGGTGGCAACGGCGGCGCCGGCAACGGCACCGCCAGCGCGCGCCGCGCCTGTAGTACCGGGTCCACCACATCGGTGATCTCCGGGAAGCGCGCACTGAACTGCCGCGCCATGTCCTGCTGCAGCGCCTCGCCCTCGCTGCGCCAGCGCGAGACCTGCAGCTGCAGGCCCAGCGCCGCCAGCACCAGCGCCGCCACTGCCAGGCCGATTGCCAACCGCGGTGCCTGCCTGCTGCGACCCGGCAGTGGCAACGACCACGCTGGCAGGGGGCCGCACGCCTGCAGTTCATGCGCGACCACGGTTGCCGGCAGACTCTCCGGCCACGCCGACGGCACGCTGTCGATCCATTGCACGGCCTGCACCCCGGATTGCTGCAGGCGCGCCGCGAGCGACTGCAGCACCGCCCCCACGTCGCGCCCACCGCACCACTGCACAAAGCCACGATCGCGCCCGCTGCGCACCAGCAGGTGCTCGCCGCAGGCCTGCAGCGTGGCCTGGGCCTCCTTCCACGGCAGCAGCAGCGGCGTCGGATACAGCGCCTGCAGCTGCAGGCCGCACGACGCCAGCAGATGCTGCGCCTGCATGATCGCCTGCTGCCCGAGCCAGGCCACCGGCACGCTGCCATCGGCCGCCTGGGCACCATGCGCCAGCGCGACCTCCTGCAGGTCATCCAGCAGCATCGCCTCCACTTCACCCTGCAGCGCGGCCTGCAGCCTGCGGCCCGACAGCGGCGGCAGCTGCAGCTCCAGCAGGATCAGATCCTGCGGGTCGAGGCAGGCCAACACCCCTGCCTGCGGATGACGCTGACCCAGCACGGCCAATGGGTCGCGGCCCTTGGCCAGCACCACACCCTTGTGCAACTGCGCCCACTCAACCGCACTGTCGGCATGCAGGCGCTCCAGCGCCGGCAGGCGCACCCTCAGCTGCACGCTCATGCACCGATCCTCGTCCACACACGCTGCACGCGCACACTGTCGTCGCGGTACTCGCGCCAGATCAGCGCGCGGAAGTCGACCACACTGCCATCGGCCTGCACCTGGCCGACGGCGAGGAACCACTCGCTATGGATGCCAAGCGGTACCACCGCCATCTGCGCGTTGCTCAGTTGAAGCCGATTGGCGATGTCGCCGCGGTTGAGCAGCCAATGGCCACCATCGCGCTCACCGAGCAGCGCCTGCAGGCGCCCTGGCTCGACACTGGGTACGACCGCCTGCAGGACGCTGAGATCACTGGTATTGGCGTTGACCAGGGTCTGCGCAGGCAACACCACGGTGCGCCGTGCCAACGCCAGTACGGCCACTGGATCGGAACCCGCGAAGGCCTGCTCGATCAGTGATTCGCGCGGCAGCGGGGCCCGCGCCTGGACATCGCCATCGCGCAGGCGCGCCTGGATGTGGTCCGCCGCAGACGCACAGGCATCCTGCCCCAGGCCCTGCCCTGAGCACAACGCGATGAACGCGCGCCGCGCTTCCGGGTCCGGCTTGCCGTAGGCCAGCAGGTTGCGCAGGTTGAACATGGACTGCGCATCGACCAGCTGCAGCTGCACCGGCAACGGCGTCTGCAGCTGCAATGGCCGCGCCCAGCGCCCGTTGCGGACCGTGGTCAACTGTTCCCGCACGTCCTCACGCAGCTGCTGCGCGGCACGCTCCAGCGTGGCATCCGCGGCAATGCGCACCTGGGCGCGCAGCTGGTCGCCACGCAGCGCGCGCAGCTGCGCCGACTGCCGGGTCAGCAGCGCGGTAGCGATCACGGCCACCAACGCCACCACCAGCATCGCCACGATCACCGCCATGCCACGCTGGCGGGCGCACGAAACCGAACACTTCCGGGCTGCCATCGGCGCGCCTCAGAGCTGCCAGGAACCGACGTCCGCGTTCCCGGCGTCACCGCCGGGCTTGCTGTCCGCGCCCAGCGAGAACACATCGATGTCGCCATGGGTGCCGGGAATCTGGTACTGGTACGGGTGACCCCACGGATCATTCGGCAGCCGGTCCAGGTACGGCGTGACCGGCATCGTGCCGCTGCCCTGCGGTGGCTTCACCAGCGCCTGCAGGCCCTGCTCGGTACTGGGGTAGCGGCCATTGTCCAGCTTGAACAGCTTCAAGGCCTGCATCAGCGCGGCGATATCCTGGCGCGCCGCAACCACGCGCGCCTGGTCCGGGCGATCCATCAAACGCGGCACGATCAATGCGGCAAGGATGCCGATGATCACTACCACCACCATGATCTCGATCAGGCTGAAACCCTGCTGCCGAGCCCTGCGACCACCCACCTGCCTTGCCATTGTTCCGCCCTCATCATCCTGGAAGAGACCGCTGCGCCATGGTCAGCGGTGCATGTGTCAGTACGATAAACATCCGCCTGCTATTCGCTGCGGCTGTGCCTGCAGCGGTGCAGCACGTACTGCTGGCGCACACGCCGCTTCAAGCAACGGAGATGGAAGGCTGCCCAGCGTGCCGTCGATACAGGCCCGCAGCAGTGGATGTGCGCAGGCCTGCAACAGGCGTACGCACTGCATCGGCGACCAGGCCGTGCCGTGGTCGAGGCCGATGAACTGCCGGTAGGCCTGGTGGTAGCGCAGGTCGTCGTACACGCGCTGCGCGCTGTTCAGGCCGCGCATCACCACCAGCAATGCCGCGCGTTGCAGCACGCGTACATCACCGGCCTCAAGCGGCAGCAGCGCCGCCGCACATTCGGGCCAGGGCCGCAGTTGCGGGTCGAGCGCCCTGCGCAATGCCAGCAGCGGATGCGACGAACTGTCCAGTGCAGCCCAGCGCGCGGCGTCGGCCCAGGCGTCGCTGGACAGCACCCAGACCCATGAATGCCCGTAGCGCTGCACGTTCAATGGTGCATGCCGCGCCTGTTCCAGCGACTGGCTCAGGTGGCGATCCAGTTCCAGCATGTTGATCCTGCGACTGTCTGCCATCAGCGCCGCCTGTGCTCCGCGACGCGTGGTGCGTCGTACTCTGGAGAAGACGTCGACAAGGCAGGTGAAGCGACAACGCGAATGCATCTCTGTGCACTGGGTGGCGCTTCATCCGCAGCGTCACAGCAACGTCATCCGCCTGCAGGTTTCGCCGTCCAGCCGTGGTGCGTCACCACCGCATCGCCGCGCCAGCACCGCCACGTCGCTGCGCTGCGCGAACGCTGCCAGCACATCGGTCATGCCTGCGTCATCCAGCCATGACGCCATCGCGACACGCAGCGCTGGCAGCTGCCAGCCGTCCATCACGCCATGGCCGCCGGCCACGAACCAGTGCCACAGGCGCTGCTGCTGAACCTGCTCGTGCAGCTGCGGAAGATCATCGATGCCATGCATGTGCGCCAGCAGCAGCGCACGGGCGATCGCCGCCGGCGGCAACACGCCACTTTCGGGCAACGGCACAGCCTGCTGTTGCAGGCGCAGCAGCATCGCCAACGGGTGGGACTGCGGATCGAACTCCAGCAGCACTGCTTGTTGTTGCCAGTGCGCATCGGACACCACGCACACCCAGGGCGATCCATAGCGATGCACCATCAACGGCCGCCGCTGCGTGGTTTCCAGCAACGCCGACAGGTTGCGACGCAGATCCAGCACACCGATGGTCTCGTTGCGCATCCTTGGCTTCTCCTTGCTTGCAACAGCCCCGCGCGGCGCGCACGGGCAGCGTCTTCATCTAACCAAGGACGGCAATGCCACCCGGAAAGCGACGCAGATCCAGTGACATCGTCAGTCGCAGCTGCTCCAGCGCTGCATCGGGATCATCGATGCGGAAGCGGCCGCTGACCGGCGCGCGGGCCAATGCTGATTCGCCCAGTATTACCTTGCCACGGCGATAGCGGTTGATCTCGTCCACCACCTCGTGCAACGGCGCGCGGCGAAACACCAGCATGCCTTCGGTCCAGGCGCTCACGTCCGAGGCCACGGCCTCGGCCACCACGCCACTGAGGCGCTCGTCATACTGGGTCTGCTGGCCTGCCTGCAGCTGCAGCCGGCCCTGCGGATGCTCGATGCGGGCGCTGCCATGCAGGCAGGTCACCCGCACCTGGCCATGGGTGTTGCGTACGTCGAGGCGCACCGCTCCTTCATCAGCGATCACGCAGCCCGGTCCAGCGAACAATGCAAGGCGCAGGCCGGGCTGGGTTTCGATCGCGGCCTGGCCCTGTACGAGCTCGAAGCCTTCGCCCTGCGCGTCCGCACGGCGGCGCAGGCTGCTCTGGGTGTCCAGCTCAATCTTCAGCTGTGGCGAAGGCGCGATCTGCAGCCGCTCACCGGTGCCGGTATGGAAGTCGGCCGCCATCGACGTCACCGATGGCCACAGCCCCAGCGGTGGGCGGATCGCCGCCACCACTACCAGACTGGCCGGGGCGGCAATCGCTGCACCGAGGAAGGCACGACGGCTCCAGCGCTGCGCCGGACTCGCGGCAATTGGCTGGCGCGCAGCGGCGGGCAGCTGCTCGCCGGCCAGGCGCACCTGCTCCCATTGCCGGCGCGCACGGCCGAATGCTTCACGATGGAGAGGATCGGCCTCGCACCACGCCCGGAACCTGCGCCCGTCGGCGGTGGTGGCTTCGCCCGAGGTCAGGCGCACCACCCACGCGTGGGCCTGACGCTCGACGGCATCCAGCGGGCGTTGCGGGCGATCGTCAGGATCCATGGGGGCTCATGCCGGACCCGCACGCTGCGGGGTTCTGCTCGGCGTCAAAGTGTAGACGGATGCCGCCGCTCAGAACCGCACCTGGCGCCCCTGCCCACTGCGCTCGGCCAGGTAGTCCTGGGCCGCCTTCAGTTCACGCTGCACCAGCCGCAGCGACACGCCGAGGTGATCGGCCACATCACGCTGCTGCAGGCCATCAACGCGGATCGCCAGCAGGATGCGGCGGCGGCGCTCAGGCATGCGCTGCAGCAGGCCGACCATGTCCTCCAGCGCGAACTCGAGCTCGGCGGCCTGTGCCGGGCCCGGGCCTGGATCGGCCATGTCCATCAATGTATCCACTTCTTCCAGGCTCAGCAGGCGATGATCGGCCCGCTGGCGATCGATCACCGTGTTCATCGCCATGCGCAACAGGTAGGCCGCCGGGTTCTGCACCGCGTCCAGACGATCCCGGCGCGCGCTCAGCCGCATCCAGGTGTCCTGCAGCGCGTCACCGGCCAGTTCTTCCGAGCCGAGCTTGCGCACCAGCCGGCGCTTCAGCTCGTCGTAGGCCCCCAGAAGGTGGTCCATCAGGTCTACTGCCCCAGCCGTACCGTTGCTCATGTTCGAATCCTTGAAGTCATGGAAGGGGCGAGCGCCGGCCACAGTCGTGGTCGGTACCGGAAGGTCGGATCTGCAGCGTTACCGGCTGCGGCAGCGCAGCGGCCTCGGCCGCCAGCACCAGGCCCTGCAACGCCTGCAACAGGCGTGCATCGCGGCGGGCGCTGCCACTGCCTGAGAGCATCTCGGGCGCATGCACCTGGCCCTCGCTGTCGACGTGGAAGCGCAGCGTCGCGGCGTAGCGGCCGGGCGCGATCTCGGGGTCGTCACAGAACGCCGCACGCAGGCGCTGCTGCAGCCCACCGTAGCGACGCCGACGCTCGACCTCGGGAAGGCCGGTGCCAACACCTGGTTCGGCGACCGAGGGCGTGCCCCGGCGCAGCACCACGCGCTGCTCGCCGATCATCTCGGCCTCGATGCCGGTGTCCTGCAGCAGCGCCTGCAACGCGGGGAGTGGCGGCAGGTTGGCCCTCAGCGCGTGGCTGCTGCGCCCGGCGGCAAGGTCACCCGGGTACATCACCGACCACCCACTGATGACACTGAAGCGTTCGACCGCCTGTTCCAGCGGCTGCGCAGGGATGTCGTAGGCATGAACACCGTCGTGCCCGGCAGCGGCAAAGGACAGCAGCAGCCATGCGGCGATGGCCACCTTCCAAGTTCTGACCGCATGGTGTCCATTCAGCCCCCTGACGTAGAACACATGACCCTCGGCAGCGACAGCAGCTGCAGTGGACGCGCGCCACGACCGGAACCCCGGCCCGCGCGCGACCAGCAAGCGGGCTCAAACCGTACCGGTGCCAGATGTCATTGCGATGACTGCTGCCTCCGACCAACGTCGGGCCGGGCTCCAAGAAGCCAGTCACGCATCAGGCATCAATGAATTGAACCGACATGTTCATCTGCTTCATCTGCTCCTGGGGTCAGAGCCCGTTGCGCAGCAACGGGATCCGACCCCGAAAGATCGCGGGGAACTGTCGAAGGCGGGGTGGGTCCGGTTGCAGGGGTGTCCGCGGCATGGATGCCGCGGCCAAGCCCCCATGGGTGAGGGCGCTTTGCTTGCGAAGCACTGCTTCGCAAGCGCCCGAACGCCCAGCCGCCAGCGGTTGGGCCGGCCTGGGGGTTTACGGCGTCCCCTGCAACCGGACCCACCCCGCCATCCCACGGAATACACGCTGTTGCTTCGGCTGTTGCTTCTGAGGTTGCCGGCCAGCGACCGGCACTACCGCGGGTGCCGGGTGCAACCCGGCCGGGAACCACCCATTCCTCAAAGCGGCAGCTGGGTGGTCTGCTTGATCCGCTGCATCGGAATCTCGGTCTTGGTGTTCTGCACCCCGGCAATCCGGTTCAGGTGCTGCATCTGGAACTGCCGGTAGGCATCAAGATCGGCCACCGCCACCCGCAGCAGGAAGTCGCAGTCACCCGCCATCAGATGGCATTCAAGCACTTCTGGGAAAGACTTGATGCTGTTGATGAAGTGATTGGTGGTGTCCTCGTCCTGTCCGCGCAGCCACACCCGCACGAACACCGTGAAGCCGCGGCCCACCTTCGCCTCGTTCAACAAGGCCACATAGCGGTCGATGTAGCCGCCCTCCTCCAGCAACCGCACCCGGCGCAGGCAGGCCGAGGGCGAAAGGCCCACCTGCCGTGCCAGCTCCAGGTTCTGCAGGCGGCCGTCACGCTGCAGGGCGTCGAGGATGCGGCGATCGAGGTTGTCGAGCTGGTATTGCATTGGATTTCACCTTTGGCGACCTTAGCCGCATGGAATCTCAATATTCCCGAATCGAATGGCATCAACGCAACCCGATTTCGCGATTGGATCGCTAGCATGGGCCACCCCCACCTCGTTGTGCCGTTCCATGGACGCCCGTACCACCCTCCCCCTGCCCGACACCTGCGATACCGCGCCGCGTGCCGAATTCCTGCGCGGCCTTCGCGCTGCCGTGCCGGTGATGATCGGCTTCATTCCGTTCGCCCTGGTGCTCGGCGCCCAGGCGGCACAGAAGGGGCTGAGCGCACTGGAAGTGCCATTGATGACCGGCCTCAACTTCGCCGGCGGCTCGGAATTCGCCGCCGTCGAACTGTGGAGCTCGCCGCCGCATATCGCGCTGATCGTGGCGATCACCGCGCTGGTCAACAGCCGCCACCTGCTGATGGGCGCCAGTCTTGCCCCGCTGCTGCAGCACCTACCGCGCCGTCGCGTGCTGCCGGCACTGTTCTTCATGTGCGACGAAAGCTGGGCGATGGGCGTGGCCGACGCGCGCCGCCGTGCGCTCGGCTTCAGCCTGGCCTACTACCTGGGCGTCTCGGCCGGCCTGTACACGGTCTGGGTGGCCTGTACCGCGCTGGGCGCGATCGTCGGCCCGATGCTGGGCGACATCCACGCCTATGGTTTCGACATGGCCTTCCCGGCCGTGTTCCTGGTGCTGCTGCGCGGCATGTGGCAGGGCATGAAAGCAGCGCGTCCGTGGCTGGTCAGCCTGGTGGTGGCCGCGGCCACCTACCTGCTGGTTCCCGGCGCCTGGTACGTGGCCAGCGGCGCGCTGGCCGGCCTGGCCGCAGCCTGGCTGCTGGCGGAGGACGCGGCATGATCTTCAACGGACTGATCCACTGGACCTCGGTGCTGACCATCGTGGTGATGGCCGCTGCCACCTACCTGACCCGCATCATCGGCTTCCTCGCGCTGCGTAACCGCACGTTGAGCAGGCGCGCGGTGACGGTGATGGAAGCCGCGCCGGGCTGCGTGCTGATCTCGGTGATCGCCCCGGACTTTGTCGCCGACAAGCCCGCCGATCTTGCCGCGCTGGCGATCACCCTGCTGGCCGCCACGCGGTTGTCGATGCTGCCGACGGTGCTGATCGGCGTGGTCTCGGCGGGTGTGCTGCGCTATCTGATGGGCTGACGCAGAAGCGCGTCCACCACGTGGTGCGACTGGAGACACAAGTGTCGCCATTGGCACGACCTGTGCATTTGTCTGGCGCGTCAAATGTGGCTCCGAACCAACTACTGGAGGTATTTGAAACAATTCCGATTGCCTGATCGAGCCTGAGCCGATACGGATTGACTGCCGAAACAGCAGGTTGAGCTGATCGGTCAATCGAAGTCCAACATGGAGAATACCAATGAGCAATCTACGAATTATCGTGGCAGCTGTCGGTATCACCCTCACCTCTACTGGCTGCGGGCCCATGGAGTGGCAGTTGAGCGCATCGTGCGAAGAAACCAAGAAGTGCCGGATGGAAGGCAGGATTGGAGGCAAGATCGGCGGAGGCGAACGCGACGGCCTACCTTGGTTCGAGCGGATTCTGCTGGCGTCGACATCAGAAGTACCAGACGCCGCGCAGTTCGAAATCGACGTCTCGGATTCATCCATAGCCTTCCCGGCCAATGGGTCTGTAACCCTGCTGCTGTTTGATGGCCGGCAAGGAGCCACCATCGCCGCCAAGCAGTTCCAATGGCATCGAACAGGAACCATCCTCCGGCTTGTCGATCCGGATGGAGTGAACGCATGGGCCGCAGCTTCGTCCGGTCCTGCGGCCGAGTTGAGGTACGACCTCGCAACATTCGATGTAAGTGCAGCCCCTGGACCAAACACCATCGCGGCGGCCTCACGATACGGCGGAGCCACCAAGGCGGCCTCAGTCTCGGACTTTCAAGTCTGTACGAAGTATCCATCGCCGTATCAATGCGGGCTGACCCCCTGATGCAGCGCCGTCAGTCCAGGCGTGCCCAACCGGGCCTCCCCCTCGGGCTCTATGCTGGGCTGGCGGCAATCCTTCTGGCCACAAGTGCGTGCCAATCCATCCAGCTGCCTCCCCGAAACCTGGTCAGTACCGATGGAGGGTATGCCACCCTGCTGCGAGGCCCTTCCTCACATCTGAAGATCAGCACAGTGTCGATGCTTCCCGGCCCGGAAAGCTCGGAGTTCCCCAATCGGTCCATCGAGTGCGGGTGGTCATCCGTCGCAACTCGAGTTCTCTGGGGAGATCGAGCGCTTTCGGCCATGCAGGCGTCACGGCTCTGCGAGGCCGCCGCACGATCCGCTGGACTGCCGCTCCAGGCCAATGGGCAGGAACGGACGCCTATGCGCTATCAGTTGACGATCGTAAGTGACGGAGGCGGCATCTGGCGACAGCTGCCGGGACCAGAGCCGCCGGGCCAGATGGTCAGCTTCTGGTTTCCCTCCGGTCCCGACACCGACTCGCTGCGCAGGCGCGTGATCGCCACCACCGCCCATGAGTTCCAGCATATCGCCACCGCATTGGCAGGACAGCATCGGCGCGGCGGGCAGCGGGAGCCAGACGCCTATCTGGCAGGCGCATGCGCCCAGCTGATGATCGAAGGCGCCGTTGCACGTGCGGATCTGCCTGGCGGACACGATCCGCGAGCTGATCCGTTTCTGCCATCGGCAGCCAGGCGCTCCGCGCATGCAGGCAGTACGACCGGGGGAGCGCTGCTGCAGTTCTTCGGTGACGCGGACACCTTGCACATCAATGAGGGAGGCCGCCACCTGATGCGGCATTGCCACGAGACGATCGGCTTTCCCCTGCAGCAGTGAACGCTCCCTGCGACACCCGGTCGCAGGCCATCCCACCACCCGCTTGATCAATGTCAAACCGCCCGCCGCCGCGCGGGCGTATCTCTATGCAGGAACCCAATACGCCGGCGTCACCGGCATCCAAAGGACCTGCGATGAGCTACACCCCCGACAACGCCCAGCTGCTGAATGCCATGCAGAACGTCATGGTGATCTCCACCACCGACCTGCAGGGCAACATCACCTACGCCAACGACCTGTTCTGCACGCTCACCGGGTTCGCGCGCGAGGAACTTATCGGCCAGCCGCACAGCATCGTGCGCCATCCTGATGTGCCCAAGGCGGTCTACAAGGACATGTGGGACACCATCAAAGCCGGCAAAACCTGGACCGGCATCGTGCCCAACCTTGGCAAGGGTGGCGTGCTCTACGTGGTCGACACCACCGTGCAACCGCTGTTCGACGCCGACGGCAACATCACCTCGTACATCAGCATCCGCCGCGTGGTGAACGACCTGATGCAGAACTACGACCTGGTCGAGTTCAGCAAGGAAAAGTTCGACGACTTCTACGAGGCCGCGTGAACGCTCTCCCGACCAGTACGCCCTTCAGCCGCCTGCTGGTGGGCTTCGCGTCCGAGTCGGGCAATGCCCGCGCCCTGGCCCAGCGCCTGGGCGCGGACCTGCAGCCGCACGGTCCGCAGGTACTTCCGTTCAACGACATCGACGTGGCCAGCCTCGGCCACGGCGATGTGCTGCTGGCGATCTCCAGCTCGTTCGGTGACGGCGAACCGCCGGCCAACGGCGAGCAGTTCTTCGAAACGCTGCGCCAGACCCCGACGCTGAGCGGCCTGCGCTATGCGGTGTTCGGCCTCGGCGACACCGGCTACCCCAGCTTCTGCGGCTTCACCAAGGCGCTGGATGCCGCGCTGAGCGATCGCCAGGCGCAGCCGCTGCTGCACCGCGTGGATGCCGACCTGGGCTACGAACAGTTCTTCCAGCAATGGCAGCCAGTGCTGGGCCAGGTGCTGGATGGCGACGTGAACGCTGGCCAGGACCTGCGCCTGCAGGTCACCGCCTATGACGAAGATAACGCCTTTGCCACCCCGATTCTCGAACGCCGCCGCTTGAACAGCAGCGACCCGGCTGCCTGGCACCTGCAACTGGGCATTGCCGGCAGTGGCATGGCCTACCGCGCCGGCGACACCCTGCACGTGGTTCCCGAGAACGACCCTGCCCTGCTGCAGGCATTGGCCACCTGGTACGGCGACACCGCCGCCGTGGCCGCGCTGCATGATCGGGAGCTGCGCCTGCTGAGCAAGGGCGTGCTGCGCGAACTGGCCAAGCTCGGTGGCAGCGACGTACTGAAGGGCCTGTTGAAGGTCAGCCAGAAGCGCGAGCTGGAAGCCTACCTGCACGGCCTGGACCTGCTGGACGTACTGCAGGACCACGCCACCCCGGACAGCATTCCGCTGGCCCGCCTTCGCGAACTGCTGTCACCACGCCTGCCGCGTGCCTATTCGATCGCATCGCACCCCTGCGACGACCAGCTGAGCCTGTGCGTGCGCGAAGTGCGCTACACCCTGCGCGGTCGCGAGCGCTTCGGCACTGCCACCGGCAGTCTGCTGCACGGCGGCGACCATGCCCGTGTGTACTGCCGTTCCAACCCTGGATTCCACCTGCCCGATACCGGCGAGGCACCGCTGCTGCTGGTCGGCACCGGCACCGGCATCGCTCCGTTGATAGGCCTGATGCAGGAGCTGCAGGCCGGTGCCTGCGAACGCGAAGTGCACCTGGTGTTCGGCGAGAAGCACAGCCAGCACGATTACCTGTACCGCGAACAGCTGCAGGACTGGCACGCGCGCGGTGTGCTGGCCGGCCTGCATACCGCGTTCTCGCGCGATGGCGCCGAAAAGGTCTATGTGCAGCATGTGCTGCAGCAGCGCGCCGACGAAGTGCGCGATGTGCTGGCCCGTGGCGGGCATCTGTACCTGTGCGGCAACAAGAGCCACCTGGAAGGTGCGGTGCGCGAGGCCATCGATGCGATCGGTGGCGAGGGGCACTGGGACACGCTGCGGGGCGAAGGCCGCACGCACTGTGAGTTGTATTGATCCACAACCACTGGACTGCATGGACCTCGGCTCGATAGAGCCGGCCGCTGGCCGGCTGCTCCGGATTCCATGGTTGCCGGTCAGCGGCCGGCACTACCATCAGATGTAGCCAACCATCGCCAGTGCGTCCATCACGAGTCAATCGCCGACGATACGGCCGTCCACCACGCGCGCTACCTGCTGGCCGAACATGGCCACATCCTGGGGATCGTGGCTGATCAGCAGCAGCGGAATGCCGGTTTTGTCCAGTACCGTCTCAAGTTCCTGCCGCAGGTGCTGGCGAAGATCATGGTCCAGCGCGGAGAACGGCTCATCGAGCAGCAGTGCCTGCGGCTGCGTCACCAAGGCGCGTGCAAGCGCGGTACGCTGGCGCTGTCCACCGGATACCTGCGAGGGCAGCAGATCGCCCACCGTGTCGATGCGGAATGCGTGCAACCACTGCTCCACCGCATCGAAGCGCTGGCCAGTCCGCGGATTCAACCACCCCTTCTGCAATCCGAACGCCACGTTCTGGCGCACGCTCAGGTGCGGGAACAACGCGTAATCCTGGAAGACATAACCCAACCGGCGGCGCTGCGGCGGCAGATCCACGCCGGTGGCCGCATCGAACAGGGTCTGTCCCTGCAGGCGCACATGGCCCTGCCCCGGCCGCAGCAGCCCGGCCACCGCCTTCAGGGTCAGGCTCTTGCCGGCGCCCGAGGGGCCGAACAGCACCACCTGCCGCTGCGTGCACTGCAGCGATACGTCCAACACGAAATCCTGGCCGGCCGCCTGCAGACGGCGCCGCACCTGCAGGTCAAGCCACATCACGCAACTCCCGGCGCCCCCCGCCCACCAGCCGTGCGGCCAGCAGCAGGATCACGATGCAGACCACCGAGGTCAGGATCACCAGCACATTGGCCTTGCCATCCTGCCCAGCCTGCACCGCCTCGTAGATGGCGATCGACAGCGTCTGCGTGCGGCCCGGAATGCTGCCGGCCACCATCAGCGTGGCGCCGAACTCACCCATCGCGCGCGCGAATGCCAGCAGCAGGCCGGCGAGGATGCCACGCCAGGCCAGTGGCAGCGTGATGCGGAAGAACACCGCCGCTTCGGATACCCCGAGCGTGCGCGCGGCCTGCTCCAGTTGTCCGTCCACTTCCTCGAACGCCGCACGTGCCGGCTTGAACACCAGCGGCAGCGAGGCCACTGCGGCGGCGATCACTGCAGCCTGCCAGGTGAACACCAGGTTGATGCCGAACCACGACTGCAGCCATGCACCGATTGGCCCATTGCGGCCGATCAGCACCAGCAGGTAGTAACCCAGCACGGTCGGCGGCAGCACCATCGGCAGGGTCAACACCGAATCCAGAAGCTCGCGACCGGGAAAGCGCCGACGCGCCAGCAGCGCGCCCAGACCAACGCCCAGCACCAGATTGATCGCGGTGGCCCAGCCGGCCACCTTCAGCGACAACCCGAGCGCGCTCCAGTCGAGATCCATGCCTCAGGGCTTGCCGAACCCGTGCCTGGCCAGGATCGCCTGGCCCTGCGTCGAACGCACGAAGGTGGCGAATCGTTTGGCCTCGGCCGGCTGCGCGCTGGCCCTGGTCACCGCCAGCGGATAGGCGATGCGCCCCGCCACCGGCACCGCGAAGGCACGGCGCACCCGGTCAGGCATCGCCTGCGCATCGGTGGCATAGACGAAGCCGGCATCCACTTCACCGCGCGCCACGTAGTCCAGCGATTGGCGTACGTTCTGCGTGGTGATGGTCTTGCCCTGAACCGACGGCCACAGGCCCGCCGCCTCCAGCGCGCCCTTGGCATAGCGCCCGACCGGCACGCTGTCCGGGTTGCCCAGTGCGATGCGTTGCACGCCGGCACCGGCCAGGTCCTTGAGGGTGCGCGGCGCCGCCTTGGCCTGCGGTGGCACCACCACCCAAAGCGCGTTCACCGCGAACACCTGGCGGGTCCCGGCGGCGAGCAGACCCTGCTGCTGCGCCTGGTCCATCGTGGTTTCGTCGGCCGAGGCGAATACATCCACCGGTGCACCGCGGCTGATCTGCTGCAGCAGTACGCCAGACGCAGCGAAGTTGAAATCGACCTTGGTGCCCGGGTGCGCCTTCTCGTAGGCCGCGCCTAGTTCACGGAAGCTCTCGGTCAGGCTCGACGCCGCCGACACCGTCAGGTCGGCCGCCCAGGCCGGTACTGCAGCCAGCATTCCCAGCAACAACAGCCCCGTTCGCTTCATGGTCGGCCCCTTGGTTGTCTGATCAGTCCAGTCCGGATTCCCGGGTCAAGGCCAGTTCCGCCAGCCGCTCGGGTTGCAGCAACAGCATCTCACGTTGGTTCACCGCAATCACACCCTCGTCGCTCAACCGGCGCAGCACCCGGCTCACCGTCTCCGGCGCCATCCGCAGGTAGTTGGCGATCTCGGTACGGGCCATGCTCAGATTGAAACGGGTGGCGGAGAATCCGCGCCGTGCATAGCGCTCGGAAAGATCCAGCAGGAACGCCGCCATGCGCTCCTCGGTGCGATGGTTGGCGGCCAGCGTCGCGACCTTGCCGATCTCGGCACTGAGCAGGCTGAACAGCCGCGCCTGCAACCCCGGCATGCGGGTGGCCAGCAGGCTCAATCGCGGGAAGGAGATGCGGCACAGATAAACCGTGTCCAGCGCCACTGCATTGCAGGGAAAGCGCGCACCATGGATGGCATTGAGCCCGATCACTTCACCGGGCAGGCTGAAGCCCAGCACCTGCTCGTTGCCCTGGCTGTCATCGACAAAGGTCTTGACCATGCCGGCACGCACTGCTGCGATCGAGTCGAACGGATCGCCGGCACGGAACAGGTAGTCACCGGCCTGGAACGGCCCCACGTGATCGACCAGAACATGCAGCTCGCCCAGCGCGGTCTTGTCGTAGCCCTGCGAGATGCAGGCATCGGAGAACGCGCAGGTGCTGCAGAAATGCAGCGCATCACCGTCATCGGCCGCCGCAGGATTGGGCGTGGCCGGTCGCGGCGGAGAGGGAGCAGAAGGATTCAGGGGCATTGCGGCGACGCAGGAACGAAGGCGTCCATCATACGACAGCGTGCCAGCCGGCCCTGCGCAACCGGCGCCTACTCCGACGCAGGCTCCGAACGCCGCTGCGGGCCACGCTGGCGCATGCTGTCGCGCACGTCCACGTCGAACTGCAGCTGCAGCATGCTTTCGTCGTCCAACGCGATACCGAAGCCCAGGCCATCACGGCAGGGCAGCCGCCCCGCCAATGCTGCAACCGCTTCGCGTGGCAATACCAACCGGCAGAACGTGCCGCCATCAAGCAGCACGGCCTGATCACCGGCGTGCAGAGAAAGCGCTACGCCCCAGCCACCGCTACCGCCAAACCGGGTCAGGTTCTCCACCGACTCACCGGCCAGCAGTCGCGCCAGCTCTTCTTCATCCACGCGCAGGCGCATCGATTGCTGTTGCAGCTGGACCTTCATGGTGTGATGGACTCCCACTCCGACGGGGTGTTGCAATTGAGCAGCAACGCCTGATCGCCTGGCGCCAGTGGCAACCGGGTCACGCCCAGGCGTTCCTGCAGAGAGCGCAGCGAACGACGCGCCGTCGGATCTTCAATCAGCTCCTGCAGCGCGCGGCGGCAATGATCATCGATCTGCAACCGCATCGGCAATGGTTCGTCGGCAAACACCGCGCAGGCGGTGTCTTCTGCCAGGCACAGTCGCTGCAGCAGTGCGGCGTTCAATCGTGGCGTGTCCACGGACACCACCCATGCAGGCCCGTCAGGCATCTGCATCGCGACACTGTAGAGCCCGCCCAGCGGGCCGCATCGGGGCACACGATCAGGGATGCCGCCGAAGGCCGGATAGTTGCCGCTGACCCAGACCTCACGCGCGCCGACCTGCTTCAACAGGCCCTGCATGTGTTCCAGCAGGGTGCTGCCCTGCCAGGGCAGCAACGCCTTGTCGCGCCCCATCCGGCTGGACAGGCCACCGGCCAGTACGATGCCGTCGATGGTTCCATTCATGGTCGAGCCACGCCATGCGTGGCGACATCGGCATCAATGGGGATGATCGTGCGCATGGCCATGGGCATGTGCGGGTTCGCTCTCCACATGGCAGAGGCTGCAACCCTCGCTCCACTCGCTGTCGCCGTCCTCATAATGCTCCTGCTTCCAGATCGGGCACTGGTGCTTCACCACCTCGATCAACTGGCGGCAGGCACGGAACGCTTCGTCTCTGTGCGGGCTGCCCGCCGCCACCACCACCGCCACATCGCCAATGCCGAGCCGGCCCTTGGCATGTGCCACATACAGCTTCAGCTTCGGGCCAAACGTAGCCTGGACCTCTGCCGCCAAGCGCGTGAACTCGTTCAAAACCAACGGTTCGAACAGGTCGTAGGTGATCCCGGTCACCGGCCGGCCGATGTTGACGTCACGCACCTTGCCGATGAACACGTCGATGCCGCCGAAGCCCGGATCGGACACCGCGGCGATGCCCTCGGCCGGATCGATCGCCGCCTGCGCGCGGTCCACCACCTTGGCGATGATCTTCCCGCTCATCGCTCAGCCCCCGCTCACCGGCGGCAGGATCGCCACCCGGCCATCGTCGGGCAGCGCCTCGTGGTCACGCAGCACGCGTTGCTGGTCGGCGAACGCAGAATAATCCAGCAGGCCGGCGCGGAAACCCGGCCAACGCACCGGCAGCAGCTCGCGCAGCGCCTGGCGCAGATCGGCCACGGTGCCACCGGCCACATCCACCGCGATCTCGCGGCTGGCATCCAGATCGGAAAACGCACCGAACAACTGCAGATACACCTGTTTCATCATGACTCCTGGCTCACCAGCTGCACCGGGTCATGGTGACCCCAGCCCTGTACCCGCACCGGCGTGCCAGCGGTGGCCAGGTCGCCCTCGGCCTCCAGCACCACCCAGGCGTTGGCCTGCAGCATGGACATCAAACGGAACGACTCCTGCCCGGACAGCACGCGAGCACTCAGGCGCCCCTGACCGTCCACTTCCACCCGCGCACGCGCGTGGAAGCGCAGGCCCGGCGGCTTGCGCACGTCGGCCTGCAGCGGCAGCTGCAACACGGGTTCCGGTGCCAGCCCCAGCAGGCGGCGCAGCACCGGCTCGACGAAGAAGCGCTGGCCCACGGCGGCCGACACCGGGTTGCCCGGCAGGCCGAAATACAGCGCGCCATTGGGCAGCACCGCGAACAGCAACGGCTTGCCCGGGCGGATCGCCACCTTGTGGAAGACGATGCGCGCACCGCGGCCACGCAGTGCATCGGGAACGAAATCGTAGCGGCCGGCCGACACCGCGCCGGTGCTGATCAGCAGCTGCGCGCCAGCGGCCAGCGCTTCATCCAGCACCGCATTGAACGCGGCCACGTCATCACCCACCGTGCCCTGCCACACCACTTCGGCATCGGCGGCCTGCAGGCGGCCGACCAGGTACGGCCGGTTGCTGTCACGAATCTGACCGGATTCCAGCGTCTGCGCCGCCTCGGCCACCAACTCCTTGCCGGTGGCAATGACAGCGACCTTCGGCCGTGCCACCACCGCCACCTGGCCCACGCCAATGGCGTGCAGCAGGGTGCGTGCATTTATAGCCAGTACCTGCCCGGCCTGCAGCACACGCTCGCCGTCGCTCACATCCTGGCCGCGCAGGCGTACGTTCTGGCCCGGCTTCACCGTGCTCTTCAGTGCGATGCGGGTCGGGCGGCCGTCCTCGCTGGCGAGGACGTCCACGTTCTCGACCGGTACCACCGTATCCAGCCCAACCGGCATGCGCGCACCGGTCATGATTTCCCAGGCACCCTCGCCGCCTTCGGCACCGGCATCGCCGGCCGCCTGCCAACCCTGCACCACGAATTCGGTACCGGCCTCGAACGTCGCGCCGTTGGCGCGCAGCGCGAAGCCGTCCATCGCCGAGTTGTCGAACGGTGGCAGCGACTGCCCGCTGATGATGTCACTGGCCAGAGTGCGGCCAGCGGCCTCATGCAGCGGCAGGCGCTCGGCCGGCAGCGGCATGGCCGCGTCCAGCAGGTGCTGCAAGGCTTCGCCGTAGGGAATCATGAGTGGCCATCTCCCTCGACCATCGCCAGGGCATGGCCCAGTACCGGCGCCAGGATATCCAGGCACTGCGCGGCGGCCTTCGGGCTGCCCGGCAATGCAAACACCAGCATGTTGCCCAGCTGCACCACCTCGGCACGGCTCAGCCAGGCCATCGGCGTGTGCTGCGCGCTCAGCGCCCGCACCATCTGCGCCAGGCCATGCACCGGCCGCACGTTCAAGGAACGCAGCGCCTCCGGGGTCAGGTCACGCGGGCCCAGCCCGGTGCCGCCGGTGCACAGGCACAGGCGCACGCCCTCGGCCGCCAAGGCCTGCAGGCGGCCCGCCAACGGCTCGATGCCATCAGGCAACACTTCGGCGGCCACAACCTCGCCGCCCAGCTTTTTCACGCCGGTCACCAGGGTCGGACCAGAAATGTCTTCATAGGTGCCGTCGCTGGCGCGATCACTCAGCGTGATCACCGCGCAGGCCGCGCCCTCCAGACCCTTCGGCGCACGCGGCTTGAAGCGCGCGCGCTCGGCCTCGTCCATGCCGTCGGGATGCAGCCAGACACCGCGCTTTCCGCCTTCCTTGAACAGCAGGCGGATACCTTCGATGCGCAGGGCCGGTTCCACTGGCTTGCTCAGGTCGTACAGGGTCAGCAGCGCCGCGTTGATGCCAGCCAGTGCCTCCATCTCCACGCCGGTGCGCGCCTCGCTGGCACATTCGCACCACACGCGGATCGCCTGCCGTTCCGGCACCGGCGCGCAGAACACCTGCACCAGTTCCAGCGGCAGCGGGTGGCACAGCGGCATCAGCATCGAGGCCATCTTGGCGCCCTGCAGGCCGGCAATCTCGGCCATCACCAGCGCATCGCCCTTGGGCAGGCGGCGCTCGACGATCAGCGGATACGCCACTGGACCGGCATGCAGCTCGCCCACCGCCACCGCACGCCGGCGGGTGATGCGCTTGTCGCGGACATCGGCCATGTGGAAGGCCGCATTCAATTCCCCACTCATCGTGTTGCTCATCCTCCGATGGAGGCCAGGTGCGGGGTCAGCCCGGTCTGGCCCTGGTGCAGTCCATGCCCGGCCGCTTTCAGGCCAAGCTGGGTGGTGATGCGCGCCAGCAGCGCGTCATGGTCCTCGTCGCGCTGCAGCAGCGGGCGCAGCGGCACGCCGAACTCGCCGAACAGGCACAGCCGCAGGTCGCCCCTGGCGGTCACCCGCAGGCGGTTGCAGCCCTTGCAGAAGTCACGCGAATACGGGGCGATGATGCCGATGCTGCCGCGATGGTCGGGGTGGCCGAACTCGCGCGCGGGGCCGGCATCGGCCGCACGCGGCCGTTCGTGCCAGCCAGCGGCCAGCAGCTGTTCGATCACAAGGTCCGCACGCAGGTGGTGGCGCTGGAAATAGGCTTCGTTGTCACCGGTGCGCATCAGTTCGATGAAGCGCACGCTGAAGGGACGGTCGCGCAGGTAGTCCATCCACTGCGGCAGCTCGTCGTCGTTCAGACCGCGCAGCAGCACCGCGTTGAGCTTGATGGCCGGCAGGCCCAGCGCCTGCGCCAGGGCCAGGCCCTGTTCGATCTCCGGCAGGCGGTCATGTCCGGTGATGGCCTTGAAACGTTCGCGCTGCAGGCTGTCCATGCTCACGTTCAGCGCGGTCAGGCCTGCCCGGTGCCAACCCGGCAGGCGCCGCGGCAGCAACGTGCCATTGGTGGTGATGGCCACCTTGCGGATGCCCGGCACCGCCGCCACGGTGGCGATGATCTCGTCGAGTTCCTTGCGCAGGCTGGGCTCGCCGCCGGTCAGGCGGATCTTGCTCATGCCCAGCGCGGCGAACGCACGCACCAGGCGCGCGATTTCATCCACCTGCAGGAAGCGCGGGCGGCCATCGGCCTGGTAGCCGTCGGGCAGGCAGTAACTGCAACGGAAGTTGCAGGCTTCAGTCAACGACAGGCGCAGGTACGGAAAGCTGCGTCCGAAACCGTCGGTGAGTTGGCTCATGGCTGTTCCACCTCCTGGTACCACCCTGCAGCCTTCCCCCTGAACGGGTTGTCGACCCCAGAGCGCAGAGTGCGCTGGGGCGGTGAAAGCGTCAACCCGGGAAGTGCCCAACCTGAATTGGCACCACCTGTCGTAATAGACCCTCCCTGCCCCTCCCGTTCACGGTGACGAACTCGACACCTGTCGCAGATTGCACGGTGCGGGCGGATCACCACGCCAGCCAGCGCTGGCAGTGCTTAACAGCGTGGGAGAATGCCGAAAGCGTCTCCAATCGAGTGATGTTTGCAACTCTTCTGATTGGCATTGCACAGCACCAGGGGCTCAGATGGCGTGCCACCGGAAAAGGGTGGCCGGGCTTCGAACACCCGAGTTGATGTTGATGTATGCGCTTGCCAGCCGGCGCCACCTTACCGTGGCGCCGGCTGGCAATCCGTCTGCCGGCTATGGCGGGCGGTGCGTGGGGGCTTTCGGGCCCGCCGGACTGACATCAACCCGGTGTTCGAACCACGTACCGTCCGCCACTTTTTTGGGTGGCGGCTACCGATTGCCCTGTACGGAGCCTTGCCATGAACGAATCGGACTTCTCGCACCTGCACGCCTACCGCAGCACTGCCCACGAGGACGGTCCGCCACAGGCTGCGCCTGCGGTGGACAGGAACACCTTCATTGCCAACCTCAACCGCATCGGCTCCGGTGCAGCGGCCGATGGACAGCCCTGGCCGGAGCGGCATCAACTGCCCGGCCGTTGCCTGGCACTGGCCGATGCCGATTGCGCGCTGAGTGGATTGCTGGTGGTGCTGGAAATGCTGCTGGCAGCAGAGCGCACCCGCCAGAACGGCGAACCGGAAGAGTACGTGGGCGACCGGGTGATGGAGGGGTTGGTACTGGCCAGCCAGTCGTTGTGCGCGCAGGCGGTGGGGCGGTTGCAGGTGGACGTGTGACGTCGTGCGACGCGCCGGTCGACGGGCAGAAGTGTCAGGCTGCCTCGTCCCCCGTTCATCTACTGTCCGTGAGGGAGCCGCCACCATCACCCGCTCAGGGCTGCTTCGTCACCCACGCCCAGACACGTGTCCAAATCTCCGGTGCGATCGAGATGCGCTTGCCCGGACGCGCGGGATCAGTCACCCGCATCCCGTGGTCGGCCTCCGGATAGACCCAGTAGTCAAGGTTGCTACGACCACGGGACAGGAACGCCACCATCGCAAAATCGGTGTTGATGATTGGGGCCTTGTCATCGTCACCGCCCTGCACCAACAGCAGCGGAATCTTCAGTGCCAGCATGTCGTCCACCACGGCATGCGCACCGAACCCGGACCAGCGCCGGTTGGTCTCGCCCATGAACTGTTGCTCCAGGCCGAGCGGATTGGCATGGATAGCCTTGATGGCCGCGAAGACCTCCTCGACGGCGGCCTGCGCTTCGGCGCGGGTGATCTCGCCCCGTTCGGCACGCAGCCGTTGCTCGATGATGAAGTCGTGGTACTGCGGCAAGGCCAGTCCGCCCCATCCCATGGCCTTGTCCGCGTGTGCCTGGCCCGCCACCGCAAAGACATACTGCGCTCCCTCGGATCCGCCCATGATCACGACCTGATCGACCCTGGCCCCCAGCGTGCGGCGTGCGGCTGCAATGGCCTTCACCGTGCGCGCGATCAGATTGTCGCGCGCAAGCCCCGCTCGATAGATGGGCCCATCCAGCTGCACAGGTCTTCCTGTTGCCTCGTCCAGCCGCATATCAGCAGAGAACGGGATCCCGGGCTTGTCCACCACCAGGAAGTGCGCGCGGTCGCGAAATGCGAAGAGATCGCGGGGAAAACTGGTTCCCTGGCTGCCGTCGCTGAAACGCTGGAAGTGCGGGAAGGCACCTGAGCCTGGCAGCCATACCACGAGCGGTCCCTTTTCCTCCGGGTTGAGGTTGTCGATGTGCCAGCCAATGTCACCCAGGGCCGGGTCATGTACCACATGGCTATCGAACTGCGCAGGCGTTGCCGCCTCCAGCGCAGCAGCCGGCATTGCCAGCACAGCCAGAGCCACCGCCAGGATCAACTGCATGTCTTCCCCCTGATCTGCTTATGGAACATTCCCGCAAATTGCACACTGGGTTGCCAGGCCACAAGTGCAGAACGTATCCATGCATACCACGATGGGGCAGCGCCACGCGTTCAAGCAGGCCGACAGTGCACGCGTGCAGGCAGCTGCCGCCGGTGATGGCCGCCGACTACGCGGTGCTGACCGGACAACTGGATGCACCCGGTGCGGAGACCCCGCGCACGATGCCGGACGTGCCGGTTGCGCTGCTGACTGCAACGAAGCTCGCGGCTGAACCGCTGTTCTTCGAAGAAACCGCAGCGGGCAAAGCACTCTGGAAGGCACAGCACGCCCTGCTCTTCTCGGGTTCACGCGCGGTACGCATCGCTATCTGTCGACCGGACACACCCTCCAGCGCGAGGACCCTGCTGCGGTCGTGGCCGCGATTCAATCGGTCATCGGCATCCTGAAGTAGTTGTTCCAGGCAATGGCTTTCCGGATTGTCTCCGGCTACTGCCCCCGCAGGCGCACCGCAAAATACCGTGTCGGGGAAAGACCAAGCGCCTTCTTGAACATCGTGATGAAGGCTGTCACCGACTCATAGCCCAGCGTCTCGGAAACGCGCTGCACTGGTGCACCGCCGGCGAGTTCACGAATGGCGATGAGCAGATGCAGCTGCTGCCGCCAGCGCCCGAAGGACAATCCCGTTTCCCGTTCGATGAGCCGGGTCAACGTGCGCTCGCCCAGGGCCAGGCGCATGGCCCACTGACTGATGGTGCTGCGGTCTGCCGGATCAGCCGACAGCGCCGCAGCCAACGCCCGCACCTTCGGGTGATTACTGACCGGTAGCGAGAGGTGCTCGGCCGGCATCTGCACCAGTTCGTCCAGCAGCACCCGCGCCAGCCGATCGGCGTGACTGCCATGCGGATAGTCCAGTGGCGCGTCGGCCAGGTGCAGGATCATCTCGCGCAGCATCGGGGAGATCGCCAGCGTCACGCACTGCGCTGGCAGTTCGACGATGCCGGGCTCGACGAACAGGTAGCACAGGCGCGCGTTGGCGGTGGCGCGGTTGCTGTGCGGCATGCCACCCGGAATCCAGACGCCACACTGGGGCGGCACGATCCACAGCGCATTGGCCACTTCGCAGGTCACCGCCCCATGCAGCGCAAGAATGAGCTGGCCCTTGCGGTGCTCATGCACGGGAATTTCCGCGTCGTGCTCGGCCACCTGGAGGCGGCTGGCGACCGCCGGGCGATCGGTCTCGTCCGGGTCCAGGTCAAAGCCAGGGAGCGAAATGCGAGCCATTCTCACATTGACCGGTTTTAGCGATTGGTTGTCATTGTAGCGAAATTCGCCATGGCGGCCGATCACTAGCATGAGCCGCATGCACTCTCCCACCCCGTTCCTCCCCCACGTGCTCCAGGCATTTGCACGGTTGAAGAGCCCTGCCCTCAGGACCGACCAGGAGGCGGTGCTGTTCTCGCTCAAATGCCTGCTCGCCGCGTCGCTGGGGTTGTATGTCTCTCTGCGAATCGGCCTGAACCGCCCGTTCTGGGTGATCGGCACGGTCTATCTGGTGTCGCAGCCACTGTCCGGCGCAACCCTCAGCCGAGGTCTGTTCCGCCTGCTCGGTACCGTGGGTGGGGCCATCGCCACCGTCGCGCTGGTGCCACGCTTCGCCAATGCCCCGTTGGTGCTGAGCGCCGCGCTCGCCACCTGGATGGCACTGTGCCTGTATCTGGCGATGCTCGACCGCACGCCACGTGCGTACGCGTTCCTGCTGGCCGGCTATACCACCAGCCTGATTGGTTTTCCTGCGGTGATGGTGCCGGGAGATGTGTTCACCATTGCCATCACGCGGGTGCAGGAAATCTCCATCGGCATCCTGGCCGCAACGCTGGTACATGGGCTGGTGCTGCCGCGCCGGGTCTCGATGCGCGTGCACGCGCGGGTTGCTGCCGTGCTCGATGATGCGGAACGATGGACGCGCGACATGCGCGCCGGTGCATCGAACACGGTGCTGGCAACGGACCGTTCGAAAGTGGCTGCCGACCTGCTCGAGCTGCATGTGCTGTCGATCCACCTGCCCTTCGACAGCGCCCACGGCGTGGCCCAGGTACAGATCCTGCGCGCCCTGCATGACCGGATGCTGGACGTACTGATGCTGTCCAGCGCGGTGGAAGATTCCGTCGCCCGGCTGCGTTCACCGCAGGCCGGCGCAATGGATGCAACGGGCTGGCGCGATCTGCTGCAGGCCAGCCTCACCGCGCAACGGGCCGAACTCGACCTTGCCCACGCCGACTGCCGCGTGCTGCAGGCACAACTGCACACTGCGCGCCCCGACTGGCGCCTGCAGGTGCCTGACCGTCTTTCGCGGAATGCGCAGGGCGCAATGATTCACCGGGACCACAGGATCGCCGCGCGCAGCGCGCTGGGGGCGTTCGTGGGCATCCTGCTAAGCTGCGTGCTGTGGATCATTACGGGCTGGTCTGACGGCGCCACGGCGGTGTCCATCATCGGCACTGCATGCGTTCTGTTCGGCACCCTCGAAGCGCCGGCACCGCATGTCATGCGCTACCTGGTGGGATCGTGCATCGGCGTTGCCGTCGGCCTGCTCTACGGTCTGCTGATCTTCCCCACGCTGTCCGATATTGTCGGCCTGATTGTCGCACTGGCGCCGGTGCTGCTGCTGTGCGGATCGTTCCTGGCCCGGCCGCCCTTCATCATGGCCACCCTGGGCGTGGTGCTGACCTTCCCGCTCATCGCAGGCCTGGGCGCGACCAATACGGTCAATATCGTCGGCGCACTCAACAGCAGCGTTGCGTTGTTCGTGGGTACGGCGGTGGCACTGTGCAGCATGCAGCTGTTCCAGACCGCCGATGCGGGCCGCAACCGCGCACGGCTGGAGCATTCGATCCGTCGGGACATCGCACGACACGCCGCCGGACAAGGCGGTGTGACCCGCGCCTGGCTCAGCCGCGTGCTGGATCGAGTCGGGCTGCTCGCTCCCAGGTTGCAGGGCCATTCCAGCGCAGCACACGACCTGCGAGCGTTGTTTGCGGACGTTCGTGCGGCACGTGCATCCAACCAACTCCGCGCACTGGACAAGTGCCTGCACAACCCGCAGGTCCGGGCGCTTCATGCGGCGCTGATCGAAAGCGTCGCTGCACATTTCAGGGTTCGCGCCCACTCGGCACGCAGTGTCGACATCCATCTTCTGGAACTGCTGGACCGCATGCGCGAGGCAGCGGCGGCCAGCAGCGGGGCTGATCAGGGGCATCTGTCGCACCTGCTCTGCGGGTTGCGCCGCGACCTGCTGGCATCCCCGCTTACCCATCGGCACTGACCACATGTTTTCTGATTTTTCCATTGATGGCGTGCTCATTCCCGGCCTGCTCGCCGTAGCCGTCGCCGCGCTGGCGTTGTCGGTGCTGGCCTCATGCCTGCTCGCCAGCCTCGGTCTGTACCGGTTGTTCGCCTGGCGGCCATTGGTGGGCCTGTCCCTGTTCGTGATCCTGGCAGAGCTGATGATCCGGCTCGCGCCCCTGTTCGAGAAATGAAATGAAACACACGCTTGCTGTCATCGGGCGCTGGAGTGCAACGCTGATTGTGTTTGCGATCGCCGTCGTCGCCTCCCTGTCCATCTGGAAACGTTACGAAACGCGCCCGTGGACACGGGATGGACGGGTAAGCGCCGATGTGGTGCGCGTTGCGTCGGACATAGGTGGACTGGTCACCCAGGTACTGGTGCACGACAACCAGCAGGTCAGCGCAGGTCAACTGCTGCTGGTGCTGGATCAACCGCGCTTCGCTGCCACGCTTGAGAAGGCCGACGCAGCGGTCAGCAGCGCACGCGCCACGCTGGCGCTGGCCCGCCGCGAATCGTCGCGGGACAACGCACTTGGCAACTTGGTCGCGTCGGAAATCCGCGAACGCAATGCCGCCAAGGTCGATACCGAGCTGGCCGCCCTGGCGCAGGCACGGGCCGAACAGCGCGTTGCCCAGCTCAACGTGCAACGCACCGAGGTGCGCGCGACCACCGATGGCATCATCACCAACCTCGACCTGCACGCGGGCGACTACCTGCAACCCGGTGCGCAGGCGCTGGCGCTGATCGACACCCGCAGCCTGCGTATCGAGGGCTACTTCGAGGAAACCAAACTGGGCTGCATCACCGAAGGCGATGCCGCCGTGGCCCGCCTGATGGGCGACGACCACGACGTCCGCGGACACGTGGACACCATCGCCGCTGGTATTGCCGACGATCAGCGCTCGAACACGCACAACCTGCTGCCGGCCGTGGCGCCGACCTACACTTGGGTGAGACTGGCACAGCGCATCCCGGTACGCATCCGTATCGATGATGCTCCGTCGGATACGCGTCTGATCGTCGGCCGCACTGCGAACGTGACCATCACGCCCTCGGCACAGGGAGCCTGCAAGTGAGTTTGCGAACAGTACGTGGTGGGCTGCTTGCCCTGCTGCTGCCGATGACGGCCTGCGTGTCCGGCCCCGACTATCACCTGCCTGCGAGTGCGGTCGCTGCCTCCCCCCGGGCGTCGCGGACGTTTATCGCGGCGCAGGAGGCATCGTTCAGCCACGACGCGCCACCGGATCGATGGTGGCAACTGTATGGTGACCCCCGGCTTGACGCCTACGTACGCGAAGCACTGGCGGCCAATACCGACCTCCGCGCCGCCGATGCCAACCTTCGGCGCGCCAGCGCAACCGTGCTGGAGTACAGTGCGCGCGGTTCCGTGCAGGCCGAAGTGGATGCATCGGGCACGCTCACCCATACCGGTGGTTACACCCAGGCGTCGGCCGCACCGCAGTCCTATGCGCTGGGCGTTAACCTCTCCTTCCCGCTGGATCTTGCAGGCGGCATCCGCCGCGGCATCGAAGCCGCCAACGCGGACGCGGAGGCCGTCGCTGCGGCACGGGACCAGGTCCGCGTGGTCGTCGCTGCTGCCGTCACCCGTGCCTATCTCCAGGTGTGCACCAGCAATCACACGCTCACTGCAACCCAGCAGGTGCTGGCGATACAGCACGCCACGCTGGAGGCAACCCGTCGCCTGGCTGCAGGCGGGCGCGGAACGGGCTTCGATGTCAGCCGTGCCGGTGCCGCCGTCAACCGCAGCGCGGCGAGGGTACCGCACCTGCTGGCGGAACGCCAGGCCGCACTGTTCGAACTGGCCACACTGATGGGCAGGCTCCCGGCGGACTATCCCAAGGAGGCCGAAGCTTGCCCTCGGCCCCCTGAGCTGGAGCAGGCGCTGCCGGTCGGTGACGGCTGGCAGCTGCTCCAGCGGCGCCCTGACATACGCGCAGCCGAACGCAGCCTGGCCGCCGCAACTGCAATGATCGGCGCCGAGACCGCGAGCCTCTATCCGCAGATCATCCTGGGCGCTTCTTCGGGCGTGGCTGGCGCGCCGGCGCATCTGCTGTCGGCCGACGGCTTCGGTGCGAGCATCGGTCCCGTGCTGTCATGGCACTGGCCCAACCGCCGCGTAGCCAAGGCCCGCATCGCAGCGGCCGGTGCCAATGCAGATACCGCTCTCGCATCCTTTGACGGCATCGTGCTGCAGGCACTGCGCCAGACCGAGACCGCGCTTTCTGCCTGCGCGCAGGAGCTCGACCGCGAGCGCAGCCTGGCGCAGGCGCGTGGGGACGCAGCGCGGGCCGCCGGGCAGGCACAGCAACTCTACCGTTTCGGCAGGATCGATTTTCTCGATGTGCTTTCGGCCCAGGCCGCGCTGGCAGATGCGGAGTCCGCGTTGGCCGCCTCGCGCGCGCAGCGCATTGACCGCCAGATGGATCTTTTCCTGTCCTTGGGTGGTGGCTGGGCTGCGGGCGACGCGGCCAATGGCGCGGTCCGCTGAGGTCGTCTTCGCAGCAGCAGCCGCAACGCGATCTGTTCATGAAAGCCATGCCCACGCCCGTATTCATTCACACGGCCTGCCGTACATTCGCGCTCACAGCGCCGCATAACGCGGCCATGACGGAGGCATCCCGATGACATCCATACGTCTGCTTGCCATTGCCGTGAGCACGGCCGCTGCACTCGCCGCGGCTCCCGCCTTCGCCGATCCGCCGCACCACGCGCGCGGCAACGGCCCGCCACCGCATGCAGGCGGCCCACACAACCGTGATGCGCCGCCGCCGGGCTGGCAGAACAAAGCCTGGCGACGTGGTGAGCGCCTGCCTTGGGCCGAAGTGGATCGCCGTTACTGGGTGGACGACTATGCGCGTTATCACCTGCGTGAGCCGGGCCGCGACCGGCGCTGGGTGCGCCAGTCCGACAACGAGTACTTGTTGGTGGAGATCGCCACCGGGCTGATCGTCGACGCCCTGCATCGCTGAAGCGACCTGCAGCGTCCCCACACGGAGCGATTTACCTCGATGCAGACACCTTACGACCGGGGTCGCCCCAGTCGGCGGTGTTTGCGTCCACGGCGCCCCGCCTGCCTCCGCGGCCGCCCGGCATGCATGCCCTCCCGCAGTGCGACATACCCGCACATTAGCGCTCCCGCACATCAGCGCTCTGGCAAAGAGCCCCATCACCACCAGTATTTCGAATCCCCGAACACCAAAGATCTTGCTGATGGAAACCTCCAGTGAGCACAGCCTGCCGCAGCGCAGGCCCTGCTCGTTGAAGCCGTAGATGAGCACCAGCACGCCCATCAACGTACACCACGCCATCAGGGCCAGGCTTGCGATGAAGAGACGATGGATACGCATGCGCTTGCTGCGGTCTTCTACGGTGATGTCACGCGCGACTTTACGAGTACGTAATCGGAAGCATTCCATCTCCACCGACCAGGCTTCGGTATCCAGGCCCAACCGGTTCTCATACCACCATCGCTGCGCACAGCGGCCACTACATCCACTGCTGGCATAGCGGGCAAAGGGAACACCGGCGTGCTCCACCACGTCAGGTTGCCCCAGCGCCCGGAGTACCTCGACCCTGCTTGCCTCGACCGGGACCGAGGCAAGCGCGCGGGAATGCCACACTGAGATCGCCGAGCAACCGGCAACATACGCCACGGACAGGCCGGCAAGCCCCCAAATCGGCGTCCTCATTGGCAGATCCCCTCCCGCGCCGCGCGCCCGCGCGTCATCCGCGCAGATACTCTTCAACGTCAAACCGGCCTGTTGTGGCGCCCGGCATCCGTGCTAGCGTGCGCCGACCGATGATTCAGGATGAACACAGGGACGCCCGTCGATGGCAGGCAAGAGCCGGAAGGACAGGATCGCGCAGGAGATCGGTCTGTTCATGCAGCAGTACGCGCGCAAGGCGCAGCGCCATACCGAACCCAATGACCGGCCGTACGATCGGAAACTGGAAGCGCGGCTCAAGCGCTTGCCGCCGGAAGAACTGGGTAGGCTGCTTTCCGCAGAGGAGGACGACGATGACTAGCCCCGGTGGAATGGCCAGGCGCGCCATTGTCGTGACATTCTGTAGCGCGCTATGCGCCTGCGGCCTAGTGATGGAAAGTTCGTTCGAGACCCTACAGGAGGCGCTTGACTCCGACATGGTGAACAAGGGGTGGATTCCCGGCTGGGTGCCCCACGAGGCGACCGACCTGCGCGAGGTGCACGACCTCGACTCCAACACCAGCGCGCTGGCCTTCACCAAGCCCCCTGCGTTGCCGCTGCAGCTGCCTGCGGATTGCCAGGCGACCCCATTCGACAACAGTGATCCTGTTGCGTTCAATCGATACTGGTGGCCTGGCGACGCGACGCTCAGCGCGTCGTACCACGTCTTTCGCTGCACGCCCGAATCCGGAAAATCGGTCTTCGTCGCCATGAACAGGACCGGAGACCGCGTGCTTTTCTGGCGAACCTACGCGCGGTGATGCGCCAGCGCCACCTCACTCTTCCTCAGGATCCTATGATGCCCAACGCACGTGCACGCTTCGCCGCCCTCGCCCTTCTGCTCCCGGCGTGGCTGCCGGTCTACGCCGCGCAGAACGCCCGTGCAGACGTCAAGGCGATCGAGCAGGTGGTCGAATCATTCCGCACCTCGCTGATCAACAAGGACAAGCCGACCTACATGGGCCTGTTCTTCTCGGACAAGGCGGAAGACATCGGCTGGCAGGTCGTTTCCGAGGACGTGCGCCTGCAGGACATCCGCAAGACCAGGCCCGATGCGATCAAGGCACGGCAGATTCCCGCCAACAACTTCATCGCGCTGATCGACGGGGCCGTTGCCTCGCCGAAACCGACGGAGGAGAAATTCTCCAACACGAAGATCGAGACCGATGGTGATGTGGCCTCGGTGTCGTTTAACTACAGTTTCCACGACGATGGTGTGAAGACGAACTGGGGCAAGGAAATGTGGCAGCTGGTCCGCACCGAGCGGGGTTGGAAGATCTTCTCGGTGATCTACTCGATGCGCGATTCACGCAGCCCGGCCGAATGAGTGATCTGGCAGACTTGTGCACACCGTCCGTCCACGCCAGCCAGACCCCGATGACCCGGATTGCCGACCTCAACGCCGACCAGCTCGCCCACCACGCGCTCAACATCTTCATCGCCCAAGGCCGCCATGTGGAAGGCGCCCGCGTGATCTACCGGGCGTTGCAGCTGGATCCAGACCATCCCGGCGCCCTGCGCTGCCTGACCGATTTCCTGGCCCACGAGGGCACCGAACCGTTCGCAGCGGCCACGCTGGAGCACGCTCTGTCCGGCGCGGTCGCGCTGAATGACGATGCGCGCCGGATGCTGGATGACCTGCGTTTCCTCGACATCTGGTCCTGGGGATTCTCACGGCACGTCTCCGGCGAAGCCAACCTCAACGGCGATGCCTTCCAGCAGCGCGAGGACTTCGTCTTCGATGGGCCGGCCTATGCGGCCTTCCTCAACACGGTCACCGAGCCGGCCGGATCGCTGCAGGGTGCCTACCAGGCGGCCGTCCGCATCTGCGGGCTGATGTCCGGCCTGCTGCGCCATGCGGAGAAGGACAATCCGGCATTCGATGACGTGCTGCGATCCTCCGCCTTCGTCGAGACCGAGGCGTACCCAGCATGGCTGGCCTCGCCGACCGACGATCTGGATGCGCTTGATCAGGCCATCCAGGCGCAGCGCCAGGGCGGTTGAAGGAAAATCCAACGGGCGTCCGACGCTTTCCCGACGCGCGCCTGCACATGCTGCCAAGAGATCACTTCATGGCAGGACCGGCATGCAGCCACCTTCCCCCAAGAACAGCGGCAAATATCCGCATGGCAAGACCGGCCTGCGCCGCATCTTCCACACGCTGCTCCATTCGCGCGACGGCTTCATCGCTACCTTCCGTGGCGAAGCGGCCTTCCGGCAGCTATTGCTGCTGCACGCACTACTGATGACAGCGGCCTTCGTGCTGGACATCAGCACGATCGAACGGGCCGTGGTGCTGGCCGTCTGCTTCATCAGCCTGCTGGTGGAACTGCTCAACTCGGCCATCGAAGCGGTGGTCGACCGCATCTCGCTGGAGCACCACCCGCTTTCCAAGAACGCCAAGGACATGGGCAGCGCCGCCCAGACCACCGCGCTGCTGATGGTCGGCACGGTGTGGGGCGTGATCCTGCTGGGCTAGCCCCCGCCCAACCCGCCGGGTATGACCCTGCGCTGATGCGTTACTGCGCCGCCAGAGCGAAATCCAGACCCGCGCACACCGCCGCCACCTGGGCGTCATTGCATTCCTGCGGGTTGGTGCGCGGGCTGTCCGGGTAGACCTCGGTGGTGGTGGCAAAGCGTGCATCGGTGAAACCGGCGCAGGCGCCGATCGAGCGCGACTCGCCCCAGACCACGCCCGGCGACTGCAGCGGCAGGCCAACCAGGTTGCCTTCGGCGTCGGCCGGGGCGATGTGGGTGACCGGGGCGAGGGCAGCGATCAGCGCCTTCTGGAACTCGGCCTGCGGATCTTCACTGTTGCCGATCACGTAGAAGCCATCCGGAATGGTGTCGCGCTCAAACGACTTGCCGTCGCGGGCACAGCGCGCCGGATCGAACTCGTGCAGGTCGCTGTCGGTGGTCTCGTGCAGGTCCAGGTGCACCAGCAGGTTCGGCTTGCGCTCGGCCACCCAGCGCATCAGCGCGGCGGCTTCCTCGATCTGGCCGCCGTCACGGAAGCTGCGGTTCGGGTCGATCGCATCCGGATTCCAGCGCTGGATGCGCTCGTAGCCCCACGGGCTGACGCACGGCGCCACGATCAGGTTCAGCCGGCCCAGGTAACGCTCGGCCTGCTGTTCCAGGAACTGCAGGGCGCCATGCACGCCGCTGGTCTCGTAGCCATGCACGCCGCCGGTGATCAGCGCGGTCGGCAGCGCCGGATTCCAGTTGTGGTTGACCACGGCGAACAGCGGGTAATGGTCCGGGGCGTAGTCGAGTTGGCCGTACTGGATCACGTCGAAGCTGTCGTCCAGGCGCTCAAGGGCGGCCACCACGTCGTCGTGGTAGCTGCGCTGACGCTGCTGGCGGGCCCGCCACTGTGCGCGTTCCGCGTCGCCCCAGGGCTGTCCGGGGGTGCCGATCGGGTAGAACTGCGCAACAGTCATTGGGTACTCCAAGGGTCGAACGGAATGGGTGCAGCCGGTCATTCTAAGCCTTGTCGCGCCTGCGGGTCCCCTCCCCCCGTCCCGCCTTCATCCAGGCCGGGTCATCTGGCTGTAAAATCAACGGTTTTTGGCCCCTCACCCCTTGATGGCGAAAGCAGCGCAGCCGGTCCTGGGTGGACCGGAATTCCTCCGCCTGCTCGCCCGTCTCAGCGACGGCGCGATGCCGGCCAGCAGTCCCGCCCTGACCGATCGCCTCGGCCAGTGGGTGGACTGGAGCCGTGCCGTGGCCCTGTCCGGAGCGCTGGGCGGACGCCTGCCCGAGCCCGGCGAGGCCGCCGAAGCAGTCGAGGATGTACTGGCCGACTGCGCCCAGGCCCACGCCAGCCTGCTGGCCTCGATCAGTGAGGATGCCGAGGCCGAGCGTCTGCTGGACCTGGCCGAAGCTGCCGCTGCGCCCAACTTTGCCTCGCTGCGCCAGCGCTACCGGGTGCTGCAGCAGGCAATCCAGACCGCCACCGGGGGCCTGCGTGGGCGCCTGCGCGACCAACTCGTGCAGGTTTCGCCTGAGCTGGCGCGACTGGCCGAGGTCGATGCGGTGATGGAACAGACCCTCACCCCGCGCGAGCACAGCCTGCTGGCCACCGCGCCGGCGGTGCTCGGCGCCCGTTTTGAACGCGTGCACGGCCAGCCCGGCTGGCGCGCGGCCTTCCGCCATGACATGCGCACCCTGCTGCTTGCCGAGCTGCAGCTGCGCTTCCACCCGATCGAAGGGCTGCAAGACGCCCTGCGCTCCCACTGACCGGAACACCATGTCCAGAACTGCTTTCCATGTCGTTGTTTTCCTTGTCGGCCTGCTGGCCGTGTGCTGGATCGGCATTGGCTACGTTTCGGTGCATCCGCTGGGTGCAGCGGTGGCGGCAATCATCGCGGCCTGCTACATCGCCGGTGGCGTGGAGCTGTACCGCTACCGCCAGGCCAGCAACGGCCTGCGCAGCGCACTGAGTGACCTGTCCAGCGCGAAGGAAAGCCTTGCCCCCTGGCTGGAGCGCGTGCCGATGGGCCTGCGCAACGCCGTGCGCCTGCGCGTGGAAGGCGAGCGCACCGCCCTGCCCGCGCCGGTGCTGACCCCGTACCTGGTTGGCCTGCTGGTGCTGCTGGGCATGCTCGGCACCCTGCTGGGCATGATGGACACGCTGCGTGGCACCGGCCTGGCCCTGCAGAGCGCAACCGACATGGCCGCCATCCGCGGCTCGCTGGCGTCGCCGGTGCAGGGACTGGCGGTGGCATTCGGCACCTCTATCGCTGGTGTGGCCAGCTCGGCCATGCTCGGCCTTCTGGCCGCGCTGCTGCGCCGTGACCGCCTGCAGGCCGTACAGCAGCTGGATCGCGCCATTGCCGGCGACCTGCACCCGTACTCGCAGGCCTGGCAGCGCGCCGAATCGTTGCGCCTGCTGCAGGCACAGTCCGCCGCGCTGCCTGCGCTGGTCGACCGCCTGCAGGCGATGACCAGCACCTTTGAACAGCATAGTTCGGCCGCCAATGAGCGCCTGCTGGCCGGCCAGGCCGAGTTCCTGACCCAGAGCCAAGCGCTGCAGGAACGCCTGGCCGTCTCGCTGCAGCAGTCGCTGCGCGAAGGTGCCGAAGCCAGTGCCGCCGCGATTGGTGGTGCGCTGCAGCCGATGGCCGAGACCACGCTGGCTGGCCTGGCGCACCATGGTGAAGCGCTGCACGCCCGTGTCGAACAGGCCGTGCAGCAGCAGTTGTCTGGCCTGAGCGTCGGTTTCGAACGCAGCCGCGTGGCGACGGAAGCCAGCTGGGCCAAGGTAGTGAGCGAGCAGACCCAGGCACAACAGGCACTGGTGAGCGATCTTCGCCAGCACCTGCAGGCCTTCAGCGACGGCCAAGGCACGCAGGCCGAAGCACTGGTCACGCGCATCGGCGAGCGCCTACAGGCCGATGCCAACGGCAACGCCGAGGCCTGGCGCGCCGCCGCCGAACAGCAGCAGGCATTGAATACTGCGCTGGTCGAACGCCAGCAGCAGGCGTTGCTGGCCGCCAGCGAGCATCTGGACGCGCGTGCGCAGGCGCTGCTGCAGGCACTTGAACAGCACCACAGCGCCAGCCAGTCGCTGCTGCAGGATCATGAAGAGCAGCGCTCGCAGCAGTGGCAGGCCGCGCAGGCCGCCGCTGCGACCGCGCACGCCGAACTGCAGGCCAGCCTGGACAGCCGCGAGCAGCAGCGCCAGGCGCGCTGGGACGCGGTCAGCGCCGAACTGCAGCAGGCCCACGCCGCGCTGCAGACCCAGCTACAGGCCGGCGACGAACAGCGCCTGCAGCGCTGGAGCGATGCCCTGCAGCACGTTTCCACGGAGCTGGCCGAACGCCTGCAGGCCAACGGCGAACGCCTGGCCGCCCAGCAGCAGCAGGTCTGCGACACGCTGGCAGCAACCGCGCAGCAGATCGGCGAGAACGGTCGCGCGCAGGCCAGCGCCACACTGGCCGAAGTGTCCACCCTGCTGCAGACCGCCGCCGCTGCGCCGAAGGCTGCTGCCGACGTCATCACCGAGCTGCGCAGCACGCTCTCCGAGAGCCTGGTGCGCGACAACGCGATGCTGGAAGAGCGCGGCCGCCTGCTGGCCACCGTGCAGACCCTGCTGGATGCGATCAATCACGCCTCGCACGAGCAGCGCACCGCGGTGGACGCGCTGGTCGGCGGTTCGGCCGAGCTGCTGGAACGCGTCGGCAACCGTTTCACCGACCGTATCGCCGCCGAGACCGGCAAGCTGGATGGCATTGCCGCAGCACTCAGCGGCAGCGCGGGCGACGTTGGCCAGTTGGCCGGCACCTTCGGCGAAGCGGTCGCGCAGTTCGGCAGCGCCTCCACCGAGCTGTCCGGCCGCCTGGAACAGATCGGCGGCGCACTGGATGCCTCGCTGGCCCGCAGCGATGAGCAGCTGGCCTACTACGTAGCGCAGGCGCGCGAGGTGGTCGACCTCAGTCTGCTGTCGCAGAAGCAGGTAATGGAAGAACTGCAGCAGCTGGCCGCGCGCCGCGGCAAGGCCGGCAACGCATGAGCGACGAGCTGGAGGTCGACGGCGGTTCGCACGCCCCGATCTGGGCCGCCTTTGGCGACCTGATGTCGGTGCTGCTGGGCGCGTTCGTGCTGATCCTGGTCGGTGTGGTCGCGGTGCAGCTGGAGCTGTCGCAGCGGCTGGACCAGGAAGTGAAGCAGCGCCAGGCCGAAGCCAAGCGCCTGCAGACCCTGGAACAGGCGCTGGCCGGCCCGTTGGCCGCCGGTCGCGTGACCCTGGTCGATGGCCGCATCGGCATCAGCGGCAGCGTGTTGTTCGCGCTGAACTCCGACCAGCTGCAGCCGGAAGGCCAGGAGCTGCTGCGCAGCCTGGCCGCACCGCTGGCTGCTTACCTGGGCACTCGCGAAGAGATCCTGATGGTCAGCGGCTTCACCGATGACGCGCCGGTGCGCGAAGGCAACCGGCGTTTCGCCGACAACTGGGAGCTGTCGGCGCAGCGGTCGCTGACCGTGACCCGCACCCTGATCGCCGATGGCGTACCGGCCGACGCCGTATTCGCCGCTGCCTTCGGCAGCGAGCAACCGGTCAGCTCCAATGCCAGCGAAGATGGCCGCGCGCGCAACCGCCGCGTGGAAATCGCACCGATTCCCAAGCCCAAGGCCGCGGATGCCAAGTAAGCCGCCAGCATTGGATGCGCTGCGCGCGCTGGTGCGCGATCTCGAAGCGGGATCGCGTTCGCTGCCGCATTACCCGCAGGTGCCGATGCTGCAGCAGGTGCAGCGCGAGTGGTCGGAGCTGCGCAGCGAACTGCAGGTACGCCGTTCGCTCCGCACCGAGGCCCCGGCCGATGGCGGCCCGTTGAACTCGGCGGTGCTGGTGCAGCGCATGCTGGACACGATGCAGTCGACCAGCCCTGGCTACCTGCGGCATTTCATCGACTACGTGGACACCCTGTCGTGGCTGCAGGCGCTGCAGGATGGCGCCGCCAGCGGCGGCGATACCGCGAAGCCGAAGCGCACGCGCAAGCCGCGCAACGCGGGTTGATCGCGCATTGATGCCGACCTCGTTCGGCGCTCCTGACCCGACAAGCCTGACCTGCCCCGGTAGATGCCAACCTTGGTTGGCGCTCCTGACCCGACAAGCCTGACCTGCCCCGGTAGATGCCAACCTTGGTTGGCGCTCCTGCGACAGAGCAGCGCAGCGTCTGTTCGACGCCGCGCATGCCAACCAAGGTTGGCATCTACCAATGCATGCATCGGCATGCCACGCGCATAGCGGTGTCACCAGACAGTCATCTGTCTAGCGCACCATTTTCACGCTGACCCACGGCATCCGCAGCGCCCGCCGGTCGCATCGGCTGTCTCCCCTTTTGAAATCCATGAGCTCCGCGCCCATGCGGTCGCTCGTGCCTGCCTGAGTGTCCGTAACATGACGAAGACTTTGTTGGCCGCTGCGCTGTCCCTGGCGCTCGCTCCCGCGGCCTGGGCGCAGGATGCTGCCCCGACCTCCAGCACGCCCTCCGCCACCAACCTCGATGCGGTTTCGGTGATCGGCAGCGGTGAAGCGCGCCAGGTGCAGCGCATCACCCGCGAGAACCTCGACATCCTGCCGCCGGGCACCAGCCTGCAGAAGACCCTGAACCTGCTGCCGGGCGTCAACGCGCAGTCGGCCGATGCGCTGGGCACCAACGAACAGTCGATGACCCTGAGCTTGCGCGGCTTCAACTCCACTCGCCTCGGCTACACGCTGGACGGCGTGCCGCTGGGCGACGGTGCGTACAACAACTACAACGGCCTGACCATCAACCGTGCGCTGATCAGCGAGAACATGGCCGGCGCCGAACTGGCGGTGGGCATCGGCAGCCTCGGCACGCCGTCCACCAGCAACCTCGGCGGCACCATTTCCTACACCTCCGACCGCCCAGCGCAGGAGCTGGGGGGCCGCGTGGTGCAGACCTTCGGCAGCGATGCCAACCGCCGCACTTTCGTGCGCGTCGACAGCGGCGAGTACAACGGCTTCTCCGGCTACGTTTCCGGCATGAACGCCGTCTCTGATCTGTGGAACGACCAGACCGCCTACAACATGTCCACCACCAAGCAGTTCAATGCCAAGGGCGTGTGGAACTTCGGCCGCGGCCAGATCACCGGTTTCGTCGATACCTCGCGCACCACCCAGGCGGACTACTTCTACCTGTCCAAGGACGAGATGTCGCGCGGCCTTGGTTGGGACTGGGGTGGCTATGCGCCGGACTGGAACAAGGCGGTGGCCAAGGCCTACTGCAATACCGCCAGCCTCAACGCGAAGAAGTGCGACAACAGCGGCCCGGACAAGGACGCCGATGGTGCATTCACTGCCGGGCAGATCCTGCGCGATGACAACCTCTACTACCTGGCCGGCGATTTCTTCCTGGCCGATGGCTTCAGCCTGCGGGCACTGGCTTACCACCACGATGACCGCGGCGAAGGCCACAACTGGAACAGCGGTGCGTGGTCGAACAAAGGCACCGCGCAGGAAATCCCGATCATCTTCCGCAACACCATCTACACCATCGACCGCGATGGCGGCACGCTGTCGTTCGACTGGGAGCTGGGCGCACACCGCCTCGAAGGTGGCGTCTGGTACGAACGCAATACCAGCAGCGCCGAACGCTACCAGACGGCGGTGGACGGCCCACGCGACCTCAGCGGCATGAACACCCTGCCCTCGGATGTGGGCGTGTTCGGCCAGCGTACGCGCTGGAAGACCCACCAGTTCTTCCTGAAGGACACCTGGCGCCTGCTTGACGACCGTCTGACGCTGGAATTCGGGGCCAAGAGCCCGCACGCCACCTCCGATGCGCAGGCGCTGCCCGGCGATGCGAAGACGCCGATCTCGCCCAGCTCGAACAACCAGTTCGCCACCGGTTCGCTGAAGGCCAGCAGGAATTTCCTGCCCAGCGTGGGCGCCAACTTCCGCCTCAGCGAGCATCACGAAGTGTTCGCCAGCTACGCCGAGAACATCGCCATGTTCCAGGGCGGCTTCAAGCTGGGCCCGCAGGCGGTCAGCCAGGCCACCTGGAACACGCAGGGCAACCTGAAGCCGGAAGAATCACGCTCGCTGGAGGCGGGCTATCGCTTCGTCACCGATACGTTGCAGGCATCGGTCGCTGCCTACAGCGTGCGCTTTGACAATCGCCTGCTGCAGTACAACCCCTGCGATTCGCGGCAGCCGGTCGGCCCCACCTGCGGCAACCGCTTCTACAACGTCGGCGGCGTCGACAGCCGCGGTGCCGAGCTGACCGTGCTGTGGACCCCGAACGAGCACTTCAGCTGGTACACCTCGGCCTCGCTGAACCGTTCGACCTACGCCTCCAACTACGTGCAGGCCGGTGTCGAGCAGCAGATCAAGGGCAAGATCCAGACCGATACACCCAAGCAGCTGCTGGCCACCGAGATCACCTGGCGTGACAACGGCTGGTTCGCCAGCCTGCGCGGCAAGTACACCGGCGAACGCTTCTACACCTACACCAACGACCAGGGCTTCGGCGGCTTCACCGTGTTCGACCTGGCCGGCGGCTACGACTTCGGCCAGATTGGCTTCGCCAAGGGCATGCGCCTGTCGTTCAACGTGACCAACCTGACCAACAAGCGCTACGCCAGCAACCTGGATTCGAGCGTATTCGCGCCGAGCGACCCGGCCGGCAAGCTGTACGTGTTCCATGCTTCGGCACCGCGCCAGGTATTCGGTACGATCGACCTTCGCTTCTGATCGACCACCCGGAGTCCACCGATGCTCGCGACCGCCCTGCTGCTGGCCACCCTCTCCGCCGGCGGATACTCCGCTCCACACGAGGCCGCTGGCGCACCGCCACGCACCCTGCAGTTGGGCGGTCGTACTTACGTGGATAAAGGCCTGGTCGCCGCCGGGCGGCTGCCGGCAGGCACGGTGGACTTCCTCGGCGACACTCTGGGCTCGTTCTCGTCGCTGGCGGTACAGCCTGGCACCTGGAAGCGCACCGCCAGCGGCTACGAAGGCGTGCTGTGGACACTGCCCGACCGCGGCCGCAACGATCCCGAGGCCGGCCTGTTCTACGACTACACTGGACGCGTGGAGCGCATGCAGCTGCGCATCGACGTTACGCGAGGCAAGCCCGGTGCGCTCGGTACGCTGTCGATGGTCCCGGACAAGGGCGTGGTGCTGAAGGACTTCAACGGGCAGCCGTTCACCGGTGCCGACCCGGGTGAGCACACGATCACCCAACGCGATGTGGTGCTGCCCTCGCCGGCCAGCGGCGCGGGCGCCGGCAAGGTTTCGCTGGATGCGGAGTCGCTGCAGTTCACCGCCGATGGCCATTTCTACATCGGCGACGAGTACACCGCCAACGTCTACTACTTCGATGCGCAGGGTCAGCTACAGGGCGTGATCGTGGCGCCCCCTGCGATCAGGCCGCAGCGCGAGGGCAAGCCGGCGTTCGGTTCGCTGGCGCCACCGCAGACCGGCCGCCGCAACAACCAGGGCGTGGAAGGCATGGGCCTGTCACCCGACGGCACCCGCCTGTTCGTCGCCCTGCAGAGCGCCACACTGCAGGACAGCGCGCAGGGCAACGCGGCGGGCCGTATCAACACCCGCGTACTGGTCTACGACGTGACGGCCTCGCCGACGCCACAGCAACCTATCGGCCATTACGTGATGGCCCTGCCCGCCTACGCGCAAGACGGCAAGGGCAAACTGGACCGCACCGCCGCGCAGAGCGAGCTCCGCGTGCTGGACGACCATCGCTTCCTGCTGCTGGCCCGGGATGGCAATGGCCTGGGCAAGGACGTCGACGACCCGATCGTCTACAAGTCGGTGTTGCTGGTGGATGTGGCCGATGCCAGCAATCTGGCCGGCAGCACCTACGAAACCGGCACGACCTCGGTACTGGCTGATCCCACCGGTACCACGTTGAAGGCAGGCGTCGTGCCCGCACGCAGCGACGAACTGCTGAACCTGCTCGACCGCCCGCAGCTCGCGCGTGCCGGGCTGGATCTGGACATGATGCGCGGCCCACATGCCGGGCTGCTCTCGGAAAAGTGGGAAGCCATGGACGTGCTGCCGGCGCTGGACCCGCAGCATCCGAACGACGTGCTGTTGTTGATCGGCAACGACAACGACTTCATCGCCCGTCACTGCCGCATGCAGGGCCAGCCCTGCGATAGCCCGTACGACAACGACAACCGCGTGCTGGTGTACCGACTGACCCTTCCCTGACCGCAAGGGTAGTGCCGCAACCGTCTCGCTCGAAAGCCTGGTAGTGCCGGCCGCTGGCCGGCATCACGCCCAGACCGACCACGCATGCAGATACTCGCCAATCTGCTCGGCAATACCGGCGCGTACCGGGTTCCCCTGGATGTACAGGGCTGGCCGCGCCAGCGACTCCTCAGCCCTCACGGCGTGGTCGAAGTAGCCAGGCTGCCACCGTAATTCGAAGACCCGCCAGGCGATTCAGGGCAAGCGCGCTCGACGACTTCATTCGGCGCGCAATGTCTGGAAGGTGAGCTGCACGCAGCTCGAACATCCAGTGGACGTGATCCGGCATGACGACCCATGCGAGTGACTGCAACGGCCCCCGCCGCTCGATGTAATGAAACGGGTCGATTACACATGCCACTGCAGCTTCGCTTTCAAAGAGCCGGCGGCGCTGATGTGTGGTCGTTGTCAGAACGTAGACCTGACCGACAATGGAACGCCGGCCCAGGCGGAGGCGGTGGCTGCTCATGCGCCATGGTGGGTCCATCATTGGGCGTTGAGAGTCAGGCCAAGCCTCGACGGGTGTTGGGAGATACCTGAATTTGAATGAGGTTGCCGGCCAGCGGCCGGCACTACCAGGGGCATTGGATCGCCAGCCAGCGGCCGGCACTACCGTGGCCATGGGTTTCCGGCCGGCGGACGGCATTAGCAGGAATCACCCGCGCAGGGTGGCGCCGCCGTCCACGTACAGGTCGCTCATCGCCACGTGCCCGGCCTGCTCGGAGAGCAGGAACATCACCGAGTGCGCGATGTCCTCCGGGGTGGCCAGTTTGCGCATCGGGATGCCGGCCTTGTACGTCTCCAGGTTGCCAGCAATCACCCGCTCTGCGCCATGCTCGTCCTGCCACATGCCGGTCTGCATCGGGGTCAGGGTCGATCCCGGGGCGACGATGTTGCAACGGATGCCGAGCGGTGCCAGCTCCAACCCAAGGCAGCGGGTGAACATCGTAGCGGCTGCCTTGGATGCCGCGTAGGCGGCCATGCCGTGCCGAGGCACGCCCGCCGCATTCGAGCTGACGGTGACGATCGCACCCTGCCGACGTGGTGACATCACCCGCGCCAGCGCACGCCCGACATGGAACACGCCATCCGCATTGACTGCGAAAACCCGGCGCCAATCGTCATCGGTGGTGTCGGTCACCTCGCCCACGTGCAGCACCCCGGCCACGCTGGCGGCGAGGCCGATCGGCCCGATGCTGGCTTCTACACGATCCACCAGCGCATCCACCGCTGCACTGTCGGTCACATCAAGGGCAAACGCCTGCACACGTGCATCCGCGACCACGGGCGCATCGCGATCGGTCGCCACCACAGTGCAGCCGGCCTCGACCAACAGCCGTACCAGTGCCTCTCCGATGCCACCGGATGCACCGGTCACCAACGCCACGCGGCCTTCAAAACCGGTCAACTGCATGTTGCGATCTCCTGTTGCTCATCCCAATGGCGCAGGCGCGCCGACAACCATGGCGCCAGCTGCGCCACCGCATCGCGGCCGGTCAGCTCAGCATGCAGGAACGGCAGTTCAAGTGCCTGCACCTTGAGTGCGTGTGCACGCCACAACGCCGATTTCAGCTGCGGCCGTGCCTGATGGTCTCGACCCGCGCGCACATGCACCAGCGTGCCCACGAACGGCCGATGATGATGCTCGCGTATCAAGCGATTGGTGCCGGTCACCGCACGCACTACACCATCCAGCACCACGTCCGGCAGGCTGCCCAGCGCGCTGCCGCCACGACGCAGGAAACCAAGGATGCGCTCACGGCTGTCCAGCTCCGGATGCGCATCCGGATCGTGCCCGGCAATGGCCAGCAGCGCACGCAGCGCCGCAATCGGATCGGGTTCCGGCTCGGCGCGCCAGCATTCGCTGGGATAGGCGTCGAGCAGCACCAGTTCACCGACTTCACGCCCGATTTCATGCAGGCGCACCGCCATCGCCTGGGCGAGGATGCCCCCCACCGACCAGCCCAGCAGATGCACCGGTCCGTTCGGTTGTAGCGTGACCACCCGTTGCACATAGTCATTGGCCATTACTTCGATGCTGGATGGCAACGGCTGCTTCGGATCCAGCGCCGGCGACTGCAGGCCGTACACCGCGCGTGCCGGCTGCAGGGCGCGCGCCAGCGTCCGGTAGTTCCAGGCGATGCCACCGGCCGGGTGCAGCACGAACAACGGAGTGGGCCCATCAGCGTCAGTCGCAGCCAGCGAGATCACCGGCCCCAATGCGTGGTCGGCCAGCGCCGGCGGTTCGGCAATGCGCGTCGCCAGTGCGGCCACGGTCGGCTGCGCGAACAAGGCACCCAGGCCGAGGTCGCAGCGCCAGCGTTTTTCGATGGCCAGCAGCAGGTGCACCGCCGAGAGCGAGTCGCCGCCGAGGCTGAAGAAGTCCGCATCCACCGCCACCGGTATCTCGCGGCCCAGCGCCTGTGCGAACAGCACGGCCAGTTCCTGTTCCAGCGGCGTGCGCGGCAACAGTCCACCTGCTTCCTGCTGCGGTGGTTTCGGCAACGCGTTGCGGTCCAGCTTGCCGTTGGCGGTCACCGGCCAGTGCTCCACGCCGACGAAGGCCGACGGCACCATGTAGTCCGGCACGCGCGCGGCCAGATGGCTGCGCAGGGTGGCGGCGTCTGCCAGCGCGGACGGCACATAGGCCACCAGCCGGGCATCACCGGGGGCATCCTGGCGCAGCAGCACCTCCACCCGCTCCATGCCAGGCAGTTCGCGCAGTGCCGCCTCGATCTCGCCCAGTTCGATGCGCAGGCCGCGCAGTTTTACCTGATGGTCGCTGCGGCCGAGATATTCGACCGCACCATCGCGGCGCCAACGGGCTACGTCGCCGGTACGGTAGATGCGCTCGCCCGCCCGGAACGGATCCGCAATGAAGCGCTCGGCGGTCAGATCATCGCGACCGAGATAGCCGCGTGCCAGCTGCATCCCGCCCAGGTACAGGTCACCGGCCACGCCGACCGGCACGGGTTGCATCCGGGCGTCCAGTACGTACAGGCGGGTATTCCAGACCGGGAACCCGATCGGCACCGGCCGCGAATGATCCTGCGCCGACGCCGGCCAGTAGCTGACATCCACCGCAGCTTCGGTCGGGCCATACAGATTGTGCAGTTCGGCCTGCATGCGCGCATGGAAACGATCACGCAACGACGCGTCCAGCGCTTCACCGCTGGTGAACACCCGGCGTAACTGCAGGCCTTCGGAGGCCTGCGCGGCAAGGAACGCGTCGAGCATCGACGGCACGAAATGCGCCGTGGTGATGCCATGCCCACGGATCAAGCGCGCCAATTCAGTGGGATCGCGGTGCGCATCGGGCCCGGCGACCACCAGCGTGGCCCCGCACAGCAGTGGCAGGAAGAATTCCCAGACCGAGACATCGAAGGTCGCCGGGGTCTTCTGCAGCACACGGTCATCGGCGCGGATGCCGTAGTGCTCGCGCATCCACAGCAGGCGGTTGACGATGGCGCGATGCTCGATGACCACGCCCTTCGGCTCGCCGGTCGAACCGGAGGTATAGATCACATAGGCCGCATCGCTGGGTGCAGGATCGGCCCACGGCGCGGCGAAGCTCAGCGCGGTCCACTGCTCGGGCGCGAGCACCGGCACACCAGCCATGCGCGCCGAAACCTCCGTCGCAGCCAGTACGCAGACCGGCTGCGCCGAGGCGAGGATACGTGCCAGCCGCTCGTCAGGATGGGCAAGGTCCAGCGGAAGGTAGGCGGCTCCGGCACGCAGCACCGCCAGCAGCGCGATCACCAGCTCCAGCGAGCGCGGCAATGCCACCGCCACCACGCTGCCCGGGCCGACATCCATTGCCCGCAGCTGTGCCGCCAGCGCGAAACTGCGCGCTTCCAGCGTTGCGTAATCCAGCGTAGTGTCGCCGAACACCAGCGCCGGCGCGTGCGGATCCCGATCCATGCCCTGCTGCAGCAGCTCGACCAGGGTCGTCTCCGGCAGCGCGTGCGCGGTGGCATTGAATCCCTGCAGCACCTGCTGCGCCTCCTCGGGCGTCGCCAGGGGCACGGCTGCGATATCGTCAGCCTGCAGCGCCACCGACACGAAATGCAACAGCCGCGCCGCGTGCGCCTCGACATCCTCGCGACTGTACAGCGCGGGATTGGCCTCGATCTCCAGATCCAGCAGCGCCTGGCCATCGCCACGGAAACCCAGCGTCAGATCATCCACCGGCCCGGTGCACAGCACCTGCAGCGCCGCTTGCACGCCGGGCAGGGCCAGCGGCTTGTAGAACGGCTGCACATTCACCAGCGGACCATGCAGCCGCTGTTGCGTGCCGACTAGACCGAGATCACGACGCAGCTGCTCTCCGCGGTAGCGGCCGTGCTTGCGCCCCTGGCTGAGCTGACGGCCCAGCCCGCGGGTAAAGGCCTCGACGCTGCCCTCGGCGGCCGCCACGCGCAGCGGCAACACATTCATCACCATCGCCGGCACCCGCGCCGACGCGTTGCCGAGCCGCCCCATGTAAGGCACGCCCAGCACCACTTCATCGGCAGCGCTCATCCGCCGCAGGTACTCGGCCGACAACGCGGCCAGCACGTCCGGCCAGGGCTGCAGCCAACGAACCGACGCCTGCAGCAGCTGTTCCCGGAATGCCGCATCGAGCGGCTGTACCCAGCGCAGCGCGTCCTCACTGGCAGCGAGCGTACCGGCCAGGCCGACGCCCGCCGGTGCGCCCTGCATGTGCGCGCGCCACCACTGCCCGGCCTGCGCCCGGCCAGGATCGGCACGATAAGCGGCATCATCAGCCAGCACGCCCGCCAGCCCTGGTAGTGACTCACCGGCACGACCGGCATACAACGCGCACACCCGGTCAGTGAACAGCGCCATGCCGTAACCATCGGCCGCCAGATGATGCGCGCGCAGGTACCAGACCCAGCGCTGGCCACCCAGATCGAACAACACCTGCTGGCTGATCCGGTCGCGGGTGGGGTCGACCGGGCTCAACCGGTCAGCGCACATCAGGCTGCGTACCGCAGCTGCGGGATCCCCCTCGGCGGAAACATCACGCACCGAAAGCAGCGGCACATGTGCCGGGTCATGCCACTGCAGCGGCTGGCCATCGGCACCTTCGACAAAGCGCAGTGCAAAGGCCTGGGCCTCACCCGCAGCCTGGTCCGCCGCTGCGACGAACGCGGCCACGTCCAGCGGACCCTCGATCCACACAGCATGGGCAGTGTTGAACGACGGATTGTCCGATGCCAGCCGCTGCGCGAACCACAGTCCGGCCTGGGCCTCGGTCAATGCCACCGGCGTGGCCAGCGCGACGGCGTTCATGCGTTCTGCGCGGCCTGCAGCGTCTGCACCACGTTCCACCACTGGCGCAGCGTCGTGTGTTCGGCCAACTGCGAGAACTCCAGCGGCAGGCCAGTATTGCCCCAGGCCAGGACCAGGCCGAGCATGCGCATCGAATCCAGGTCCAGGTCGATCAGGTTGTCGTCGTCACCGATCTCGGCCGGCGTGCACTCCAGCACACGCGCCACATCGGCGCGCATCCGCTCCAGATCCAGCACCTCACCCGTGGCAGCCATCACAGCACCTCCAGCAGCTGGTCGGTGGTCATCGGCACCCCGCTGGTGCGCGCGATCCAGTACAGCGCCTGATCGTGATCGGCACGCGAGAAGTCCGCCACCGCATCGGCGGCGATGAAGGCCTCGATATCACGCTGGAACGCCTCCACCACGGTCGCGGTGCAGCCTATATGGGCGTACACGCCGGTCACCAGCAGCTGGTCGCGCCCACGTACCCGCATCAGCGTCTCCAGGTTGCTGCGCTGGAACGCGCTGTAGCGGTGCTTCACCAGCACGTGCTCACCCGGCTGCGGTGCCAGTGCTTCGATGATCGGTTCGTGGTCGGCGCTGCGGCGCATGCCCGGCCCCCACAGGTCGGCCTGCAGGCCACGGTCGCGACGGTCCTGGTCACCATGCTGGGCGGTGTAGAACACCGGAATGCCGTGCGCGCGGCAATGCGCCAGCAGGCGCACGATATTGTCCACCGCCGGCCGCAGCGGCGCACTGCCAGCGTCGAACGCCGCCAGGAAGTAACGCTGCATGTCATGCACCAGCAGCGCGACACGATCACGCTGCGGGCGCCACGGGCCACGCGCCTGCGGCAGCTCGGCGGCGGTCGGCAAAGGGTAATCGGTGATACGGGGCAGCGCCATCAGCGCGTTCCTCCTGTCTGTTGCAGATGACGCGCACGCAGTTGCGCGCGCAGTTCGCGGCGGCTGATCTTGCCGACCGCGGTGGTATCGAAACTGTCAACGAACACGACCTGGTCCGGCACCTTGAAGGTAGCCAGGCCGCGCGTACGCATCCAGGCCTTCAGTGCCGGCGCCTTGATCGGCTCACCCTGCTGGATCACGAACGCGCAGCTGCGTTCACCCAGGTACTCGTCAGGAATGGAGACAACGGCGGCGTCGAACACACCCGGATGGGCCAGCAGATGATCTTCGATCTCTTCGGCGGAGATTTTCTCGCCCGCGCGGTTGATGTGGTCACCTGCACGCCCCTGCACCACCAGGTAGCCGCCCGGCAACTGCTGCACACGATCACCGGTGCGGTAGAACCCATCGTCGGTGAACGAGCGCGCATTGGCCACTGCATCGTTGTGGTAAGCACGGATGGTGTACGGGCCGCGGGTCAGCAGATGGCCCACTTCGCCTTCGGCCACCGACCGATCGTGGTCATCGACCACCCGCACTTCGTCATCCGGACTGATCGGGCGGCCCTGGCAGGCCACGATCAGTTCCTCCGGATCATCCAGGCGGGTGTAGTTGACCAGTCCCTCGGCCATGCCGAACACCTGCTGCAAGGTGCAGCGCAAGCCATCGATCACGCGCAGTGCGGCTTCCGGCACCAGTTTGGCGCCGCCTACCTGCAGTACCTGCAGGCTGGACAGGTCATGCTTGCTGCTGGCGGCCGCCTGCGCCCACAGCAGCGCCAGCGGCGGCACCAGGCCACAGCACGTCACGCGCTCGCGGGCGATCAGCGGGAACGCTGCATCCGGGCCGGGGCCGGGGCTGAGCACCACGCGGGCGCCGGCATACAGCGCACCGAAGAAGCCGGGCGAACTCATCGGGAAGTTGTGCGCGGCCGGCAGCGCGACCAGATACACGCTGTCGCGGTCGATGCCGCAGATGTCATTGCTGGCGCGGAACGAATAGATGTAGTCGTCGTGCGTGCGCGGGATCAGCTTGGACAGGCCGGTGCTGCCACCGGAGATCTGCAGGAACGCCACCGACTGCGGATCCGGGTCGGCCGGCAGCTGGCTGCGGTCGCCCTGCAGCGACTCCAGCGCGGTGAACTCCGCTGCATCGCCATCGATGACCACGTGGCGCACCGCAGGTACGTCGGCCTGCAGCGCCCGCGCGAGTCCGCGATGATCGAAGCCGTCGTGCAGGTCGGCAGTGATGTAGGCACTGGCCTCGGCCTTGTTCGCGAAGTGCACCAGCTCGGTGATGCGATGCGCAGGCAGTGCGTACACCGGCACCAGTCCGGCCCGGAACAGGCCACAGATCGTAGTGATGAAGCCAGCGGTGTTGCCCAGCTGCACCAGCACCCGCTCACCGGGCTGCAGGCCGAGTGCCAGCAGGCCGGCACCGATGCGACCGGCTTCGTGCCACAGCTGCGCATAGCTCAGGCGGACGTCACCAGCCACCACCGCGATGTCATCCGCATAGCGTTCCGCGCGCTCGCGTAGGAACGCCGGGAAGGTCTCGCCACGCCAGTGACCGGCCTCGCGATAGCGCGCCATCAGTTCATCAGGCCATACCTGCTGCAGTGGCAGGCGGGAAGAATCAGCGGAGGTATTCATGCGGCAGGCTCGATGGCGGGCGCCGATTCATGGACACCCAGCGCGTTCAACAGGGCAGCGAACTTGGCTGCGGTTTCAGCCACTTCAGCCTCGGGCTGCGAATCGGCAACGATGCCGGCGCCTGCGTACAGGCGCAGCTGCGTGCCCTGCAGGCGCGCGCAGCGGATCGCCACGTACCAGTCGCCGTCACCCTGCGCGTCCAACCAACCCACGGCGCCGGCATAGAAGCCACGCGGGACCGGTTCCAGCTCGCGGATGCGCTGCAATGCCGCCAGCATCGGTGTCCCGCATACGGCCGGCGTGGGATGCAGCTGCGCCAGCAACGCGGCGGCAGAGGTCTGCGGATCCTTCAGCGTGGCGTGGATGCGGGTGCCCAGATGCCACATGCTGGCAGTCGCATGCAGCGCCGGCCGCGGCTGTGCATCGATGTGGCTGCAGTACGGCGCCAGGCCATCGACGATGGCTTCGACCACGTGGCGATGCTCGTCATGGTCCTTGCGCGAGGCCAGCAGCGCCTGCGCGGCACGCTCGTCCTCGGTGGCATCGGCGCTGCGGCGTGCGGACCCGGCCAGCGGGTGCGACAGCAGCTGCACACCACGCTTGCGCAGCAACAGCTCCGGCGTTGCGCCAACCAGCCAGGCCGGGGCCCGCCCCAGTTCGACCGGCAGCGGCACCGCATAGGTGGCCACCGAGGGGTCCGCACCCAGCCGTGCCAGCAGTACGTCCGGCGAAAGCGCTTGCTGGGTGCGGGCCAGCAGGCTGCGCGCCAGCACCACTTTGTGCAGATCCTGTTCGGGCGCGCGCAGGGCCTGCACGGCAGTGGCCACGGCGGCGGCATAGTCCACCGCTGCGGGCTCGGCACACAGCTCCCCCTCCAGCGGCGGCGCCGCCTGCGGCTGCAACGGCAATGGCGGCAGCAGCCGCTCGGGCTGGTACAGCGCATCGTCAGCACGCGGCTCGAACGGCACTGCGCCAACCAGCAGGCCGGGGCCGCCACGCTGCTGGGCGAAGAACTCCGCAACACGCTCAGCCAGGGTTGCCAGCGCGCCACTCGGCAGCGCGGCCCGGCAACCGCGCGCATGCACATGCTGACCCGCATGCTGCAACAGGAACAGTGCAGCGTCGTCGATGGCCTCCAGGGCCGACGGCGCCGCCTCCGGCCACGCGCCCTGCATCAGTGAATCGTTCATGAGGTCTCCTTCATCCGATACGCGGCGGCCAACGCGCACAGCAACAGCAGCAGCGCACCCACCAGCAGATAAGGCAGGCTGGGCCCACCGCGATACAACAGCGTGCCGAGCATCGGTCCGGCCACCATGCCCAGCCCCTGCGCGGCAGCAACGGTGCCGGCGGCAGCACCCTGCTCGTGTGCTTCCACCGCGTCGGCAGCCAGCGCCTGGAACGAGGGGAACACGAAACCCATGCCGAACGCGGCCAGCGCATAGGCTGCCGGCAACTGCCAGGCCTGCTGAACGCCGGCCACCGAAGCGAAGCCGATGCCCGAAATCAATGCGCCCAGGATGATCCAGCGCCGCGGATGCACCTCCAGCTTCATCACCAGCGCCTGCGCCAGGATCAGGCCGACGCCGACCGCAGTGAGCGCGATACCCGCCATGCGTGCGCCCGCCGCTGCTTCCAGGCCAAGGCGGTCGATCGCGAAGAAGCCGACCGTGACCTGCGCGATGGTCACCGAGACCATCGCAATGAACGCCGCCAGCTGTGGCAGGCGCAGGCGCGGGTCGAGGCGGCTCATCGGCTGGCGGCGTTGCGCAGAAGCGCTCTCCACCGGCGGTGTGGCCGGCAACCGCCACGCCAGCAATGCCAGCGCAAGCAGCGGCAACAATGCGGCCACATACAGCGCCAGCGACAGATTCGTATAGGCCAGCCAGCCAGCCGCTGCCGGCCCCAGAACCATCCCCAATGCGTTGGCGCTACCCAAGCGGGCGAGGAATTTCGCACGCTGCCCGGTCGGTGCCTTGTCGGCGATCAGCGCGGCTGCGGTAGGAGGCACCGCGGCGTAGAACAGGCCGATCAAGCCACGCGCACCGACCAGCACCAGCACCGACACCAGAACCGGCGGGACTGCCTGCAGGGCAACGTCGATGAACACCGCCAGCGCGATGTAGACCACGGTGTAGGCACTCATCGCCAGCATCAGCACGCGCTTGCGGCCGATGCGGTCGCTGAGCTGGCCCCAGGGGCGCGCGGCCAGCATCCACAACACGCCTGCGGCGGTGACTGACAGCCCGGCATGCCACTCGGACAAACCGAGCATGCGGACCACCGGGCCGATCACGGCAACGAAGGACATCATCGCCATGGTGCCGATCAGGGCAGCCAACACCAGCGCCGGCAAGCCGGGAACGACGGGACGTGCGTGCATGAAACACCAGCCGTAGCAGGAAAGGATTGGCCGGGCGCACCTGCGCGCCCCACCCGGCGCCGACCCTGTTCAGGGCCCGATGCCATCCTTAAATGATAACGGCTCGTATTTGCATTTGATACCCATTCTCTTGAATGGGCACGCAACAGTGGGTTCAGCGCATTGCACGCAGGCCGAGCAGGCCACGGCGCTTGAACCACCACTCCAGCGGCAGCGTCACCAGCGGCGGGATGGCTGCCAGCAGGGCCAGGGCACTGGCCCACCACGGCCAGCGCAGGCGCACCGCCGCAAACAGGGTGACTGCCACATAGACCAGGAAGGCCACGCCGTGCAGCGGCCCGAACACCTTCACCAGCGCCACGTTGGCCATCGGCCCGTACTTCATCCACATGCCGATGAGCAGGCCGGCCCAGGTCACGGCCTCGATGAAAGCGACCGCAGCGAACAGGCGTCCGGTCGGGTGCATGGGGGAACGTTGGGTCACGCGGGGCTCCGGCATCGGGATATCAAATGCGAATGATACGCAGATGCGAACGTTCCGGACACCGGCGGGTAGCGCCGGACCCTCCCCGGCGAGCGCAGCCGTGGCAACGATACGGTGTATCCACCAGGGTGGACACCTACCGGAGCGTCTGCGGCAGCACCTGCTCCCCGATCTCGCGCAGCACCGCGTCCATCGGTCGCCCGTTGTCGACCAGATTGAATATCACATGCGCCACGCCCTGCGCATGCACGCGCAGCAGATAGTCACGCAGGCCATCGCGGCCGACCTTCAGGCCCAGCGGCAGCGGTTCCGGCGGCGCCTGTGGATCCGCCTGCAGGTCCAGCAGCATCGACTGCACGAACGGCTTACCTGGCCCGCCGCGCTGCGCCAGCGCCTGCTGCCACAGGCCGATGCGTCCTTCCTGTGCGGCTTCCTCGCGGTGATAGGTGGCCCAGCCTTCGGCCTCGCGCGCGATCCACTGCAGGCTCTGCCGCGCGGTACCCACCACCAGCATCGGAATGCGCGCTGCCGGCGCCGGCAGCACGTCGAAGCCGCCCGTCGCCTGCAGTACGGCGGCCCGCTCACCGGCCTCCGGTGACAGCGCTGCGCGCAACAATGTCCAGCGCTCGCGGAACATCGCCGCCCTGCCCTCCAGATCCTCGCCGAAGGCGGCGAATTCTTCCGGGCGGTCACCCGAACCCAGGCCGAGCACGAAACGCCCGTCGCTGATCCGGTCCAGGCTCAACGCGGACTTCGCGACCTGCAACGGCTGCCGCAGCGGCAACACAATGGCCGCGCTGCCGACCACGATGCGCTCGGTCGCTGCGGCAAGCATGCCCAGCCACAGGAACGGATCGTCCAGCGCGCTCGCTGTCGCATCCGGGCCCTGCGGCACCATCAACGGCACATCGCGCGCCCAAAGCGCGGCAAAGCCGAGATCGTCGGCCAGCCGCGCAATGCGCCGCGCTTCGCGTGGATCGGCCAGTCCATGTGCGGCGACAGGCGTCATCAGGCCCAGGCTGAGCCCTTGTTGCGGAAACAACGAAGCGTACGCGGGATTGAAATCACTCATGCCCTCAGCTTAGCGTGCAGGCATGCGGCTGCGATGACGCGCCGCCCACCAAGGAAAGAACGCTGCGTGCCGAAGATCCGCCCCGCCCACATCGACGACGTGCCTGCGATCAGTGCGCTGTGCATGGCCGCCTTCAACGAAGCCGTAGCGCCTTCGCTCAGCGCGGCCGGCATCGCCACATTCGGCAGCGTCGCCGCCGCCGATGCGTTCGCCGCGCGCCTGCAAGGTGACAACCACATCCTGGTGGCCGAGCAGGATGCGCGCGTGGTCGGCGTTGTTGAACTGAAAGAAGGCCGCCATCTGGCCATGCTGTTCGTCGACCCCGCCTGTCAGGGCCGGGGCATCGGCCATGCCTTGTTCGAGGCAGTGCTGCTGCGGGTGCGCGAGCCGGTGCTGACCGTGCGCGCCTCGCTCAACGCCGTGCCAGTCTATGAGTGCTACGGCTTCGTGCTGGACGGCGAGGTCGGCGAGTTCAACGGACTGGTGTACCAGCAGATGCTGCGGGCAGCGCCCTGACGGCATCCGCCGGGCACGGTCCGTCGCTACCTGGCAGTGCAACAAAGGCGTCATGCCCTCGCGCATGCCCGTCATAAGCAAACTGCATCAGTCAGCGGCCCGGTCGTTCCTACAATGGTCCATCACCCTGCCCTTCGAGATGTGCCGATGCGCGTCGCGCTTTCCATGTTGCTGCTGGCTTCGGCGCTGAGCGCCTGCTCCCCGGCCCCGGTGTCCACCGCCAACTCCGCCGAGGCGCCCGCGCCGGCCACTGCCATTGCCTGGCGCCAGGGCGACGTCGACGACGCCTTTGCCGAAGCCGCCGACAGCGGCAAGCCGGTGCTGCTGTACTGGGGTGCGGTCTGGTGCCCGCCATGCAACCAGCTCAAGGCCGGCCTGTTCAGGGACCCGGCCTTCATCGCGTTGACCAGCAAGTTCGTTCCCGTCTACCTGGATGGCGACGAGGAAGGTGCGCAGGCGTGGGGCGAACGCTTCGGCGTGCGCGGCTACCCGACCCTGATCGTGCTCGACCCACAACGCAACGAGATCACCCGCGTCGCCGGTGGCAACGATGCCGCCCAACTGACCCGCGCCCTGACAGTGGCGGCGGGCCGCCGCAGCGCGGTTGCCGCCACGCTGGCCACCGCCCTGGCCACACCGGACAGGTTGGCGGCGGAAGACTGGCAGGTGCTGGGCGACTACGGTTGGGAGGTGGATGCCAACCGCCTGGCCGGTGAGCGCAAGAGTGAAGACGTTCTTCGCCAGCTGTCCAGGTCCGCACCGGATGCGGCCCTGCAACGCCGCTTCGCGCTGCTGGCGCTGGCCACCACCGACACGCCCAGCGCGGCACCCACCGAAGTGCGCGAGCTGCTGCAGGCAGTATTGGCACAGCCTGCCGAAGTGCGCCGCAACCGCGAGCTGCTGGGCTATGCAGGCGCCAAGCTGGTGAAGCAGGCCAGCGCAGGGCCGGCCACGTCCACCGCCCTGGGCCAGCAATTGCTGGTGGCATTGGAACGCGCCGACGCCGAGCGTGGTGACCGCGCCGACGATGCCCTGTCGCGGGCCCTGACCGATGTTTCGCTGGTCCGCCAGCAGCAGCCGAAGGGCGCGCTTCCGGCGGCGCTGGTGGAGCGGGTCAGGCAACGCGCGGCCGCCGCCGATGCCGCCGCCACCGATGCCCATGCGCGCCAGGCCACGATCAGCAGCGCAGTCTATGCACTGCGCGAGGTCGGCGATGATGCCGGTGCCGAGGCGCTGCTGCTGGCCGAGCTGAAGCGCAGCGAGCAGCCGTACTACTACATGCCCGAGCTGGCTGAACTGGCGGAGCAGCGCGGCGACACCGCCGGCGCGCTGGAGTGGCTGAAACGTGCCTACGATGGCGCGCAGGGCCCGGCGACCCGTGTGCAGTGGGGCGTGCTGTACGTGGAAGGCCTGCTGCGGCTGGCCCCGGACGATGCGCCACGCATCGAGCAGGCGACCGCCTCATTGATCGCCGAGCTGGAGGCGCAGCCTTCGGGCTACCACCAGCGCACCCGCCAGCGCTTCGAGCGCCTGGCCGGGCAGTTGAAGGCGTGGAGCGGCAAGCACCAGGGCGCGGAGACACTGGCGCGACTGCAGCAGCGGATGCAGCAGGCGTGCGGCGAGCAGGTGGATGGTGCATGCAAGGATTGGTTGAGTTGAGTTGGTGAAAGCGCTGGCGGCTGGTTCACCTGCCGGCGCTTTTTGTAGATATGTGTGGGAGGAGGCTCGGAAAGCGGGTTCTGGTAGTGCCGGGGGGGGGGGGGGCCGGCAACCCGATCTTCACTGATTGCCGGCCAGCGGCCGGCACTACCACGTCGCTCCTGCGCTTGCCTTTGACGCCGTCTCCGCACCTGCAACACGGAATGAATCAAGGCGCCGTCAGCGCACCCATTTCAATCCCGCCCCTTGACCTAAACCAATGTTGAGGTGCGATAACGATCTCCCCACGGCCAGCCACCTGGCCTTCCCCACGGAGATTGCTTCGATGTCGTACTCGCTTCCCCCGCTCCCCTATGCCTACGACGCCCTCGAGCCGCACTTCGATGCGCGCACGATGGAGATCCACCACAGCAAGCACCATCAGACCTACGTCAACAACCTCAATGCCGCCCTCGAGCAGGCCGGCCTTGCCGAACAGCCGGTCGAGGGGCTGATCGCCAACATCGATGCCGTGCCCGAGGCGCAGCGTGGCGCGGTCCGCAACAACGGAGGTGGCCATGCCAACCACAGCCTGTTCTGGACCGTACTCAGCGCCAACGGTGGTGCACCCGATGATGAACTGGCCGCCGCCATCGACCGCGACCTCGGCGGCTTCGATGCCTTCAAGGATGCCTTCACCAAGGCCGCGCAGACCCGCTTCGGCAGTGGCTGGGCCTGGCTGACCAGTGATCGCGACGGCCGCCTGAAGGTTGAAAGCAGCGCCAACCAGGACAGCCCGCTGATGGGCGCTACGGTCGGCCTGTCCGGCAATACCCCGATCCTGGCGCTGGACGTCTGGGAGCACGCCTACTATCTGCACTACCAGAACCGTCGCCCGGACTACATCGGTGCGTTCTTCAACATCATCAACTGGGCCGAAGTCGGCCGGCGCTACCGCCAGGCCCGGGCCTCATGAGCGGCGAGACACTGCCGTACGCCGGGCCGTGGGCGGGGGTCTTCCCCGCCCCGGCCCCGGTGCCGTCGGTCGAGATGCCGCCGCGGGCACTGCGTCGGCTGCTCGGCCACTTTCCTACCGGCGTGGCCATCGTCTGCGCGCGCGATGCGCAGGGCAAGCCCATCGGCCTGACCATCAATTCGTTCGTGCCGGTGTCATTGCAGCCGCCACTGGTGCTGTGGAACCTGGCGTTGCACGCGCAGAGCCTGTCCGCCTTCCAGCGCGCCACCCGCTTTGCGATCAGCGTGCTGGCGGCCGACCAGGAAGCACTGGCCCGGCGCTTTGCCGATCCGCAGGTACGCAACCGCTTCGACGGTCTGGCATTGCTGGATGACGAAGAGGACGCCCCACCGCGCATCGCCGGTGCGGTAGCGCACCTCACCTGTACCCGCCACGCGCAGTGGCCGGTCGGCGATCACCTGCTGCTGGCTGGCCGCATCATTGAGGTACACGAGAATGGTGGTGCGCCGCTGCTGTTCCATCGGGGCCGCTTCCAGCCGGGACCGGCCGAGCTGCTGGTAGAGGTGCGCTGATGAACATCGAGGCTCTGGAATGCATGCTCGCCACCGGCAAGGACGGCGCGCTGCTGCGCTTCGGCCTGGGCAAGGGCTGGCTGGATGCCGGCAACCCGGTGCGTGCGGCGACTCATCTGGGCCGCTGCGTGGTGCTTGATCCGCAGTACTCGGCGGCCTGGAAGCTGCTTGGCAAAGCCTGGCTGGCCAGTGGCCAACCGCAGGCGGCGCGCGAAGCATGGCAACGCGGCTTGAGCGTGGCCGGCAGCAAGGGCGACCAGCAGGCACGCAAGGAAATGCAGGTGTTCCTGCGGCGCCTGGACCGCGATCAAGCGGCCCTGGCAAGAACGGGCTGAGTTGATCAGCCCGCGTTGGCCGATGCCGGTGCGGACATGATGTCCGACATCGGCAGGCGGCGCGGCTTGCTCGGGAACGCGTGGCGCAGGATGCGCCAGACCACCTGGCCGAACTGGCGCGGCAGCGAACCGTTGTTGTAGTGCTGGCCGTAACGGCGGCAGATGTCCTTCACTTCCTTCGCGATGGCCGCATAGCGGTTGGCCGGCAGGTCGGGGTAGAAGTGGTGCTCGATCTGGTGGCTGAGGTTGCCCGAGAGCACGTTGATCAGGAAGCCGCCGCTGATATTGGAAGAACCGCGCAGCTGGCGCAGGTACCAATGGCCGCGCGACTCATTGCGCAGGCACTCCTTCGGGAAGGTTTCCGACTCGGCAGTGAAGTGGCCGCAGAAGATGATCACGTAGGTCCAGATGTTGCGCAGGCCGTTGGCCACCATGTTGCCCAGCATCACGGTGAGGAAGAACGGGCCGGCCAGCAGCGGGAAGAACACGTAGTCCTTCAGCACCTGACGGGCCATTTTCCGCGCCACCGGGCGGGTCTGCATCCACATCGCACGGCCACTGATGCGGCCCTTCAGCCAACGACCCAGGCGCAGGTCCTGCGCGGCCACGCCCCACTGGAACAGCAGCGCGAAGATCGGCGCGATGATCGGCTGCAGCAGGTAGAACGGCTTCCAGCGCTGTTCCGGGAAGATGCGCAGCAGGCCGTAGCCGATGTCATCGTCCATGCCACGCACGTTGGTGTAGGTGTGGTGGCGGAAATTGTGGGTCTTGCGCCAGTTGTCGGCGGTGGCAACGATGTCCCACTCGTAGGTGTTGCCGTTGAGCTTGGGGTCGCCGGTCCAGTCGAACTGGCCGTGCATGACGTTGTGGCCCAGCTCCATGTTCTCCAGGATCTTCGACAGCGCCAGCAGCAGCGTGCCAGTGATCGCGGCCGGCCACAGCAGCGGCATCCAGAACAACGGCGAGAACGCCGCCAGGAACAGCAGGCCACGGCCACCCACGCCAAACCAGCGCACTGCGGCGGCCACGCGGCGGATGTAGCGGGTATCGGAAGCGCCAAGGCTGCCGATCACGCGGTCGCGGATCGCATCGAGTTCCTGGCCGAAGGCTTGCATCTCGGTGGTGCTCAGAGCACGGTCGGTAGCGCGGGTCATGGCAACGGGTCCTCAGAGATCCAGGGTCAGGTCGGTGGTCGGCGCGCTCACGCAGATCCGCACCGGCTGCGCCGATTCAGACTGCAGGTCGCCGGTGCGCAGGTGGCGGGTGGCACCACTGACGCGATCACAACTACAACTGTTGCAGATACCCATGCGGCAGCCATGCTTGGGCTTGATGCCGTGGGCTTCGAGGCTTTCCAGCAGCGAGCGGCCACGCGGCACGCTCAGCTGGCGGCCACTGCGCGCAAGCGTCAGCGACACCTCGCCTTCGCTGCTGGCATCGCGCAGCGGCGCCGGCGGAGTGAAGGCTTCGGCCTGGAAACCGGCCACCTGGTGCGCCAGGCGTTCACGCGCGGCGGCAACGAAGCCATCCGGGCCGCAGGCCAGCACATGGCGCTGCACCAACGGCGTGTCATCGCCGGCCACCTGCAGTTCATGGGTATCGATACGCGCGGCCGGCGCTTCACCCTCGCGGGTGGTCAGCAGATGCACGCGCAGGTTCGGATGCGCTGCGGCCAGCGCCTGCAGTTCATCACGGAACTGCAGATGGGCAGCGGTGCGCTCCCAGTAGAACAGGTCCACCGGCGCCGCCAGCGGGCGCTGGCAGGCCTCGCGCAACAGGCTGCGCATCGGCGTGATGCCACTGCCGGCCGCCAGCAGCAGCACCGGCGCCGCGGCCGGCATATGGAACTCGCCGAAGGCGGCATCGAGGCGGAACAGTTCGCCCGGCTGCGCATGGTTGACCAGATGCTGGCTGACCCGGCCACCGTCGATCGCCTTGACGGTGATCGCCAGCTCGCGCCGACCCAGTGCGGTGGGGCTGTAGCTGCGCTGCCACAGGCGCCCTTCAATCTCGACGCCCAGGGTGACGTGCTGGCCGGCACGCATGCCGGCCCAGTGCCGGTTGGTGCGCAGGACCAGGGTCGCCGCGCCCTCGCCGGCCGGCTCGCGCCGGACCAGGCGGGCCATCGGCTCGCGCAGGGTCCACAGGGGATTGAGCTGGCCCGCCCAGAAATCGAACAGCGACGGCGAGACCCAGCGGTATGGAGAGAACAGGGACGGACGGACGACAGCGCTCATGGGCGCACTATACGGGCGCACATACACCTGTGTATACATGTGTATATTGAACCGGATTGGGTATGATTCAGCCTCGCCCCACCGGAACCCCCATGGCCGCCGCCACCGCTTTGTCGACGCCCGAAGATGCCAACAGCCCGGCCCGCCGTACGGTGAGCCGTGAGGATCTGCTGGCCGCCGCCCTGAAGTTGATCGGGCCGCACCGCAGCCTGTCCACGCTCAGCCTGCGCGAAGTGGCACGTGAAGCCGGCATTGCCCCGAACAGCTTCTACCGGCAGTTCCGCGACATGGACGAGCTGGCCGTGGCGCTGATCGACGCGGCTGGCCGTTCGCTGCGCACCATCATCGGTGAGGCCCGGCAGCGCGCCACCTCCACCGCCACCAGCGTGGTGCGGGTCTCGGTGGAGACCTTCATGGAGCAGCTGCGCGCCGACGACAAGCTGCTGCATGTGCTGCTGCGCGAAGGCGCGGTCGGCTCGGACGACTTCAAGCACGCGGTCGAACGCGAGCTGCACTACTTCGAGGAAGAGCTGCAGCACGATCTGGTGCGCCTGGCCGCATTGGATGGCGCGGTGCTGCACGCCCCGGAGCTGGTGGCCAAGGCCATCACCCGGCTGGTGTTCGCGATGGGCGCCACCGCCATGGACCTGCCGCCGGAGAAGGATCCGGAGCTGGTCGAACAGATCTCCACGATGATCCGCATGATCATCGTCGGCGCCCGCACCCCGGCCGCATTCCGCCGCGGCTGACGTTAGGGCTCCGGGGTCGGATCCCTTTCCTCAGGAAAGGACTCTGACCCCAGCCACCCCGCCCCACGCAGCAACGCCATCCCCGTGCATGACCACCGGCAGGGTTGCAGGCGCTGAATGTAATGTTATAACAAATAGATGATCCCTCTGGACTTGTGCGGCGCACCAGTTTGCTGTGACTTCGTTATATAGCCCTTGCTATATCTATAAGCCACTGCTTTCATATGCACCAGCCAGGTCGCCCTCGCCGCCCACCCTCCCCAAGGACGACGCGTCATGCCCGCTTCCCTCATCCTCCGCCGCTTGCCACTGGCCGCCGCCATTTCCCTGACCCTGCCCCTGCCCGCGCTGGCGGCCACTCCGAAGCCGACCGAGCTGGACCGCGTGCAGGTCAAAGTCAGCACCGCCACCCGCAGCGAACGCCTGCTGTCGGACGTGCCGATCCGCACCGAGGTGCTGCGCAAGGAAGACATCGCGCTGCGCGCGGCTACCGACTTCTCGCGCGCCGCCGAGCTGATCAACGGCCTACGCGTGGAGAGCAACTGCCAGAACTGCAACACCAGCGAAGTACAGCTGCTGGGCCTGCCCGGCGCCTACAACCAGCTGTTGTTCGATGGCATTCCGCTGCTGTCCACGCTGGGCAGCGTGTACGGCCTGGAACAGATTCCGGCCGGCTTCGTCGACCGCATCGAAGTGGTCAAGGGCGGCGGCTCGGCACTCTATGGGCCGGGCGCGGTGGCCGGTGTGATCAACCTGATTCCCCCGCTGCCGGCGCGCAGCGGTGGCCATGTGCAGGCCGGTGTGGATGTGCTGAAGGGCACACCGCAGAAGAATGCCGACGTGCGACTGGACCTGGTGGCCAAGGAAGCAGAGGCCGGCCTATCGGTGATTGCCCAGCGCAACTGGAACAGCGGCATCGACTACAACGGTGATGGCTATACCGAAATCACCCGCAAGAACCTCAAGGTCGGCGGGCTGCAGGCCTGGTACGCGCCCACGCCGGGCACGCGGCTGCGCCTGGACCTGCAGGTAACCGATGAAACCCGCCGCGGCGGCAACCGCCTGGACCAGCCCGAGTATCTGGCCAACATCGCCGAATCGCTGGATACGAAGTACCGCCGAGGCAGCGTGTCGTGGGACCAGGAGATCAATGCCGACCTCGATTTCCGCCTGGCCTACGCCTTCGCCGACATCGACCGCGACAGTTTCTATGGCGGTCTAGGTGACGTCGTCACCGATCCGTCGGTGCCCGGCTATGACCCGTCGCAGCTGGACCCGAACGTGACCGGCAGCGCGGCCTCGCGTTCGTGGCGCCAGTACGGCCGCACCCACAACCCGCTGCACTACATCGACAGCCAGTTGAACTGGCGATTGGGCGCGCACGCGCTGGCCTTTGGCGTGCAGTACAAGCACGAGGCGCTGCGCGACGACAACCGCACCGGTGACGGCCAGCGCCTTGCGGTGCTGGAGGACGCTACCTTCCACAACCTGGGGGCCTTCATCCAGGACGAATGGAGCCTGCGCGACAACGTCGACCTGGTATTGGGTGCGCGCGTGGACAAGAGCTCGGAGCTGGACAACGCGGTGTTCTCGCCGCGCATCGCGCTGGCCTGGCAGGCCACGCCGAACCTGAAATGGCGGGCAGGCATTGCCACCGGCTTCCGTGCGCCGGAGATCTTCGTCGAGGACGTGCATGTCGATACCCTTGGCGGGGAACAGGTGCGCGTGCGCAATACCGACGGCTTGAAGGAAGAGCGTGCGTTGACCACGCTGTTCGGCTTCGACTGGCGCTCGGACCCGGCGAATCCGGTCTGGAGCTGGGATGCCACTGCCTCCTATGCGCGCATCCGCGACACCTTCGCGCTGGGCGAGATCCAGCGCGGCGATGACGGACAATTGAGCCAGCTGCGCTACAACGCTTCCGGCTCCAACGTGCTGGGCGCGGAAACCAACCTCGGCTGGCAGCCATCGCCACAGTGGCGCCTGACCGCAGGCGCCTCATGGTACCGCTCGCGCTTCCGCGAACCGCAGCGCATCTTCGATGACACCGGCGACGGTGGCGACACCGTCATCGAAAGCCGCGACTACCTGAAGACGCCGCGCTGGACCGGCCTGGCCCAGCTCAGCTGGATGCCGGCCGAACCGTGGGAAACCTTCGTCGCGCTGCGCCACACCGGCCCGATGTCGGTGCTGAACAGCCGGCTGGGCGAACTGCACCGCACGCGCTCGTTCCTGGTCACCGACCTCGGGGCGCGTTGGCACCGTCACCTGGGCGCGCAGGCGCAGCAGGAAGTGTCGGTAGCCGCAGGCGTCAAGAACGTATTCGACCAGCGCCAGAAGGATCTGGAAGTGGGCGCGCTGCGTGACAGCGACTATGTCTACGGGCCGCGTTTCGCGCGCTCGTGGTACGTCAACCTGCGCTATGCGTTCTGATCCACTACGAGCGCTGTTGCTGGCCTGTGCCGTGCTGCTGGCCACACCGGCGATAGCCGCGGACCTGCATGCGCAGGTCTCGGCCTCGTTGATGCGGCCGGAACAGCGATCATTGCGGCCGATGCAGTGGTCACCGCCGCCGAAACTGGTGGCGCTGTACTTCGGTGCCGACTGGTGCGCGCCCTGCCATGCCTTCGTACCGACCCTTCGCAGCGTGCGTGACGCGTTGCGCGAGGCCGGCGCCGATACCGAAGTGGTCTACGTCAGCCTGGATGAGAGCGACAGCTCGCTGCGCCGCTACATGCACGCGCAGGACATGCCGTGGCCGGTGCTGGACCCGCGCCGCGCCGCGCGCATGCCGGCACTGCAGGCATTGGCCGGGCTGGCACCGCCGAATCTGGTGCTGATCGATGCCGACGGCAAAGTGCTGGCCAATGGCTGGCACGGGCGACGCTATCAAGGCCTGCAGCCTGTGTTGAAAGAATGGACGAACCGGGCGTGCGCGCAGCAGCAGGCCCATTGTCCCAACGCCGGCACCCAATCGTGGTAGCGCCGGGCCATGCCCGGCGAAATGCGTGACGCCACATTACGGCCGCCAGGCATGGCCCGGCGCTACCATTACGGCGCCCCGCCCTCGGCCTTGCGCACGAACGCCTCGAACAACGCCAACGTCTGCTCGCTGACATGGTGTTCGATACCCTCGGCGTCGCGTCGGGCGGTATCCGGGTCCACGCCCAGCGCCAGCAGGAAACGCTCCACGGTCTGATGACGCTGGCGACTGGCATGCGCCAGCGCCTCGCCTTCCGGGGTCAGGAACACGCCACGATACGGACGCTGCACCACCCAGCCATCGCGGGCCAGGCGCCGCAGCATCTTCGCCACGGTGGGCTGGGCCACTCCCAAGCGGGTGGCGATGTCGACCTGGCGGGCCTCGCCGCCGTCGGCCAGCAGGTCCGAAATCAGCTCGACATAGTCCTCCACCAGCTCCATACGGTGCGCCTCACGCACTTGCCGGAAGCTTTCGACCTGGCGCTCGGCCTCGATCAAGGGGGTGCTTTTCAGCGATGTCGAATCATCGGTCTTGCCCACGCCTGCGCCTGTCCTTCCGGTAGTTCCGGTGTTGAACCTGAATTCTGGACCAGTAACGCAATAAAGACGATTGTTTCACATTGCTAATGACTATAGCAGGAGCTATATTCGAACCCATGAGCACCCTGGCACCCCGCGACCCTTCGGCCTCCACTGCGGCCAGCCTGGGTGCGCTCAACGCCTCGGTGGCGGTGCCCGACAAGGGCCACTGGTGGTTCCGCCTGCTGGCCTTCCTCGGCCCGGGCTACATGATCTCGGTCGGCTACATGGACCCGGGCAACTGGGCCACCGACCTCGCCGGCGGTTCGCGCTTCGGCTACCTGCTGCTGTCGGTCATCCTCATTTCCAACCTGATGGCGGTGATCCTGCAGGCGCTGTCGGCGCGGCTGGGCATCGCCACCGGCATGGACCTGGCGCAGGCCTGCCGCGCGCGTTACCCGAAGCCGGTGAACCTGGCGCTGTGGGCGCTATGCGAGGCGGCGATCATCGCCTGCGATCTGGCCGAGGTGATCGGCACCGCAATCGCACTGAAGCTGCTGTTCGACCTGCCGCTGCTGTGGGGCGCGGTGATCACGGCCTTGGACACGCTGCTGGTGCTGCTGCTGATGAACCGCGGCTTCCGTGCACTGGAAGCCTTCGTGATCGCGCTGCTGATGGTGATCTTCGCCTGCTTCGTGGTGCAGATCGCGATGGCCGCGCCGCCGGTGATGGCAGTGCTGGGCGGCTTCATTCCGCGCGCGCAGGTGGTGACCGATCCGCATGCGCTGTACATCGCCATCGGCATCATTGGTGCCACGGTGATGCCGCATAACCTGTATCTGCATTCGTCGATCGTGCAGACCCGCGCCTACCCACGCACCGATGAGGGCCGCCGCAGTGCGCTTCGCTGGGCGGTGACCGACAGCACCATTGCACTGACTCTGGCCCTCTTCATCAATGCCAGCATCCTGATCCTGGCGGCGGCGGTGTTCCATGCCAATGGCCGTTTCGACGTGGAAGACATCGAGCAGGCGCACCAGTTGCTGGCGCCGATGCTGGGCGTGGGCGCGGCGGCGACGCTGTTTGCTATTGCGCTGCTGGCCTCCGGCCTGAACTCGACGGTCACAGCCACGTTGGCCGGCCAGATCGTGATGGAAGGCTTCCTGCACCTGCGCCTGCCACCGTGGCTGCGTCGACTGATCACGCGCGCGCTGGCGATCATTCCGGTGGTGGTGGTCATCATGCTGTTCGGCGACCAGGGCGCGGTGAAGCTGCTGGTGCTGAGCCAGGTGGTGCTGTCCATGCAGTTGCCGTTCGCGATCATCCCGCTGGTGCGGATCGTGACCGACAAGGTGACGATGGGCGCGCTGGTGGCCCCGCGCTGGCTGGGCAGCATCGCCTGGGTGATCGCGCTGGTGATCGTGGTGCTGAACGTGAAACTGCTGGTGGATACCTTCGCCGGCGCATAGCGCGAAATGCCTGGGACGCCGTTGTAGAGTCGAGCCATGCTCGACTCATCGCGCATCGCGCGCAAAGCAGCCGAGCATGGCTCGGCTCTACAGATGCAACGCGATCGCGGCCTCAATCTGTTGCGGCGACTGGAACCCGGCCAGGCGGGTGCGCTCATCACCGTCGCGGAACAGGGACAGCGTCGGCGTCTGACGCAACCCCAGTTCCCTGAAGAACGCTTCACCCAGCACTTCCAGCTGCACGCGCAGCAGGGTGGTGCCCTGCCCTGCAGTGCCGCTGGCCACCCGCTGCAGCGACATGTCCAGCATCCGGCAGCCCGGGCACTGGTCCTTGTGGAAGTCCACCAGCACGCGTGGATGGTCGGCCAGCAGCTGCTGGAACTGCTCAGGCGTGGTGGCGTCGATGATCTGCATTGGTGTTGCTCCAGTAGTGGGCCAGGACCGCATCGGTCCAGGCCTCGATGGCCCCGGCATGGCGTTCGCCATGCGGCATCTGTTCGATCTCCAGCGGCGGGTAGTTGCTGTGGAAATAGCGGATCAGCCGGTGCACGGCGCCGCAGTAATACTCCTGTCCCCACTGCGTCTCGCCGGTGCCGAACACCGCCAGCTGCCGTGGCCGCTCGCCGCGGTCGGCGATGCCGGCCACCCAGGCCTTCATCTCCGCCGGCGTGCGGCCGGCGTTGTCGGTCCAGCAGCCCAGCAGCACCAGGTCGGCCTCGTCAGCGGCCAATGGCGGTGCCTGACGCAGGTCGTCGGCCTCCTGCCAGTGCACCGCGTGGCCTGCTGCACGGCAACGCTCGGCAATCTGCCGGCCGAGCTCGCGGGTGTTGCCACTCAGCGAGGCCACCACCAGCAGAATGCTCAGCGCTTCACCCGGCTCAGAGGTCGTCGAAGCCGTTGTCGACGTTGGTCTTCTTGTAACTTGCATTGCGCATCTCGAAGAAGTCGGTCTTGGTTTCGGTGAAGTTGTCGGCGTAGGCCTTGATCCACGGCATCACGTTGTCGGTGGTGTCGCTGTACAGGCGCTCGATGCCGAGCATGCCGGCCATCTTGTTGGCGCGGTACTTCACGTAGCGCACCATCTCGTCCACGTCGATGCCATCAATACCGTCCAGCACCTCCGACGACCACTGCGTCTCCAGCTCGATGGCATGCTCGAATGACTGGTGCACGTAGGCGGCCAACTCGTTGGTCTGCAGCTCCGGGTTCTCACCGATGATGGCGCGGATCAGCTCGCTGATGAACTTGGTATGCGCCAGCTCGTCGCGGTTGATGAAGCTGATGATCTTGCCGGTGCCATTCATGCGGTTCTGCCGCACCATGTTGTAGAAGTACGCAAACCCGGAATAGAAGTTGATGCCTTCCAGGATCGAGGACTGGATCAGCGACTTCAGCAGCGTTTCGGCAGTCTTCTCGCGCATGAAATCGTCATACGCGCCCATGATCGGCGCGTTGCGCTTGATGATGGTCGGGTGGGTGCGGGCGATTTCGAAGATGCGGTTCTGGTTCGGCAGGTCGGTGATCGAGGCCAGCACGTAGCTGTAGCTCTCGTTGTGGATCACCTCCTGCTGGCCGATGATCGCCGCATTGGCATGCGCGGCCGGATCGGTGATGTACTCGGCCACGTTGTAGATGAAGCGGGTCTGCGGCGAATCGAGCGTGGCCAGCAGGCCGATGATCGAGTCGTAGGCATTCTTCTCACGCGCGTTGAGCTCGCCGTACTGGCGGGCGTCCAGCTTCATGTCCACCTCATCGGGAATCCAGAAGTTGGTCGACAGCTCCTTGTAGGCCCGATAGAACGACGGGTACGGAATGTCGTTCCAGTTGAGGATGCCGCTGGTGCGGCCGTTGATGATGCCGGTGCTGCGGTTGGGATGGCGCGGTTCGAGGATCTTGATGCGGTCGAGGGGAGTTGCCATGGTTTTCTGCCTTCGTTCTCTTTCTATCGTGTTGCCGGCCAGCGGCCGGCACTACCGCGGGTCGCCGGCGGTCAGCTGGAGCACCACTCGCATTCGCTGATGTCGATGTCGTTGGAGCGCACGTAGTAGGTGGTCTTCAGGCCTTCGCGCCAGGCGCTCAGGTGCAGCTCCAGCAGCGTGCTGGCGCGGATGGTGCTGGGCACGTACAGGTTGAAGCTGATCGACTGATCGACATGGCGCTGGCGGCGCGCGTTCTGGCGAACACTGGCGAACTGGTCGACCTTGTAGGCACCCTTCTCGTAGTACGGCCAGGTCTCCAGCGACAGGCCCGGTGCGGCCACCGGACGCCGGAAGTCCTTCTTTTCCTCGTAGTAGAACGCGCTGTAGATCGGGTCGATCGAGGCGGTGGAACCCGCGATCTGTGCCGTACTCATGTTCGGCGCCACCGCCAACAGCCAGCCGTTGCGCAGGCCGTGCGTGGCGACCTCGCGGGCGAGGCTGTCCCAGGCCGCGCCGCTGTAGTCGCGGTCACTGAAGTAGCGCCCGTTGTGCCAATCGCTGCCGGCGAACATCGGGTAGCTGCCCTTCTCCTTCGCCAGCTGCGCGCTGGCCTGGATGGTCAGGAAGTTGATGCGCTCGTACAGGCGGTCGGCCAGCTCTTCGGCATCCTGCGACTCCCACTGGATCGACTGCTGCGCCAGCAGGTGGTGCCAGCCGAACGTACCCAGGCCGATGGCGCGGTACTTGCGGTTGGTGATCGTGGCCTGCGGCACCGGCAGTGCGTTGAGGTCGATCACGTTGTCGAGCATGCGCACCTGGATCGGGATCAGGCGTTCCAGCACGTCGGTGGCCAACAGGTCATCCGGTGCACTGATCGCACGGCCGAGGTTGATCGAAGACAGGTTGCAGACCACGAAGTCACCGGCACGACGCGTCGTGACGATCTGGTCGCCGCTGACGATCTCCTGGATCATCCGCGTCGGGCTCATGTTCTGCAGGATCTCGGTGCACAGGTTGCTGGAATAGATCATGCCCGCGTGCTTGTTCGGATTCCTGCGGTTGACCTCGTCGCGGTAGAACAGGAACGGGTTGCCGGTCTCCAGCTGGCTGAGCATGATCCGCTTGAACAGATCGATCGCCTTCACCGTGCGGCGGCTGATGCGCTCGTCGGCCACCAGCTCGGCATAGCGGTCACGGAAGCTGCCCGAGCCACGCTTCTCGTCGTAGAAGTCCTGCAGGTACCAGCCCTTGGCCTGCTTCACCTCGTGCGGGTCGAACAGGTACCAGTCGGCGCGACGCTCGACCGCTTCCATGAACAGGTCGGGCACGCATACCGAGGTGAACACATCGTGCGCGCGCAAGCGCTGGTCGCCGTTGTTGAGGCGCAGGTCCATGAACGCTTCAATGTCGCGGTGCCAGATGTCCAGGTACACCGCCACCGCGCCCTTGCGCTGGCCGAGCTGGTCGACCGACACCGCCGTGTTGTTGAGCTGCTTGATCCACGGGACCACGCCGCCGGAGGAGTTGGCCACGCCACGGATCGGCGCACCGCTGCTGCGTACGTAGCCCAGGTAGGCCCCGACGCCGCCGCCGTGCTTGGACACGCGGGCGATATCGGTATTGGAGTCATAGATGCCCTGCAGGCTGTCGTCCACCGTGTCGATGAAGCAGCTCGACAGCTGCCCGCCCACCTTGCCGGCATTGGCCAGGGTCGGTGTGGCCACCGTCATGTACAGGTTGGACAGCGCCCAATACGCCTCGCCGACCAACTGCATGCGCCGCTCACGCGGCTTTTCCTCCTGCATCAGGTACAGCGCGATGGTCAGCCAACGCTCCTGCGGCAGTTCGTAGACCTCGCGGCTGCGGTCGCTGGCCAGGTAGCGCGTGGCCAGCAGGTACAGGCCGTTGTAGGCGAACAGGCGGTCGCGTTCCGGGTCGATCATCTCGCCGGCCTGCTGCAGCTCTTCCTTGGAATAGCAGCGCAGGATGTCATTGCTGTAGATGCCGCGGTCGGCCAGGCTTTCCTGCAGGCCCACATACGAGCCGTACTTCAGTCCAACGTCGTAGAAGCGGTTGCGGCTGGCGCGCTTGTACAGGCGGCGCAGGTAGATGCGCGCGGCAAACTGTTCCCACTCGGGTGCGACCAGGTCCACCCGCGACTCAGCCTCGCGGATCAGCAGATCGACCAGATCATCGGCGCTGATGCTGGGCTTGCGCTCGACCATCGCCTGCACCACGCGGCGGTAGTCGCTCACATCCAGCTGCGGGAACTCGGCATGCACGGCATCGATGCTGCGCTGCAGGCGATCGGCCTCGAACGGCAGGCGACGGTTGCCGGCCTCCTTGGTGATCCAGGTCGGCACGCGCTCGCCACCGGCGCGCAAGGCGTCGCCAGCGCCGGCCAGATCGGCCACGCGGAAGGTACTGTCGGTCATGGTGGTGGAACTCCAGGCTCGTACGCGCGTTGGCGGTCGATGCCATGGCGGCCCTGCACGCGATACCGGCGCACGGGGCGAACGGGTGGATTGCCAAGGCACGGGAACGTAGGTCGTCGGCATCTGCCTGCGCCTGCGGCCGGTATCCGGGCCGTGGGGGGCGACCTGCGTCCGCACGGTGGCGGCCGCGTCGACACGGCAAGCCTTCAGGGGCGGGCCGCGGGACGTTTGCTGCATGTCCGGCGGCGGCGGCTGACCGGGAGTGACGGCCACAACATAGTGGGGATATCCGAACTCGTCAACACAAGATGCAGTAATCAGTACATGTCGCGACGATCAGTCGCAGGATGCCGTGTTGCACCTGCGGCGCCTTGTCGACGGCGCCTGCGTCCCCAGTTCGGTACAACTTCAACTTTCCACGTAACACCGCCCATGCGCGCTGCCCAGTACCCCTCCTTCGGCGACCCGGCCGACGTCCTTGCCATTGTCGATGCCGCCCTGCCCGAGCCCGGGCCCGGCGAGGTGCGCATCCGCACCGTGCTGGCCTCGATCCACAACCACGACCTGCTGACCGTGCGTGGCCTCTACGGCTACAAGCCGACGCTGCCGGCGATCGCTGGCAGTGAAGCACTGGGCGTGGTCGATGCACTCGGTGACGGCGTCGACGGCCTGCAGATCGGCCAGCGGGTTGCCGCCGCCTCGGTGCACGGCACCTGGGCCGAAGCGTTCATTGCACCGGCACGCATGGTGATTCCGATGCCGGACGCGATCGCCGATGAAATGGCCGCACAGCTGATCGCGATGCCGCTGAGCGCGCTGATGCTGCTGGAGTTCCTGCACGTCGAGGCGGGCCAGTGGATCGTGCAGAACACCGCCAACGGCGCGGTGGGCAAGTCGCTGGCGATGCTGGCGCGGGCGCGTGGCGTGCATGTGGCCAATCTGGTGCGCAATGCCGATGCAGTCGCGCAGCTGCAGGCGCTGGGCATCGATCACGTGTTCGATACCTCGGTGGACGGCTGGAAGGATCGCGTGCGTGACGCTACCGGCGAAGCGCAGGCCGCGGCCGCGGTGGACTCCATTGGCGGCGACGCCAGCGGCGATCTGGTCGACCTGCTCGGCCACCACGGCACCCTGGTGTCGTTCGGGGTGATGAGCGGCGAGCCGATGCGCATTCCCGCCGGTGGCCTGATCTACAAGGAAGCCACGGTGAAGGGTTTCTGGGGCAGCAAGGTCAGCCAGGCAATGGCGGTGGAGGACAAGCGCCGGCTGGTTGGCGAACTGCTGAAGCGTGCGGCGAGCGGCGAACTGACCCTGCCGGTGGAGCAGATCTTCGCGCTGGACGACATCACCCAGGCAGCGAAGGCCGGCGCGGGTTCGGGTCGTAATGGCAAGGTGTTGCTGCGGCCTTGATGGGCTGGACAGCCGGGGTCAGATCCCTTTCCGTTGGAAAGGGATCTGACCCCTGGGAGGAGTGCGGACCAACGGCCCGCCCCCACCAAAGAGCGGTCCTCACCCACCGAAGCGCAGACCGCCCCATCGAGGGTGCAGACTTTCGTTAAGAACCTGTGATGTATAACTGAATGCGCTTTCGTCATTGGAAGGCGCACGTGGCTGCGTGCGGTACTGACGGCTCCTCCCCCGTTCGGCGTTGTCGCTTCCATGTACCGCACCACCCTGAACCTGCTTGCCAGCGCCATCGCGCTGGGCCTCATCGCCGGCGCTGCCGGCGCCGCTGAAACCGCCGACTCCGGCAAGGACAGCACCACCCTAGGCACCGTGCTTGTGACCGGCTCCAACATCAAGCGCAGCGATACCGCTGGGCCCAACCCGGTGCAGATCGTCAGCCGCGAACAGATCGAGCAGACCGGCCGCTCCACCCTCACCGACGTGCTGCGCAACCTGTCGGCCAACGCCGGCAACAGTTTTGACGAGCAGTACACCGGCAGCTTCGCCGCGGGCTCGGCGTCGATCGGCCTGCGCGGCCTGTCGCCGAAGAACACGCTGGTGCTGGTCAACGGCTATCGCGTCTCCAACTTCGGCTTTGCACTCAATACCCAGGACACCTTCGTCGACCTCAACGCACTGCCGATCAGCGCGGTCGAGCGCATCGAAGTGCTGAAGGACGGTGCCTCGGCGGTGTATGGCTCCGACGCCATCGCTGGCGTCATCAACATCATCCTGCGAAAGAACTTCCAGGGCGTGGAAGTCGGCGGTGGTTTCGGTACCGCCACCCAGGGTGGACTGGACGAGCGCAAGGCCAACCTGCTGGCCGGCTTCGGTGATCTGGAACAGCAGGGCTGGAATGTGCTGTTCGGGCTGGACCTGCTCAAGCGCGACCGCCTCGATGGCGATGACCGCGCCTATACCCGCAGTGGTGACTTCCGCGACAAGCCCGGTGGCCGCCTGGCCGGCTGGTCCACTGCCGGTGGCAACTGGCTGAGCAACCCCCGTGCACCGCAGCCGTTTGCCAACTGCCCCGACGGCAGCCAACTGCGCCCGTACAGCGATTTCGGCAGCACCCTGCCCGGCCAGGCCTGCGCCTTCAACGCGCAACCGTTCAAGACCCTGCAGCCCGGCGCCGAGCGCCTGCAGGCGTCGCTGAGTGCAACCTACCGCTTCAACGACAGCGTCGAGGCCTTCGCCGACGTGCTGTACAGCCACAACAAGGCCGACCAGATCTTCAGCGCGCCGCTGACCGTAGGCCCGGGTCTACGTGCTTACAACCCGGCCACCGGCACCCTGATCGACGTTCCGGCGGTGCTGCCGGTCGGTCATCCGAACAATCCGGGCAACACGCCGCTGCCGTTCGAGTACACCTTCTTCGATCTCGGCCCGCGACTGAAGGACAACACCCAGGTGTTTTACCGTGCCCTGGCCGGCGTGCGCGGCAGCGGCGAGCGCTGGGACTGGGAAGTGGCAGCGCTGACCTCGCAGAGCGCGCAGCGCGAGTACGTCGACAACTTCGTCAACCGCTACGCGTTCGAGCAGATCCTGCGCGATGGCAGCTACAACTTCCTCAACCCGTCCAGCACGCCGGGGGCGCTGGATGCACTGCGCCTGCAAACCAAGCGCCCGGGCTGGTACAAGCTGCACGCGTTGAACGTGAAGGCCTCGACCTCGCTGTGGGAGCTGCCGGCCGGTGCAGTCGGCTTCGCCTGGGGCGCCGAGTTCCGCAAGGAATCGCTGGATGCGCGTACCAGTGCGCAGGTACTGTCGGGCACCGAACTGCGCCCGGCCATCAACGTGGTCAACGGCGAGCGCCAGGTCAGTGCCGCCTACGCCGAACTGAGCGTGCCGTTGCACCGCACGCTGGAACTGCAGCTGGCCGGTCGCGGCGACCGCTACGATGACTTCGGCAAGGCGTTCTCGCCGAAGGTGGCGCTGCGCTGGCAGCCGCTGGACAGCCTGCTGCTGCGCGGCTCGTTCTCACGCGGGTTCCGCGCGCCGTCGCTGCCGGAGATCGCGCCGGGCCAGACCGTCAGCTACGGCTCGGTGATCGATCCGCTGGATCCGCTGCAGCCCGGCGGCAGCCGTGGCGTGACCAACATCCGCACCGGCAACCCGGACCTGAAGGCCGAGCGCTCGCGCAATTTCAACGTGGGTGCCGTGTGGTCGCCGGATGGCGATACCAGCATCGGCCTGGACTGGTACCGCATCGAGCAGGACAACCTGGTCAAGCCGGACAGCGCGCAGTTCATCGTCGATCACCCAGAGTTGTTCCCGGGCCGCGTGCAGCGCGAGAACGGCCGCATCCAGTTCATCACCAACCAGTACGCCAACCAGGGTGAGCTGACCACCTCGGGGCTGGACCTGGACGCCAGCCGCACCTTCCGCACCGACGGCTGGGGCAACTTCACCGTGGCCGGCAGCTGGACCCACCTGCTCAGCTTCAAGCAACCGCTGGTGGCCGGCCAGGCGCCGTACGAAGGGGCCGGCAACAACCGCCACGGCGCACTGCCGCGTACGCGCGGCACGACCTCGCTGAACTGGGCGGTGGGCGACTGGAGCAGTACGCTGAGCCTGCAGTACGTGAGCGGCTACGACCAGCGCGTAGCGACGGCGACCAGCAACCCGGGATTGCGCGACCGCATCAAGCCCTATCACCAACTGGATCTTTACGTGGCGTACGAAGGCATTCCCAACACCACGCTGTCGCTGTCGGTGCTGAACCTGACCGACAAGGACCCGCCGTTCGATCCGGCCGGCGGCTCCAATGGCTTCGACATCAGCCAGTACAACCTGCGCGGGCAGTTCGTCTCGCTCGGCGCTCGCTACCGGTTCTGAAGCGGTAACGGGGCGGCGGTGATGCGCCGCCCCGTTCGCGTTGCCGGCCAGCGACCGGCACTACCACCGCACCCACCGCATCAGCGGCTCAGATGCAGGAACTGCAGGTGCCGTTCGTACTGGCTGATGATGTCGTTGATGATCTGCTTGCGGCTGTAGCCCACCAGATCGTAATCCTGGCTGCCTTCGTACAGATGCACTTCGGCGCGGTAGTAGCGCTGGTTGCGCAGCTGCTGTGCGGCGAACGACGGGGTCAGGTAGCCACTGAGGATTACCCGGTACTGGAAATCCTGCTGCTCGCCGTGATTCACCGACAGCTCCATGTCACCGGCCTCGAAGCGCGTGGCCACATCCCAACCCTGCCCTCGCAGCTGCTCGGCCACCGCCTCCATCGCCGGCTTCACGGTGTCGTCCATGAAGCGGTAGACCTGGTCGCGCACCGGGAAATGCATGGCCTGGGTCAGGCGCTGGCGCCAGCCCTGGTGATGGCGGTCGTCGCCGATCAGCGGCGAAGGCCGGTATTGCTGCGCGCGTTTACGATGCGACTCATCGCTGAAGGCGCGGGTCAGGCCCCACATCATCAGCAGCAGCACCGCCGAGAACGGCAGCGACGCCAGTACAACCGCCGACTTCAATGCATCGATGCTGCCGGCCAACAGCAGGCCAGCGGTCAGAACCGCGATCACCGTGCCCCAGAACACACGCAGCCAGCGTGGGCCGTCGTCCTCGGGCGCACCGCCATGCGAGGACAGCGTGGACAACACCACCGCCCCCGAATCCGCCGACGTCACGAAGAAGATGAAGCTGATCAGCACGGTCACCGCGATCACCGCCTTGCTCCACGGATACCCATCCAGCAGGGCATACAGCACGGTGGGTGGGTCATCCACCGCCAGCTGTGCCAACTGCTGCTGGCCATGGTGCAGCACCTGGTCCAGTGCACTGTTGCCGAAGATCGACAGCCACGCCAGGGTGAAGCCGAGCGGGATCAGCAGCACGCCGAACACGAACTCGCGGATGGTGCGGCCACGCGAGATGCGGGCGATGAACAGGCCGACGAACGGCGCCCAGCCGATCCACCAGGCCCAGTAGAACACCGTCCAGCCGCCCAGCCATTCGGGACGGCCGCCATAGGCGTACACATCGAAACTCTTGCCCACCACGCTACCGAGGTAGTCGCCCAGGTTCTGCATCAGCGTGCTGAGCAGGTACTGGGTGGGGCCGGCGCACAGCATGAACAGCACCAGCGCGATCGCCAGCAGCATGTTGATGTTGGCCATCCAGCGCACGCCCTTTTCCACCCCGGAGACGGCGACGGCCACCGCTGCGCCCATCATGGCGACCACCAGGATGATCTGCACCAGGTTGGAGTGCGGGATGTTGAACAGGTGCGACAGGCCTGCGTTGAGGTGCAGCACGCCGAAGCCCATGTCGGCGCCGATGCCGAACACGGTGGCGACAATGCCCAGCGCGTCCACGGTGTAGCCGATCGGGCCATTGATGCGCTTGCCGATCAGCGGGTAGAGGGCCGAACGCAGTGCCAGCGGCAGATTGTGCCGGTAGGCGAAGTAGGCCATCGCCATCGCCGCCAGCGCGAACACGCCCCAGCCATGCAGGCCCCAGTGCAGGAACAGCAGCTGCATGGCCTGGCGCGCACCGGCCTCACCGGCCGCCGGATCGCCTTGCGGCGGCTGCATGTAATGGGTCAGAGGTTCGGAGACGCAGAAGAAGAACAGCGTAATGCTGATGCCGGCGGCAAACAGCATGCCGGCCCAGGAGAGATAGCTGAACTCCGGCTCGTCATGGTCCGCGCCGAGCTTGATGCCGCCATACTTGGACAGCGCCACGCCGACCACGAACACCAGGTACAGGGTCATTGCCAGCAGGTAGTACCAGCCGACATTGAGGGCGGCCCAGTCCTGCGCCTTGACCAGAAGGCGGCCCGCACCGAGCGGGAACAGGCTGACGAACAGCGCGAACGCCACGACAACGATCGCCGCGAAGGCGAACACAGGTCGAAGGGTGCGCACCGGGGATTGTTGCGGCTCCAGTACTTCCATGGGGCGGCGTTCTCCGGTAGATCAAAGGGTTAGCCGACCGATTGTGGCTGAACCGCAGTGGACAGAGCATGAAGTTGCAGCCTGCGGTCACAGGCCCGGTCCACCATTCCGTGCTATCACGCGCGCGCCGAAGCGCGCCTGCAAGCGCAGCCGCGCGCGGACCGCGTGCATCGCGGCCACGCGCGTACTGTCCAATCACGACATCACATGCACCGCGCACAGCTTGTTGCCATCCGGATCGCGCAGGTAGGCCAGGAACAGCTGCCGCCCGGCCATGTTGCGGATACCGGCCGGGTCTTCGATGGCGGTGCCACCGTGGCTTACGCCTGCGTCCTGCCAGCCACGCACGGCATCGGCACTGTCCAGGGTGAAGCCGATGGTGCCGCCATTGGCGTGGCAGGCCGGCTCGCCATCGATCGGTGCGGTGACGATGAACATGCGGCCATCCTTGAAGTACACCAGCCGGCCCTTGTCATCGAAGACGCCCGGTCGTGCGCCCAAGGCGGTGAACAATGCATCGTAAAAGCGATGGGCGACGTCCATGTCGTTGGTTCCAACGGTGATGTGGCTGAACATGCGGGCACTCCCTGCGGAAAGACCGCAGTGTCGGCGAGCCCGGCGGTCATCGCAAACGCCCTGGCCATTGCCCCCTGCGCAGGGTTTGTCGTACACCGCTCGATCACACTATAATAGGAATCATTCTCATTAATGATCGATGCCGATGGCCGTGCCCGCCGCCTCCAGCACCGCGCTGGCGGGGTTCTACCGCGAACACCATGGCTGGCTGCTGGGCTGGCTGCGGCGCCGCACCCACAACGCCGATTGCGCCGCCGACCTGACCCAGGACACCTTCGTGCGCCTGCTCAGCCGTCGCGTCGATCCGACCGAACTGCGCCTGCCGCGTGCCTATCTCAGCACGATCGCGCACGCGCTGCTGGTCAACCACTGGCAGCGCGCGGATCTGGAGCGCGCCTACCTGACGGCCTTGGCCGCGCAGCCAGAGCCGGGGCATCCATCGGCCGAAGAACGCACGCAGGCACTGCAACTGCTGCATGCCATCGCCGACATGCTGTCCGGCCTGGCCGAGCGGCCACGCCGTGCGTTCCTGATGGCACGACTGTCCGGCCTGGGCTATGCGGAGATCGGCCAACAGCTGGGCGTGTCCGAACGCATGGTCAAGAAATACATGGCGCAGGCGATGCTGCATTGCCTGCGCCTGTCCGGCGGCGCAACAGCATGAGCATCGCGCTGGCCAGCCCAGCACTGGCGCAAGCCGCCGAATGGTTCGCGCTGCGCGAGCAGGGCTGGAGTGATGACGAGCAGTACCGCTGGCGCGCATGGCTGCAGGCTGATGCCGGCCACGCCGATGCGTGGCGTCGGGTCGAGTCGGTCTGGCAGTCCTTTGCCCCCCTGTCAGCAGCAGCCGCTGCCACAGCGCTGGATGCCGCAGGCCGTCGCCGCCGGCAGGCTCTGCGCGGCCTCGGAGGTGCACTTGGCATCGGCGCGGTCTCGCTGCTGGGCCTGCATGGTCTGCAGGCACAACGTGGCCTGCAGACACAACGCACCGCCGCCGGACATACCGGGCACTGGATACTGGCAGACGGCAGCCAGCTGTGGCTCAACGCCGACAGTGAAGTCACGATCGACATCGGCAGCGACCGCCGCGCCCTGCATCTGCTGCGTGGCGAACTGCTGCTGCAGACCGGCCATCACCCCGCCTTCGCCGACATGCCCTTGAGCGTGCATGTGCCGGGCGCACGCCTGCAGCCGATCGGCACCCGCTTCGCGGTCGGTCGCGAGGCGCAGGGCAGCCGCTTGGATGTATTTGAAGGTGCCGTGCGCTGCCTGCCGCTGTTCGGCGCGGCGCTGAACATACGTGCTGGCGGTGCCGTGCAGATCGGCCCGATGGGTGGACTCTCCCCGGTGGCTGCGGATCCGTTGCGCGGTGACTGGCAGGAGGGACGCCTGCAGGTGCAGGACACACCCATGATACGGATCATCGATGAGCTGGCCCGTCACCATCAGGGCTATCTCGGTTGTGATCCGGCGCTTGCTGCATTGAAAGCCACGGCGGTGCTGCCGCGACTCGACAGCATGCAGGCACTGCAACTGTTGGCCCGCGCCCTGCCGATCCGCATCGAGCAGCGCTGGCCGTGGTGGACCGTCGTGCGTCCGCTTTGAAATCGCGGTTCCCTTTCTGTGCGCTCACCGGGCAATACAAGGGAACCCATTGCGGATGTTGCCGCCCCCATGAAACTGCCCTGCCCCTCCCCTCGCCCCCTGACCATCGCGCTGTGCCTGGCCCTGGCCTCCCCGTGCCTGCTGCCGGCCGCCGCCCATGCACAGGACACTGCGGCCGCCATTCGCTGGCAGATCCCGGCTGGCCCGCTCGACCAGGCCCTGACCGCATTCGGCCAGCAGTCGGGCCTGTCCATCGCTGCCGATGCGCGCCTGACCCGCGGCCGCCACAGCAAAGGCGTGCAGACCACGCTCGGCACGGACGCCGCATTGGCGCAGATGCTGGCCGGCACCGGCCTGGCCTTCCAGCGTGATGCCAGCGGCGTGGTGCTGCAGGCGGCGCCTGCCGCTGAAGCCGGGGTACGCCAGATCGGCACCCTGCGCGTGGCCGGCCAGGCCAGCGAAGGCGCTTCGCCGTGGGGGCTCGCCGATGCCGATGCGGTCTACCGCGACAGCGGCTCGCGCGTGCATCTGGACCGCCAGCAGCTGGAACGCTTCCGCGGCCAGTCGATCGGCGACGTGCTTGCCGGTGCGGTGGGCGTGCACACCGCTGACATTCGCAACGGCGGTGCGCTGGACGTCAACATCCGTGGCCTGCAAGGCCAGAACCGGGTGCCGGTGATCATCGACGGCGGCCAGCAGGCCATCGATGTTTATCGCGGCTACGCCGGCGTGCAGCAGCGCAGCTACCTCGACCCGGACCTGATCAGCGCGATCAGCATCGAGAAGGGGCCAAGCCTGGCCGCCAACGCCGCCAGCGCGATCGGCGGGGTGGTCAACATGGAAACATTAAACGTCGATGACATCCTCGATGATGGCCAGACCTGGGGCCTGCGCGTGCGCGGCGGCGTGGCCGACAACAGCATCGACCGCACCCGCACCTTCAAGCAGATCGCGCGTGGCAGCGACAACCGCAACAGCCTGCGCGACCCGCGCGACTGGAATGGCAGCGCGGCGTTCGCCCAGCGCGGCGAAGACTGGCAGCTGGTCGTGGCCTATGCGCGGCGCCGCCAAGGCAACTTCTTCGCCGGCAGCAACGGTGCGCATCGCTATGACAACCAGCACCTGTCCAGCGGCGGCACCGGCATGTCCAGCCAGGCGGTGTCCAAGCTCTTCCATCCGGGCGATGAAGTGCTCAACACGCATACCGACAACGAATCGGCGTTGCTGAAATTCACCTGGACACCCAACCCCGACCAGCGCCTGGAGCTGAGCCACCGCTACTTCAATTCGAGTTTCGGCGAGATCATGCCGTCGGCGATCGGACGCGTGGGTGAGTCCAACGAATGGGTGACCTACGTGGACAAGGCCAACACCATGTTCCAGTTCGAGCCGGGGAAAATGCGGGTCAATGCCACCTCGCTGCGCCACCGCTACCGGCCCGAGGCACATCCGTGGCTGGACCTGAGCAGCACGCTGTGGCTCACCACCGCCACCAGCCGCATGTTCAACAGCAACATCGCCAACACGCCGCTGTTCAAGGATGTGCCCTCGGACCAGATGCCCGACACGCTGGGCGACACCTACGGCCCGGGCCTGCAGTCGGACGTGAAGACCCAGCGTTGGGGCGTGGACAGCAGCAACACCACGCGCTTCAGCAATGATCTGGGCGACTGGACGCTGCGCTACGGCGCCTCCTTCCAGCACGAGGACACCGCGCCCAACTCACCGGTGCTGCCGGTGGATTTCAACAACAACCGCTACCTGCGCTCGGGCACACGCCGCGAAGCCAGCGTCGTCGCCTCGCTGCAGTGGCAGCCGTGGGACTGGCTGTCGCTGACTGCCGGCGGCCGCTTCACCGACTACCGCACCCGCGACCGCAACCGCGTCGCCTTCGTCAGCGAATCGCGTGACCTGCGCTACACCTTCGCGCGCCTGAGCAAGGGCGGCCAGCTGCTGCCGGGCTGGTACAAGGAGTGGTACCCGGATGCCCAGGGCAACTATACCTATGACTCGCTGCGCGCCACGCCCTATGGCGACAGCACGCTGGGCCAGGCCTACGATTTCGACGGATTCATTCCTGATCCGCGCGGCGCCAACGGTTTCTATACCAAGCAGATTCCCACCGCCTGGGGCTACAAGCCGGCGATCCGCCGTTCCGGCCACGGCTTCGCGCCGTATGCAGAGGCGCGCTTCAACCTCGACCAGGACATGTTCTTCTACGTGAAGTACGCGCAGGGCTGGAAGATGCCCAGCCTGTTCGAGTCGACGCTGGGCAACAGCACCTCGGCACCGGTGGCCGACCTGAAGCCGGAGAAGAACCGCTCGTGGGACATCGGCTTCAGCCTGCTCAAGCAGGACCTGTGGCGCGACGGTGACCGCCTGGCGTTCAAGGTGGCGTGGTTCAAGAACGATATCGACAACGCGATCACCCGCCGCTTCGATTCCAGCAACTGGGCCTTCTACGTCGATAACGTCGACAACTACACGGTGTCCGGTTACGAGCTGCAGTCCGGCTATGACGCCGGCATCGCCTACCTGGACCTGTCGGCCAGCTACTACCAGCGCGCGCGCACCTGCGATGCGGCCACCGCCAAGCGCCTGCGCGAAGGTCCGTATGCGAAGTGGAGCAAGCTGGACGCCACCCCGGACTGCGTGGACGGCGGCTTCGGCACCTCGTTCGTCAACGCGCAGAATCCGCCGAAATACTCGATCCACAGCACGCTGGGCTTCCGCCTGTTCGACCGCCGCCTGGATACCGGCATCCGCCGCACCTACAACAGCGGCCCCACCCATGAACTGGACAAGCCCTGGAACACCACCGGTTCGACCGGCCTGCAGAACATCTACCTGCCGACCGCGATCTATGACTTCTATGCGCGCTGGCAGTTCACCCCGCGCAGCGAAGTGGAGCTGGTGGTCAGCAACGTGCGCAACACCTACTACATGGACACGCTGGCGATGAGCCTGATGCCGGGCCCGGGCCGCACCACGCGGCTGAACTTCACCGCACGTTTTTAACTGCTACAGAAACAGCAACGCCCCGGAGCTATCCTCCCCGGGGCGCTTGCTTGCGGCGGCTCACGTTCTGGCAGGTACCAACCTGGGTTGGCACAGCGACGCGTTACTTCGCGTTACTTCGCGGTACTCAGCAGCAGCACCGCGACGGTGACCAATGCGATGCCGACCCAACCGATTGGACGCAGGCGGTTGCCGAACAACAGGCGGCCGCAGGTGGCGGTACCGATCACGCCGATCGCTCCCCACATTGCATAGGCGGTGGCCAGGTCCATGTAGCGCACCGCCTGGCCGAGCAGGGCGAAGGCGATCCAGACGAGGACGATCGCACCGACGCCCCAGCGCCAACGACGGAAACCTTCCGACTTGGCGACCATCATGTTGGCGGCGACGTCGATCAGCGCAGAACAGATCACGAAAAACAGGGCCAGGGTGTTCATCAGTGCGCCTCCCCGAGGGTGACGCAGACGATGCCGACCACTGCCAGCACCAGGCCGGCCAGCTGCTGCAGCGACAGGCTTTCACCGAAGACGGTGAGGCCGACCACGGTCAGCAGGGTCAGGCCGAGGCCTTCCCACACTGCGTAGGCCACGCCCACGGCGATGCGGCGCACCGATTGCGCGAGGAAGAAGTAGGACAGCGCCAGCGCGCCGGCCATGATCAGATAACCGGTCCAGCCGCCATCGCGGGCGGCATCGGCCATGAACGAGGTGCCGACCACTTCGGCGATGATCGCCACGGTCAGGCAGGCCCAGGCGACCAGCGCGCCACGGGCGGGAACAGTACGGGACATGTGAAACTCCTTGCCGGGCGGGGACCGCGCCGCCTTTTCAATAGATCCACGCCGTGCGTGGAGGGTCCGGAACGCCCCGCAGACGGGGGCGATGGAAGCCAGTATCATCGCTTTTTACGGTGGTATCAAAATAGTTCCCATCGACAGGAGCGATGGATCAATGCCCTACTCCCCTGAATCCCTGCAGGCTTTCGTGGAAGCCGCAGCCCTGGGCTCGTTCTCGGCAGCGGCGCGACGCCTGCGCAAGACCCAGTCAACGGTCAGCACCGCCATCGCCCACCTGGAGGCCGATCTGGGCGTGAGCCTGTTCGATCGCAGCGGGCGCTACCCGCAGCTGACCGAGGCCGGGCGCCAGGTACTTGGGCACGCGCAGGAAATCCTGGCTGCCGATGCCCGCCTGCAACAGTTGAGCGTGCGCCTGGCCGCGCCGGTCGAGCCGCGCCTGACCGTGGTGTTCTCCGATGTCTATCAGCTCGATCCCGAGCAGCGGATCCTGCAGCGCTTCGCCGAAGCGTTCCCGGAGATCGAGCTGGAATGGCTGGATGCCGAGGGCGAGGATGTGCTGGAGCTGGTCGGCAGTGGTCGCGCCGGGCTGGGCCTGCTGCCCAGGCAGGAACGCTATCCCGATGGGCTGGTGGCCCGACCGTTGGCGCACCACAGCGAGTTGTCAGTGTACGTAGCGCGCGAGCACCCACTAGCCAGCGCCGGCCGTCGCACCGCCGCACAACTGGCGCGGCATAGACAGGTGCGCCTGAGCGCGGAAGTCGACCAATCCCGCGTGGTCACCGGCCTGGCCTGGACCGCCACCGACTACCTGATGGTGATGGAGATGGCCGAGGACGGCCTCGGCTGGGCCGAGCTGCCGCGGGCGCTGGTGCAGCGCTATGACCGTGGCCGGCTGGTGGAACTGGTGCTGCCCGGCTGGCCACGGCGCATCCACAGCGACCTGCTGTGGCGCCGTGATACGCCGCCGGGACCGGCCGCACTATGGTGGGCCGACGCATTGGGGTGAGGTAGTGCCGGCCGCTGGCCGGCAATCCCAGTGTCCCGTGGTTGCTCGCCAGCGGCCGGCACTAGCGATCAACGATGGGCGAGCGCGTAATCCAGCGCCGAGCACACCGCTGCCACCTGCGCGTCATTGCACTGCTGCGGGGTCGCCCGCGGGCTGTCCGGGTAGACCTCGGTGGTGGTGGTGTACTTCGCGCCAGTGATGCCTGCACACAACGCCAGCTTCACCAGCGGGTACTCGATCACGCCGTGCGCCACCACCGCTGAACCGATGATCTCGCCCTTGTCGTCGGCCGGCGCGATGTGGGTGACCTTCTCCACCGCAGCGATCACCGCCTGCTGGAAGGCCGCCTGCGGGTTCTCGCTGTCGTCCACCAGGTAGAAGCCATCGGGAATCAGGCCCGGCTCGAACGGCTTGCCGTCACGCGCGGCCAGCGCCGGGCGGAACTCGCTTTCGTCGCTGTCGGTGGTCTCGTGCAGGTCGATGTGCAGCACGAACTGACCCTTGATCGGTGCGATCAGCTCGATCAACGCGGTCGACTCGCGGGCCGGGCCGTCGACACGGAAGTTGCGGTTCGGATCGATCGCATCGAAGTTCCAGCGGTTGATGCGCTCGAAGCCCCACGGATTCACGCACGGCGCCACCAGCAGGTTGGCCTTGCCGGCGTAGTCGGCGGCGTGCTTTTCGAGGAATTCCAGCGCGCCCATCACGCCGCTGGTCTCGTAGCCGTGCACGCCACCGGTGACCAGGGCAGCCGGCAGCGCCGGGTTCCAGTCGCGGCTGCGCAGGGCGAACAGGGTGTAGGTCTCGCCAGCGTAGTCGAGCTGGCCATAGGCCACCTTGTCAAAGCGCGAGGCCAGCGCCTCGATGCGCGGCAGCACCTCCTCGTCATAGCGACGCAGGCGCTGCTGGCGGCCACGCCACAGCTCCCGTTCCGCCGCTCCCCACGGCTGGCCAGGGGTTCCGACGGGATAGAAAGCGGCTTGGGACATGGCGGATCTCAGCGAGTCAGGAAGCAATCAGACACTCTATCACCGGGGCCTCGGCATGAACTGCAGACGCATTCCAATAGCGAATGGAATCAGCAATACTTCTCATTTACGACCTTCCACAGCCCGCACCGATGCCCATCCACGCCCTGCAACCGGCCCGCCTGCCCCTGGCCGCAGCCCTCGCCCTGTGCCTGCTCCCGGCCACCCACGCCTTCGCCCAGGACGGCGCCACCACGCTGGACAGCATCCAGGTCTCCGGCAGCTGGCTGGGCACCGGCCTGCATGACAGCGTCAAGAGCTTTGCCGGCGCACGCACGGTGGTCGACCGCCAGCGCATCGAGGCCAGTGGCGCGGCCAGCATCGGCGATGCCATGCGCCGCATCCCGGGCGTGCAGGTCACCGACAACTCCGGCACTGCCGGCAGCTCGGTGTCGCTGAACATCGGCGTGCGTGGCCTGACCGGGCGCTACTCGCCGCGCTCGACCGTACTGCTCGATGGCGTGCCGCTGGCGGTGGCGCCGTATGGCCAGCCACAGCTGTCGTTCGCACCGACCAGCCTGTCCAACATCGAATCGATCGACGTGGTGCGCGGTGGCGGCGCGGTGCGCTATGGCCCGCAGAACGTGGGCGGCATCATCAACTTCAGCACCCTCGCCATTCCCACCGAGGCCGGCCTGCACGGCGAAGCCGGCATGCGCTACACCGCCTACGACCACGGCGGCGGCGACAGCACCCAATACAACGCCTTCCTCGGCGGCACCGGCGACAACGGCCTGGGCGCGGCCCTGCTGTACTCCGGCCAGGACGGCCGTGGCTGGCGCCAGGGCAGCGATGACCGCTTCAACGACCTGGCGCTGAAGTTCGCCTATGCCATCGACGAACAGCAGGAACTGCGCGCCAAGCTCTCCTACTACGATGTTCGCTCGCTCACCCCGGGCGGCCTGACCCGCGCCCAGTACGAAGCCGACCCGTTCCAGAACACGCGCCCCACCGATTTCTGGAAAGGCCACCGCACCGGCATAGACCTCGGCTACACCAACACGCTGTCGGCCAACAGCGAGTTCGAGGTGTTGGCCTATTACAACGAAAGCACCCGCGCCAGCTCGCTGATCAACGCCGCCAATACCCAGCTGACCGTGCAGCCGCGCGATTACCGTGTGCTCGGCATCGAGCCGCGCTATACCCAGCGCCTGCACTGGGGCGCCAGCGTGCACGACATCACCGCCGGCTACCGCTTCCTGCGTGAGCGCGGCAACGACCGCAGCTACACCGTCACCCGCCGTACCGGCGTGGCCAGCGCCACCAACCGTTTCGACAACGCCACCGACGCACATGCCTTCTACATCGACGACCGCATCGCGATCGGCCAGTGGCGGATCACCCCGGGCGTGCGCATGGAGTGGATCGACATGGACCGCCGCCAGGCCGGGGGTGCGGCAACCTTCAGCAGCCGCAACGACAAGGCCCTGCCCTCGCTCAACATCGCCTACCTGCTGACCCCGCAGCTGACCGTGTTCGGCAACTACACCACCTCGTTCGGGCCGGTGCAGAACATCCAGCTCAATTCGCAGACCGCCAGCAACCCGCTGAACCCGGAAATCGCCAGGACCACCGAACTCGGTGCGCGCTGGCAGGACGGTGCGCTGCGCGCGGAAGTGACCGTGTTCAAGATGCGCTTCGACAACCAGATCCTGCAGGTGCCGGGGATCACCCCGCCGACGTTCCAGAACATCGGCGCCACCGACCACAAGGGCGTGGAGAGCGCGCTGGAGTACCGCTTCGCCGAGGGCAGCGCTCTGGCCGGGCTGGAGCTGTATGCCAACTACACCTGGACCAAGGCGATCCAGCAGTCCGGTGACAATCGCGGCCTGGACGTGCCGTTCTACTCGCGCGACACCGACAGCGTCGGCGCCCGCTACGCGCTGGCCGGCTGGACCTTCAATGTCTCCAGCACCCACCAGAGCGGCCAGTTCTCCGACGCCGCCAACACCTGGGCCGAGAGCGCCGATGCGCGCGTGGGCCGCGTGCCGGGCGTGCGCCTGTGGAACGCGCAGATGGCCTGGCAGGTGCCGGGACTGGGTGACAGCGAGATCGCGCTGGGCGTGAACAACCTGGCCGACAAGCGCTGGTATACCCGCAACGTCGATGGCAACGCCGGTCGCATGGTGGCCGCGCCGCGCACGTTCTACGTGCAGGGCCGCTACCGCTTCTGAGCCGGTAACCGCCCGATGCAGTGACGGTGGCGATCACGGTGGCGGCGTATCATGCCGCCACCATGTCACCGTCTGCTTTGCCATCGCGCCTGCATCTGGCCTTCCAGGGCCTGCGCCTGCGGCTGCGCGGCAGCGACCTGTGGTTCATCGCGCTGGCCCTGCTGGTCGGCCTGATCGCCGGCTACCTGACCCTGCTGCAGTCCGGCATCGCGCGCTGGCTGCAGGGCACCCTGTACGGGCTGGACGAAGGCATGCGCCTGAGCTCCCTGCCCTCGCTGACCTGGACTGCGCTGCTGGTACTGCCGCTGGGTGGCCTGCTGGTGGGGCTGGTCAGCCTGGCCGCGACCCGGCTCAAGCGGCCCCTGCTTGATGCGGTGGAAGCCAACGCCCTGCATGGCGGCCGCATGTCGATGCGCGACAACCTGATCGTGCTGACGCAGACTCTGCTGTCCAACGGCTGTGGTGCCTCGGTCGGACTGGAAGCGTCGTACACGCAGATGGGCGCTGGCAGCGGCTCGCAGCTGGGCCGGGTGATGCGCCTGCGCCGCAACGACGTGCGCATCCTGGTCGGGGCCGGTGCCGCCGGTGCCATCGCCGCCGCCTTTGGTGCGCCGCTGGCCGGCGCGTTCTATGCCTTCGAGATCGTCATCGGCGCCTACACCCCGGCCGCGCTGGCCCCAGTGGCGGTCGCTGCATTGGCTGGCGCATTCGTCGCCGACCAGGCCGGCATCGAGGCCTACCTGCTGCCTGCCGCCTCGACGATTGATGTCCGCGCCGCCGACTACGCCATCTACGGCCTGCTCGGCTGCTGCTGCGCGATGGTCGGCATCGCGGTGATGCGGCTGATCGCTTCGATCGAAGGCACGGTCAAGCGCAGTCCGTTGCCGCTGTGGGGCCGGCCGGTGGTCGGTGGCCTGCTGCTGATCCCGCTGGCGCTGGCCAGCCCACAGGTGCTGTCGTCCGGCCATGGCGCGCTGCATCTGGACCTGACCACGCACCTGCCACTGATCTGGATCGGCGGCCTGCTGACGCTGAAGTGCCTTGCCTCGGGCATCTCGCTCGGGTTCGGCTTCCGCGGCGGCCTGTTCTTCGCCTCGCTGTTCATGGGCACCCTGGTCGGCGCCCTGTTCGCCGGCCTGCTCGCCATGGCCACCGGCGTGCCGGTGATCGACGCAACCTCGGCCGCGCTGGCCGGCATGGCCGCACTGGCCGCTGCGGTGGTCGGCGCACCGATGACCATGGCCATGCTGGTGCTGGAAGGCACCCACGACTTCCTGCTGACCAGCGTGGTGATGAGCGCGGTGCTGGTCTCCAGCACGCTGGTGCGGCAGTGGTTCGGATATTCGTTCTCGACCTGGCGCATGCACCTGCGCGGCGAGACCATCAAAAGCGCGCGCGACGTGGGCTGGGTGCAGAACCTCAACGCCGGCCGGCTGATGCGCAAGGGCGTGGCCACCGCGCCAGCCGACCTCGACGCCGCCGCCTTCCGCCAGCGCTTCCCGCTGGGCTCGGGCACCCGGGTGATCCTGATCGACAGCGAAGGCCACTACGCCGGCATCGTGCAGATTCCGCGCGTGTACGGCGACGGCGTGAAGCCGGAAACCATAATCGTCGAGCTGGCCGAGAACCGTGACGTGTCACTGTCACCGACCGCAGACGTGGTCAGCGTGATGCAGCGCTTCGACCAGACCCAGGCCGACGAGCTGGCCGTGGTCGGCGCCGACGGCCAGGTGCTGGGCGTGGTCTCCGAAGCCTTCGTGCGCAAGCGCTACGCCGAGGAATTGGACAAGCGCCAGCGCGAACTGATGGGCGAGCGGGTCGAGGACAGCGACTGATCTTCAAAAAAGGGACGGAGGGGATCAAGTCGTTTCTGGCACATCTGGATATCCACGCGTTGGCGTGGAAAGACTGTCACTTCGGCGGGGTAGACTCCAGCCATGCGCTTCATTGAAACCTTCCAGGCCGGTCCCTTCGCCGACACCGTGGTCAGCCTGCTGGCCGCCTTCGTGCTCGGTACGCTGATCGGCGCCGAGCGCCAGTACCGGCAACGCACCGCCGGCCTGCGCACCAACGTGCTGGTGGCAGTCGGCGCCGCCGCCTTCGTCGACCTGGGCATGCGCATCGCCGGCAGTGCCGAGGCGGTGCGGGTGATCTCCTACGTGGTCTCCGGGGTCGGCTTCCTCGGTGCCGGCGTGATCATGAAGGAAGGCATGAACGTGCGCGGGCTGAACACCGCTGCCACGTTGTGGTGCTCGGCGGCGGTCGGCAGCTGCACCGGCGCGGACATGTTGGCCGAGGGCGTGCTGCTGACTGTGCTGATCATCGCCGGCAATACCCTGTTGCGGCCGCTGGTCAATGCGATCAACCGCATCCCGATCAACGAGACCGCCACCGAGGCCACCTATGAAGTGCGCCTGAGCGTGGATGCAGAAGCCGTGCCGCGCGTGCGCGAGCGCCTGGTCGATGCGCTGGACGCTGCGCAGTATCCGGTCGGTGATGTGCAGGTGGTCGAGCATGCCGACGCGCCCACTGATGTGATCGCGGTGCTGGTCAGTACCGCCGTGAGTGCCGATGAGCTGGACGTGGTGCTGGCACGGATGGAACAGGTACCGGGCGTGCTGCATGCCACCTGGGAAGTCAGTACCCGCGATTGAGGGGGCTGCGCGGGTTCACCCACCCGCCAGGCGCTGCTGGGCCCGCAACAACTTCCGGAATGAACCGCACTGGCGTGCATCCTGCGCTTCCGGGCAGGCCGCAGCGCGTTGCAGGTGCCGACGCACCCGCTGCAGCTGGCTGATCTGCTGCTGCAGTACCTCGGCCTGCGCCAGCAGGGCCTCACGATCCAGCGTGATGCATCCACGCTGAGGTGGCAGCGACACCCCGATCTGCTGCAGTGACAGCCCGGCCGCCTGACCGAGACCGATCAGCGCCAGCCGCTCCAGCACCTGCTCGTCGTACTGCCGGCGCAGGCCACGGCGGCCCAGCGACTGCAACAGCCCGAGCTGTTCGTAGTAACGCAGGGTCGAGGCCGGCACGCCACTGCGCTTGACCACTTCGCCGATATCCAGTTCACGCATGGGCTTGACCTCAAGTCGCCTTCAAGCATCAACCTATGGGCAACTTCCCGGCAGGACAAGGCCATGGCCAGCACATCCCCCGTTGATCAGAATGCGCTCTGGAATGGCCCCGGTGGCCAGATCTGGGTCGCCCAGCAGGCCATCCTCGATGGCCTGTTCCAGCCGATGGCCGACCTGCTGGTGGCCGAACTTCCGGAAACCGTCACGCAACTGCTCGATATCGGCTGTGGCACCGGCGCCAGCCTGCTGGCCGCCGCAGCGGCTCGCCCTGCCGCGCGCAGCACCGGCCTGGACATCTCCGCGCCGATGGCGGCTCTGGCCCGGCAGCGCGCAGAAACGGCGGGACTGGACGCGGACTTCATCGTCGCCGACGCGCAGCGGCATCCGCTGCCCTCCGCGCACTTCGACTGGATCCAGTCGCGGCTGGGCGTGATGTTCTTCGAGGACAGCCAGGCCGCCTTCGCCAACCTTCATCGTGCCGCAACGCCAGGCGCGGGCCTGCGTTTCATCGCCTGGTGCAGTGCCGACGAGAACCCGTTCATGACCACGGCCGAACGCGCCATTGGTGATGAACTCGAGCTGCCACCCCGTGCGCCTGGCGCACCGGGCCAGTTCGCCTTTGCCGATGGCAAGCGGATACAGCGGCTTCTGCAGGCGGCCGGCTGGAAGGACGTCGAAGTGGTTGCGGTCGACCTGCCCTGTTCGATCGCCCGCGACGAGCTGCCGACCTATGTCGGCCAACTTGGCCCGCTGGGACTGGCCCTGCGTGCGATGCCGGAAGACCGCGCCAACGCACTTCGAAGCGAGGCGCTGGCCGCGTTCGCGCCCTTCATCGAAGGCGACCGGGTACGCGTAGATGCCGCCTGCTGGCTGGTCCGCGCCCGCGCCTAGAGATAGGGGACGGAGGGGATTAAGTCGTTCTTGCCCCTGCGGTGCCGGAAACGACTTAATCCCCTCCGTCCCCTTTTCCTTCTACAGCGCCTCGCCGGCGTCGGCCAGGCGTGATTCGATCAAGGAATACCACTGCTGCAAAACGTCGATGAGCATGTCCAGCTCGGCGTCGGTGCGTTGGGCGCGGCCACTGCGCAGACAGGCCTGGGCTTCTTGCAGCTGGGCGAGGAAGCCGGCCACGGTATCGGCCTGCAGGATCAACCCCGGCAGGCGACGCCCGGGAATGCGCACCACGGCATGGTTGCCGAGCTGGCCATACACACTGAGTGTGGTTTCCGTCTTCATGGAAAGAGGCAGGAATTGGGCGTTCATCGTGCACCGTATGCAAACCTGAGCCGCCGGCAGGCGGGGACAACGGGGGAGACGTGGCCACGTCCTGCCGGCGGTCAGGGGGGACTCGGGATGCCGGGGCCCTGCCCCGGCGCAGGATTCTCAGCGTGGCTGTGCCACGCCCGCGATCTGCACGCGGCGGTTCGGGGCCAGGCACGCGATCAGCTCGCGACGATTGCGCTGGTCGCACTGCACGACCGGCTCCGCCGCGCCACGTCCTTCGGCACTGATGCTGGCAGCCGGCACTCCACCCTGCACAAGCGCCATGCGTACCGCTTCGGCACGTCGCTGCGACAGGTTCTGGTTGTAGCTGGCGCTGCCAATGCGATCGGTGTAGCCGGTCACCCGGATCGACTGCACCTGGCTGGCTTCGCGCACCTGTGCCAGCACGCCCTGCACTGCTTGCTGCCCCTCGGCGCTGAGCACCGCGCTGTCGAAACCGAACAGCGCGTCGGCGGACAGGCGCAGCGGCTGCTCCGGCAACGGCGCCGGTGCGGGCGGGGCCGGCGGCCGCGGCGGCTCCAGCACCGCCGCACACGATTCAGGCTTCCAGTAGCCGCCCTGGGCGATGCCCTTGTTGTCGAATCGCACCTGGAACTGGCAGGTGAAGTACTCCGCACCCTGCGCAGTGCGGAAGTTGAACAGGTAGTTCCACTCGCGCACGCCCCACATGCCTTCGTTGAAGTGCGGCGTACCCAGCAACGTGTACAACTGGCGCTTGCTCATGCCCGGTGCGAAACGGCGCAGGTCGGCGACGTCGGGATAGATCCCTTCCTTCAGCGAGGCCTTCGAGGCCTCCGGGAAGTGCACGGCGGTGGCTTCGGCAGGACCCTCGGCGGCCGGCGCATGGCTGCGGCAGGCGGCCAGCAGGCCCATCCCCAGGATCAGGCCCAGCGTGGCGGCCAGCTGGCCGCTGCGGGCGATGCGATGCTGTTTCATGTCATTCCCCCTATGGACGTTTCCGCGATGCCGGGCCGCGGTTGCGGCCCGGCGGCGGGGATCACCACTGGATGCCGGCACCGACGGCCACACCGGCCTCGCCACGGCTGTTGGTCGAACCGCTGAACTTGTAGATCCAGCGGCCACCTTCCGAGACACCGGAGATACCGACCGCAACACCGGATTCGCCGTTGTAGCTGCCGGCCGCGACCGAGGCCATGCTGCGACCCGCCTCACTGGGCTGCGGCAGTGCTGCGGTGGCCATCGCCGAGGCGATACCGGCCGAGGCGCGGTTGTCGGTCTTGCGCAGGTCACGCTCGAAGCCGCCCATGCGCTCGTCGGTGTAGGCCTTCGACCAGTCCAGGGTCTGCGCCATGCCCGACTTCAGCTGGTCGACATTGACTGCGTCGGTACCGGCGTTGCCGGCGGCGACGTTGCGCACCGTGGTCGGCCCGCTGTTGGTGTTGCCCAGCGTGACGCTGTTGTAGTTGGTCGCGCCGTTCACCGTGGTGTCGTAGCGGATCGTACCCTGCTGCGAGGCCTGGAGCTGACGCACGTTGACCGCATCGGTGGCCTGCGAGCCATCGGCCACGTTGACCACCTGGCGTTCGGCACCGCTGGCCCCCACCGAAACGGTGTTGGCCCGGTTCGCCACCGAACCCGCACCCAGTGCCACCGAGTTGTCGGCCTGTGCCTGCGAACCATTGCCGAGCGCGGTGGAGTTGGCACCGGCAGCGGCGGAGCCTGCGCCACCTGCGGCCGAGTTGGCACCGCTGGCGGACGGATCGGCCAGGTTGTTGGTGTTGTTGGCGCGGAAGCTGCCGGCCACGTTGGTGATGTTCTGGATCTTCTGGTCGGTGTACTTCTTCGATTCGTCGATGGCGTAGTTCACGCCGTTCTTCAGCTGGCCGACATTGGTTGCGTCGTACGTATCGGAACCGTCGGCGACATGGGTGATCTTGCGCTCGCTGCCGGTGCTGCCGACCGACACTTCACCGGCCGAGTTGCTGGCGCCCGTCTGGCCGTAGGCACCGGTGTAGCCACTCTGTGCACCGACGCTGGCCACCGAGCCGGCACCCAGGGCGACACTGTTGCCGGCACTGGCGCTGGCACCGTTGCCGACCGCTACGCTGTTGGCGCCCGCTGCACTGGCCTGCGGGCCGACTGCCACCGCTTCCGCACCTGCTGCCGTAGCGGCCGCTGCGGTCGAGTTCACCGCAAGGTAGGCGCTGCCGCCGCCGTTGGTGATGCGCTGGTTGAGGACCTTCAGCGAGCCGTCCACTGCGGTGAATGCGGCGGTGACATTGTTGTAGTCGCCGCTGGTGAAGGTCCCGTCGGTGGCGATGCTGGAGATGCTGAACTTCGGCGCGGTCCACACGTTGGTGGTGCCGTTGTAGGCGGTGGTGCCACCGAAGTAGTTGGCGACGGTGCTGTTCGTGCTGAACAGCTGGTCGCCGGTGATGGCATCACTGCTGCCGGCCAGGATGCTGCCGGCGGCGACGTTGGTGATCTTCACCGCGCCGGTACCGGTACCCGTCAGCGTCACACTGTTGAGCACGTTGCCACTGCCATCGACGTCGTACTTCACGGCAAGCTTGTCGATCTCATCGGTCTGGTCGGCAACATTGGCCAGCGAGTTGCTGACCGCGTCGAAGGCGGTGCCGACATCGTTGTAGCTGCCCTTGGTCACGGTGCCGTTGGCGGCGACGTTGTTGATCGAGTAGGTCGGTGCAGTCAGCACGCCGCTGGCGTTGACCGCTGCGCCACCACCGAGGTGGGTAGCCACGGCCTGGTTGGCAGCGAACAGTTGGGCACCGTTGATGGCCTCGCTGCTGGTGGCACTGACCTGGCCCGGCCCGAGGTTGCGCAGCGTGGTGGCGGTGCCGGCCTGGCCCAGCGTGGCGCTGGCATGGTTGACGCTGCCGTCGCCGTTGAGGTCATAGCGCAGGGCTCCCTGCTCCGATGCCTGCAGCTGGCCGACGTTCACCGCATCGGTGGCGGCGGTACCCGCGGCCAGGTTGGTGACCTGGCGCTCGGCTCCGGCCGCGCCGATCGACACCGAATTGGCACGGTCGGCCAGGCTGCCGGCACCCACCGCGATGCTGTTGGCGGCGGTGGCGCGGGCATTGGTGCCGACGGCGATCGAGTCGGTGCCGCTGGCCAGGGCTTCGGTGCCGGTCGAGTTCACCCGCAGGTACTTGGTGCCGCCGTTGCGGATGTCGGTGATCTGCGTGTTGAGGTTGACCAGCGAGCCGTCCACCGCGGCGAATGCATCGGTGGCGTTCTCATACAAGCCCTTGGCAATGGCGCCGCCGGTGGAGATGGTGCTGATCTCGAACAGTGGTGCAGTGAAGGCACCACTGGCCGGATCGAAGGCCGCGCGACCACCGAAGAAGCCGGCGATGGCGGCGTTGGTCGCCGCAAGCTGGCCGCCATTGACCGCTTCCAGGCTGCCGGCAGTGACCGCACCAGCGGCCAGGTTGCCGATGGTGGTGGTGCCGGTGCCGGCACCGAGCGTGACCCGGCGATAGTTCGGATTGCCGGCACCGTCCAGGTCGTAGGTCACCGCAGCGGCCGCCACATCATCGATCAGGCTGATCGCGCCCTTCAACTGCGCCACGTTGACCGCATCAGTGTTGACGCTACCGGCGGCGACGTTGGTGATCTGCCGTTCGCCGCCACCGGCGGTGCCCACCGACACTTCACCGGCCGAAACCTGCGGAGCGGTGAGCCCGTACGCGCTGTAGCTGGCCTGGGCGCCGCGCAGCGCGGCCGAGCGGTAGCCCAGTGCGACCGAGTTCGCCTGGTTCGAGGTGGCCTCGGCACCGAGCAGGGTCTGCCCGTTGGCCGTGCCCACCGCACTGTCGCCGACGATCACCGAATGCCCCATGCGTGCCGCGTAGTCAGCGGTCGGCACACCGGTCGGGTTGCTCGGATCATTGGTGCCGGCACCCGGGAAGGCCACGTTGGCATCGACCTTCGGCAGCTCGTGGCGGGCATTCGCGCCGATCACCACCTCCTTCGAGCCGTTGGCGAAGGCGCCGTCGCCCATCAGCACCTGGTAGTCCTGCGCCGCATTGACTGCCCAGCACGAGATGTCGGCCAGGGCGATATCCAGGCACTTGGCCGCCCATGCCGGCGAATCCTTCGGCAGCAGCAGGCCCAGCAGGCCGCCGGGGTTGCCGTTGTTGATGTTGTAGATGTAGCTGTCGGAGGTGACGCCACCAATCAGGGTCAGGTGCGAGCTGCCGCCGGTGACGGCGCCACCCAGGCCATTGAGGGTGCTGCCGACCGGCGACAGGTTGACCAACGGCAGGCCGAGCACGTTGACCGTCGAGTAGGTCTGCATCACGTTGGCGTTGCTGAGCTTGAGGTTGCCGTTGCTCAGGTAGCCGTTGCCACCGAACAGGCTGGTGGTGGTCGGGCCGATCAGCTGGCCGACGTTGCCAACCAGGCCGCCGGTGCCGATGATCAAACCCGCATTCGGGTCGGCCGGTGCCGGCGCCTTCGGACTGGTCGGCGGAATCGCCGAGGGCTTGGTCAGGCCGAGGCCGCTCAGCGTGCCACCGACCAGGCCACCCACGGCACTGCCGAGATTGCCGATGGTGCCATTGAGGTTGCCGTTGAGCAGGTTGCCCACGGCACCGCCGACGTTGCCCAACGTGTTGCCCAGCAGGCCGCCGAGGCCACCGGTGCTGCCGCCGGTCGCGCCGTTGAGCACACCGCCAACGGTACTGCCCACCGCGCCAACCGTGTTGTTGAGCGTACCGCCCACTGCGCCGCCCACCGCACCCACCGCGCCAGCGGCGCCGTTGACGGTTCCACCAACTGCGCCGACGGCACCGTTGAGCGTGCCGCCCACCGTACTGCCAACAGAACCAACAGTGCCGTTGAGCGCACCGCCGACTGCTCCACCAACGGAGCCAACCGTGCCGTTCAGTGCGCCACCCACGGCACTACCGACTGCGCCGACGGTACCGACCGCTCCGTTGAGCGTGCCACCCACCGCGCTGCCAACAGTGCCAACGGTGCCGTTGAGCGCACCGCCTACGGCACCACCGACTGCGCCGACGGTACCGACCGCGCCGTTGAGCGTGCCGCCCACCGCGCTGCCGACCGTGCCAACGGTGCCGTTCAGTGCACCGCCCACGGCACCACCGACTGCACCGACGGTGCCGACCGCGCCGTTGAGCGTGCCGCCCACCGCGCCGCCGACCGTGCCAACGGTGCCGTTCAGTGCGCCACCCACGGCACTACCGACTGCACCGACGGTACCGACCGCGCCGTTGAGCGTGCCGCCCACCGCGCTGCCAACTGTACCAACGGTGCCGTTGAGCGCACCGCCAACTGCACCGCCGACGTTGCCGACGGTGCCATTCAGTGCGCCGCCAACCACGCCACCAACGGTGCCGACGGTGCCGTTAAGTGCCCCCGCCACCGCGCTGCCGGCCGTGCCGACCACACCGTTGAGCGCGCCGCCCACCGCACTACCCGCGGAGCCGACCACGCCGCCCACCAGGCTACCCACACCCAGCGCACTGTTCTGTGCCGCGACCGTTGCCTGGCCGGCCAGCTTCAGATTGCGGTCGGCCACCACTTCCTGCCCATCCGGCGCCTGCAGGCGCACGTTGCCGGCGACGCCGGTATCAAAGGCTGCAGTAATCGCACGGTCATGGGTTTCGCCCGGCAGCTCTTCCTTGGCCGGCAGCGTGACCGCTGCCGTCGCTTTGACCTGGCCTTGGCCATTGATCTGGTGCCCAGCCAGCTTCAGCTGCGAATCGACCTTGCCATCGACCGAGGTCTTCAGCCCAGGCAACGAACCCGCCGAGGTACTGCTGATGCCGGCCGCCGCCGTGGCGCCGGTATCGATCGAGGCCACCTGCGCACCGGCGACGCCAACGTTGGCTTTCGCCCGCGCATCCGCAGCCACGCCGAGCGGCGCATGCGCGGACGGCGCAACCTGTGCCGCCAGCGATGCATCAACCTTCGCTGCATTGGAGGTTGCATGACCCAGCCCGATATTGGCGCGGACATCGGCAGCCAGCGCCGGAACAGCAACCTGCTTCGGCGTGGTGTTCGCCGCCAGATTCACCTGCACGCTGGCCGGCAACACATCGCGCACCACCGGCAGCGAGGCAGTGCTCAGCTGCAGGCCGACACGTGCATCGGCGCTGATCGCAGGGCTGCTCTGCGCCTGGCGCGAGGCGGCGGCCAATGCCACTTCGGCATCGACCTTCACCGGCATCGGCTGCGCATACTTCGCGGCCAATGCCTGCAGGTCGCGCAGCGATTGATTGGTTTCTGATGCTCCTGCGTGGCCGCTGGCCAGCGCACACAGCAGCGCCAGCGCTAGCACAGAGGGCATCAGCAGGACACTGCGCGGATCGCGCGCGGCACCGCCGCCGCTATCGCCGGTGGCCAGTTCCGAGGCCACAACCAGAGCATTGAGCTGGCGGTTCCATACACGCCGGTAGATGCGGTTCATGAGCATTTCCCCCGTAGGCGAACAACTGGAATGTCAGTGGACTTGCCGTTAGGCAGGTGACTGACATTTCAGCGCTTGCAACGGTGGCTGCGCACTTCATTCCGGCACGGCAATCGCGCATTCCGGCAAATCCACGGTCGGAATCGGCAGCCGGTTATGCAGAAGCGGCAACCATATCGGCAAGCGGATATGCAATTCCGGCAGAAACGACGGGGAAACCCTTGTGCCGCCAGGGTCAGGCCGGCTGGCCGATCTGCGCCGGTGCGCGCATCAAGGTATCGCGCGGCAGTTCGCCGAAGACCTTGCGGTAATTGTCGGCGAAGCGCGACAGGTCCCACAGGCCGCAGCTGAGCGCGATGGCCTTCACCGAGCGACGGCTGGAATCGGCCATCGACAGGCTGCGGCAGGCCGCGCACAAGCGCAGCATCGACAGGTAACGATTGGGCGAGGTACCGAACAGGTCCTCGAAGGCATAGCGCAGGCCGCGCTCGCTGACGCCAGCGGCATCACAGATTTCATTCATGTAGATATTGCGGCGCAGGTTGAGCCGCATGAAGTTCTCCGCACGCTGCGCAATCAGATAGTGCGTCCGGCGCGCACGGCTGCATCCCGGGCGGTCTGCCGCACCGGCGCCCAGCAGGGCCTGCACGTGCCCATGCAGAAGGCGTTCGGTTTCATCTGGCTGCAGTGCAATGCCCTGTCCCAACTGCTGGTGAAGTTGCTGGTAATACCCCACCAGCGGCGCTGAATCACTGGCCAGGTTGAACAAGGACAGCGCCTGGCCTGCGGGCGGCGTGCTGCGCAGGCTCAGCTCGGTCAGCTTGCGCTGCACACGTACCACCGGCACCAGCATCAGGGTCATATGGGTGCCGGGGCTCAGCGTGAACTCACTGATACCCTCGGGCATCACGGTCAACGCCATTCCCGGCGTGAGTGGCACTCCGTGGCACCAGCTCAGCGTTTCATCGGTGGCGTGGATATACCCCAGCATCGCCCAGTCCGGAGGCAGCATGAAGCGCCCACGGCAATGGAAACCACAGCTGATGCTGCAGAACAGGGCTTCCTCGTGCACGCGCGAAGCGAAGGCCGCCCGTGGTCCGTTGCCATCGAGCAGAAGCAATTCGACATCACACACACGAAGCACGCCGCTCAGCGTCGCCAGGTCGATCGACCGCAGGCCGCTGTCGTCACCGTCTCCTACCCCACCATCGACCATGACAGTGTCGTCCCCCCCGTTGATCCGTCATGCGATGCGGCCCCCACTGCCTGACAGGGCGCACACCGTTACAGGAACCGCTGCCGTTGCCGGGAGAGGAACGGTCAATGCCGCACAGCCCACCCGGAAAAACTCCATAGCTTGAATGCGAGTATGCCCGATAATCTTCGCGGGTAAACCCACGGAATGCATTGAAGAAAACCGATACACAAGTGAAGAGTTTGTTGTCGTGTTTGGCACGGTTTTCGCATGCGAAAGTTTAGAGGAATCACATTATCTGCACGTGGATGAACCGTTTTGCCCACGAACGGATATTCGTCACAGAAACAATCTGAAAGTTTAAGGTCCGAGTGTTTTCTGCCGAATTTGCATATAGGTTCCGGTTGCAGCGGGCCGCCATTCAGGCAAAGTCGATATCAAGGTGATCCGGTCCTTCATAGAGAGGCCGCATCCAGGGGGAACGCATGAACATGCACGCATCGCACGATACTTCGACCACCGGCCCGGCGCCGTGCGGTCGTAGCCGCGCAGTCGGCGCCCTCCCTGGAAACGATCACCCTGCTTGAGCACAGTGGGCCCGTCCCGCTATGCCTCCTCCGCCAGGATCGGCGGAGGTCCACGGACGATCCCGGCGGAGCCGGGCCACCGCCCAACGCAGGTGTCCTGTTGTAGACAGGTAGAGGGAGACAAACGTCATGAACGCATCGATCCGCAGGTTCCTGAAGGAAGAAGACGGCGTTACCGCACTCGAGTACGGGCTGCTGGCCGCTGTGATTGCCGGCATCCTGATCGCGGTCGGCAACAAGGAGATCAAGGGGTTCTTCGAGACGCTGTTCAAGAATCTCTCTGATCTTGCTACCAAGGCATCAGGCTCCACGCCCGCAACCTGAGCGGCGTTCCAGGTTGGACCAGGGACAGCAACTGCCTACCGTCCACTGACGGACAATGGAGTGTGCGATGACACTGCTGGGACTGTTGGCCATCGGCGTGTGCCTGCGGATCGCGATCAGCGACCTGTATGCCCGCCGGGTGCCCAACACCTGGCTGCTGTCGGCGTGCGCGATCACGGTTGTCCTGATCATCGCCGGCCAGTTCAACGCGCCGCGCCTGCCGTGGGGTTCCCACGTCGCCGGCGCGGCGCTGGGGCTGGTAGCCCTGCTGCCGTTCCATGCAGTGCGCTGGATGGGCGCGGGCGACGTCAAGTTCTTCTCGGTACTGGGCCTGATGCTGGGCTGGCAGGCATTGCTGCCGATCTGGATCGCGGCCAGCCTCGCTGCTGGCGTCCATGCGGCGATCGTCCTGGTGTCGCGCCGACTGAGTTCATTGTTGCCGTTCGGGCTGCAGGCCCAGGTAGACCGCGCCAGTTCGCACTGGCAATCACATCCTGCGCTCCGTGACATGCAGAGCGCCCGGCAGGGACGCCACGGCATTCCCTATGCAGCCTACCTGGCGATTTCCGCCATCGGCTGGATCCTCATCAGCGCCTACGGAGGTGTGTCATGAACTCCCACAGCCCCCGCCGGCAGCGTGGCGTCGCCAGCATCGAGTTCGCGTTGATGCTGATGCTTGGACTGTTGCCGCTGCTGATGTTCACCTTTTCCGGCGTGATGATCATGGCTGCGCAGCAGACCCTGGCCACCGCCTCGGCCGAGGGTGCGCGCGCATCGTTGCGCTATGGCAATGCCAATGAGCGCCGTACAGCAGCATGTGTCGCGGCGCGCAACTCGATGCAATGGCTGTTGAAGTTCTCGGCGCAGACCGTCGACTGCAGCAATGGCGGCAGCAACGCCGTGGTGGTGTCGCCGCAGGCGCCCTGCGCGGGCTTGGCCACGGCCCAGTGCATGACCGTGACCGTCAGCTACGACTACGCCAGCCATCCCTTCCTGCCCGGCACCGCCACGCTCTACAAGTGGGTGATGCAGGCCCCCATCCGCAGCGTCGCGGTCGCACAGCTCGACCTCGGCAGCGGTAACTGACGATCGGTACAGGAGACGGTTTCATGCTCAAGTTGACCCGCATCGCCGCCGTTGCCCTGATCGGGCTGGCCGTGCTGCTGGCCCTGGTCGCCTTCATGATCGGGCGCAAGCCCGACGCCCCGGCCTCAGCGGCTCCGGTCGCGCAGAGCGAGGCCCAGACGTTCACGGTGGTGGAAGCGGTGGCGCGCCTGCCGGCCGGCGAACCGATCACCGCCAACGGGCTGCGCCTTGCGCAGCGCACCGCGCCGGTCGCCGGTACCGCCACCAGCATCGCTACCGTCGTCGGCAAGGTGCCGGTGCAGGATATCGCCGAAGGCACCGCCATCAGCAGCAGCGCACTGGCGCAGGGATTCTCGCTGCAGCTGCGCCCGGGCGAGCGCGCCCTTGCGGTGCCGGTCGATGAACTGGTCGGCGCTGGCAACCGCATCCTGCCCGGCGACTTCGTCGACGTCTTCCTCAACCTGCGCAATGCCCAGCCCAACGCCAGCGGCCCGGGCGAGGCTGCACAGACGCGCCTGCTGCTGTCCCGCCTGCGCGTACTCAGCTATGGCCAGCAGGATATTGCCCCGGCCACCAGCGATGCTGTCGCCAGCAACGACGGCGACAACCGCAACGACCCGCGTGCCGCCGACATCACCGGAAGCGGCAGCAGCCACACCACGGGCAACGAAGCCACCCAACCGGCACGCAGTGCGGTGCTGGCAGTCCCGGTGGCCGATGCCAATCGCCTGCTGCTGGGTGCGCAGCAGGGCAAGCTGTTCCTGGCCCTGCGCAATCCGGCTGATACCGGCCTGCCCGACCTCGCCCTGTTCCCGCAGTCGCGCGGGGTGATCGATCCGTTGCGCGGCCTGGATGCGGAACAGCAGCTTGCACTGCAACGACCGGAGAACCATGCCTTCGCCGGCATCGATGACGATGCGCTGGCTGGCCGCGGCACCGCTCCGGCGCGCGCCAATCCACAGGCGCCGGCACGCGCACCTGCGACGCGCCACAGGACCCAGCGCGCGCCTGGCATCGAAATCATCCGCGGGGACAGCTCTGCTCCCCGTGGTTCCCTTTGACCTGCATCGAGCGCATCCATGACCGAACGTCGCCGCAGTCCACGCCTCTCCCCCCGCCAGCGCTGGCTGGCCCTGCTGCTGGTGCTGCTGGCACCGGCAACAAGCGTGGCGGCCGACGATCTGGTGCTGCAGGCACGTGAGCAACGGCCGTGGACGCTGCCGGCCGACCTGGAGCGGGTCGCCATCGCCGACCCCGGCGTGGCCGATATCGTGATGCTGCGCGGCCAGCGCCAGGCACTGCTGGTCGGCAAGGCACCAGGCATCACGACCCTGCTGCTGTGGCACCGCAGGCAGGCCGAACCGCAGCGCCTGCAGGTGCGGGTGCAGAGCGCCGTGCAGGGTGCGGCCGACGCCGGCTCGGGCGGGCTGGTGTTCACCCAGCAGGACAACCAGGGCCTGCTGCAGGGAAGTACCGACAGCGTGCTCTCGCACATGCAGGAACAGCGCACCGCGGCGATGGCGCTGGGCAAGGACGGCACGCTTGCTGATACATCGACGGTCAGCAGCGGCGGCGTGGTCCAGGTCGAGGTCAAGGTCGTCGAATTCAACAAGACGGCGCTGAAGCAGATCGGCATCAGTTTCCAGAACCGCAATGGCAACTTCGCCTACGGCTTCGCCCGTCCAGGCGGCCAGCTGCCGGGCAACACCGGCATCCTGCCCGGGATGAAGGAAGGCAACTCCGGCAACGAAGCCGAGTCGCCCATTTCCTCTGCATTCCGCCTGGTGTTCGGCTCGACCAAGGGCCTGTGGAACGCCGATGTCGACCTGCTGCAGAGCAACGGCATGGCGCGTGTCCTGGCCGAACCGACGCTGGTCGCGCTGTCCGGCCAGAGTGCCAGCTTCCTGGCAGGTGGCGAACTGCCGATCCTGGAACCGCAGGGGCTGGGCACCACCACCATCACCTACAAGCCGTTCGGCATCGGCCTGACCGTGACCCCGACGGTGTTGGCACCCAATCGCATCGCGCTGAAGGTGGCTCCGGAAGCCAGCGACCTGGACTACAGCAACGCCATCGCCCTCAACGGTGTGCAGATCCCTTCGATCACTACCCGGCGCGCAGACACTACCGTCGAGCTCGGCGACGGCGAGAGCTTCGTGATCGGCGGCCTGGTCAGCTCCAACGTGGTGTCCAGCGTCGGCAAGATCCCGTTGCTGGGCGACCTGCCGATCATCGGCTCGTTCTTCCGCAACTTCGACTACAAACGACAGGACAAGGAACTGGTGATCATCGTCACGCCGCGGCTGGTGAAGCCGCTGGCGCGCAACACCGAACTACCGCTGCCCGGCGAACGCGAGGCCAAGCCGAACCTTCCGGAATGGGGTTCGTGGCTGCTCGGCCCGATCAGCCAGGACCCGGTGCCCGGCTTCTCGCGTTGACTCCATGATGCCTGCGATACCACGACCATGCCCTACGCCACCGCCCAGCCGCTGCATCCACAAGGACCACCGATGAACCTGGTCCTGTACGGCATGGATCGCGAACTGCTGCCCCGGCTGGCCGCCAAGTTGCCGCCGGCCACCACCCTGCATTGGCAGGACAGCAGCATGCCGACTTCCGCGCAGGACCTGCAACGCGGACCGGAAAGCCTGGTGCTTCTCGATTTCCGTCCCGAGCACGCGGCCGCCTCCAGCGTGCTTGCACAGCAATTGCAGCAGACCGAGCCGGAGCTGATGCTGGTCGCGGTCGGTTCCACCAGTGCCGGCCAGGTGGAAGGTGTGGTGATGGCGCTGCGCGTGGGCCTGCGTGACGTGCTGGACCTGGACAGCGACAACATCGGCATCGAAGCAGCGCTGCGCCGCGCACTGTCGCCACGACCGGCTCCTTCGGCGCAGCTGGCACACAAGGCACGCCTGATCGTGCTGCTGGGGGTGCGCGCCGGCGTCGGCACCAGCACTCTTGCGGCGCATCTGTCGGTGCTGGCGCAGCAGACCCGCGCGCTGGCCCAGGGCGACGCGCTGCAGCAGGACGGCCTGCTGCTGGAACTGGCGCAGCCCTCGGGCGACCTTGCGCTGTACCTCAATCTCGACAGCCACTTCCACTACGAGGATGCGCTGCGCAATGCCAGCCGCATCGACGCTACCCTTGCCCGCACCGCGATGGCGCGCCATGAGTCCGGGCTGGTGCTGCTGGACCGTGCAGGTGGCAGTGATGCGGTGCCACCCTCGGACCCGGGCGCATTGCTGCAGCGGCTGCGCGGCGTGTTCGCCAGCGTGCTGTGCGATGCCGGCGGCTGCCCGCTGCGGCAATTGCCACCGCTGCTGCTGGACCAGGCCGACGAGATCTGGCTGGTCACCGACGCCTCGATCGCCACGCTGGTGTCACTGGACCAGGCACTGAAGCACCTCGCTGGCCAGCGCGAACGCGAGAAGCGCCTGCAGCTGGTTATCAACCGCCACGACGACAGCAGCGGCATGAGCCCGGAGCAGATCGCGCGCCGCTTCGAGGTGCCGCTGCTGGCAACGTTGCCCGAACGACCGCGCGTACGCCTGGCGGCCAGCCAGGGCCATCTGCTGCTGCAGGATGCGCCGCGCGACCCCTACCTGCGTGCCCTCGCCCCGCTCGTCCCGCGATTGGATCCGGCTGCGTGCCCGGTCCAGGCGCAGGGCCTGCGGGAAAGACTCTCCCTTGCTCTGGGTGGATCGCAATGGAAGACAAGGTAACTCCGTTCCCGCATGCCGCTGCCCGCCCGGTGCTGCCCGAGAGCGCCGCCGGCCATCTGCCGTTCGCACAGACCGAGCAGTACCAGAAGGTGCTGTCGGCCGCGCACGAGCACTTGCTCAACAGCATCGAGGACGAGCGCATCGACATCGATTCCTGGGCCCCGGACACCATCGCCCGCTGGGTGCAGGTGCAGACCGTGGGCTTCATCCAGGAATGGCGCATCCCGATCAACGAGGAAGAGATGCAGGTGGTTGCCGAAGGCCTGGTCAAGGAGCTGACCGGGTTTGGCCCGCTGGACGACCTGCTGCACGATCCATCCATCGAAGACATCCTGATCAACGGCTTCAAGGATGTGCACGTCTCGCAGGGCGGCCAGCTCAAGCGCGCCACCCAGCGCTTCACCGACGATACCCACCTGCTGCGCATCCTGCGCCGCATCCTCGCTCCGCTGGGGCGCCGCCTGGATGATTCCAACCCGATGGTCGATGCGCGACTGCCCAACGGCGGCCGCCTCAACGCGATCATCTCGCCGCTGGCGGTGGACGGGCCGATGGTGTCCATCCGCAAGTTCCGCAAGGACCCGTTCACCCCCGATGAGCTGCTGGCCAAAGGCACCTTCGATGCACCCATGCAGGCGCTGCTGAAGGCGATGGTGCTGGGCCGCTGCAACATCCTGGTCTCCGGTGGCACCAGTTCCGGCAAGACCTCGCTGCTGAACGCACTGGCCAGCTACGTGCCGGCCAACGAACGCGTGATCACAGTTGAGGACACCGCCGAACTATCACTCAACCATCCGCACGTCGTACGCCTGGAAAGCCGGATCGGTGGTGCCGAGGGCCAGGGTGCGGTCAGCATCCGCGACCTGGTGCGCAACAGCCTGCGCATGCGTCCCGATCGCATCGTCGTCGGCGAGGTGCGTGGCGCCGAGGTACTGGAAATGTTGCAGGCGATGAATACCGGCCACGACGGATCGATGGCCACCATCCACGCCAACTCGCCGCGTGACTGCCTGTACCGCATCGAGATGCTTGCCGGTTTCGCTGGCTTCCAGGGCAGTGAGGACAGCCTGCGGCGGCAGATCGCCAGCGCCATCGACTTCATCGTGCAGATCTCGCGCCTCGGCAGTGGCCGCCGCGTGCTGGTCTCGATCACAGAAATCACCGGCGTCAGCGACAACCTGATCACCACCCAGGAAATGTTCCGCCACGAGCTGCAGATCGACGGCAACGGCAGGGAAATCGATCGCTGGATCGGGTTGGGCTTCCATCCGCATTCGCACAAGCTGGAGCCATTCCGCCAGCAGCTGCGCGAATCCCTGTACGGGGACTTCTGAGCATGGGCACTGGGCTGCTGCTGGGCGTACTGAGCATCATCTCGGTGCTGCTGGCTCTGGCGGTCTGGCTGTGGGGCACAGCCAGCAGCCGCGAGCAGCGCCAGGCATCGATGCAGCACGCCGAACAGCGCCTTGCGCGTGGCAGCGCCGGTGCTGGCGCCCCCGCTGGCGCCTCCGTTGCAGCGGCCAACGATCCGCCGCGACCGGCCAGCAGCGGGCGACGCGTGCTGCCATTGGACGGCCTGCTGCAGCGCGCCGGCCTGCGGACGGGCTGGAAGCTTCCCATCATGCTGCTGGTGCCGGGGCTGGTGCTTTCTGTGGTGGCGATGCTGCGGCTCGGCACCGCATGGATGTTTCCGCTGACCCTGCTGCTGTACCTTCTGGGTTGCTGGCTGTGGGTGATGCGGCGGACATCGAAGCTGCGCGCGCAGCTGCTGCATCAGCTGCCGGATTTCCTCGACAACCTTGTGCGTCTGACCGCGCTGGGCAACAGCCTGCAGGCAGCGTTCCAGGTGGCATCGATGCAGACCAGCGCACCGCTGCGTGGCCTGCTGGATACCACGGTGCGCTATGCGCGCAGCGGCATGGACCTGGACCGCGCGCTCGCACTGGCGGCGCAGCCGTATCGCATGGATGTGCTGAAGGTTCTGTCGGTGGTGGTCGGGGTCAGCGTGCGCATTGGTGGCCGCTCCGACCAGATCCTGCAGCGCATGGGTGATTTCATGCGCGACCTGGAACAGGCGCAACAGGAACTGGCCGCGACCACCTCCGAGACGCGCATGTCGGCGTGGGTGCTGGGCCTGCTGCCACCGGCCAGCGCCGTGCTGATGGCAATCTCCAGCCCCGAGTTTTTCCAGCCGGTCCTGCACGATCCACTCGGTCACAAGATCCTGCTGATCGCACTGGGGCTGGAGCTGTTCGGAGCATTCCTGCTGTATCGCCTGGCCAAATCACTATGAACCGCCGCAGCACCCCCGGAGATGCCCGATGAGCGCCAGCGCCTGGTTCGCCCTCTCCCTGCTGCTGCTTGCGGCTGGCATCGCCCTGCTCGGCATTGCCGGCTGGGTGCGCAGCCATCGCGAACACCGCACCTCGGCCACGTTGAAGACCGCCCTGCAACCGCGCGAAGAGGCGCGTGACAACGAGACCACACAACGCGATTCACTGGGCTGGCTGGAGCGATTCGGCCGCGCGCTCAGTGGCGGTCGCCTGGAAGCTGCGCTGCTGGCCAATGAAGATCGCCTGCTGCTGGACCTGGCCAGCTGGAACACGCGTCGCGGCACCGCAATCTATCTCGGCCTGCGCTTGCTTCTGGCGCTGCTCGTGCTGGCATTGGCGCTGGCCTTCAGTGATGCCACGGGACTGGCCAGGATCATGGTCGTGATCGGTGCGCTGGCCGCCGGCCTGCTGCTGCCAAAGTTCGTTCTCTCTTCCTGGGTGAAGCGGCGGCGGCGGGCCGTCGACAACGAGCTGCCTCTGCTGATCGACCTGCTGCGGCTGTTGCAGGGCGTGGGATTCAGCATGGACCAGAGCCTGCAGACGCTGGGCGACAAGCTGCGTGACGCGCTGCCGGTACTCGGTGGCGAACTACAGGAAGCCAACGTGGCCTATACCCACGGCCGCACCCGCGCGCAGTCGCTGCGCCGCTTGAGCGAAGTCTATGCCGACGACGACCTGAGCAGCCTGATGCAGCTGATCCTGCAGGTGCATGCGCACGGCGGTGCGGTACAGGAGCCGCTGCGGCAGTTCAGCGTCCGGCTGCGCGAACAGCGCCGCAATACCTTGAAGGAAAAGGTCGGCAAGCTCTCGGTCAAGATGACCGTGGTGATGATGCTGACCCTGCTGCCAGCGCTGATGCTGGTCCTTGCCGGCCCCGCGCTGGTCGCGCTGGCCACCACCATGTCCAAGATGGGATCGCCCTGATGCCTGCCCTGCACAACACCTGCCTGCTGTTTGCTCTCGTCGCCGTCGCCGGCGGCTGCTCATCGACCACGCCGAAGTATCTGCGTGCGCCCAGCCTGGCCGCGCCCGAACCGGCACCGCAGGACAGCCGCAACGCCTACCTGGAGCTGATAGAGCGCATGCAGCAGCAGGGGGCGTGGTATGCCTCGCTGGCGCATATCGATGCCTTCCGCCAGCGCTACGGGGACCCGCCGGCGTTGCGCCTGCTGCAGGCCGATGCATTGCGCGAGACTGGACAGGCCGATGCCGCGGTCACCCTGTACCGCGATCTTTCCAGTGGCCCCCAGGCCGCCGCGGCCGCCCATGGCCTGGGCCTGATCGCTGCGCGGCGCGATGACGATGCCGGCAGCGAGCAGGCGTTGGCGCAGGCCACCCAGCTGCAGCCATTGAATACCAGCTACCTGGGTGACCTCGGCTATGCACGGCTGCGCGCGGGCCGCTTCGAGCAGGCGCGCGAACCGCTGGCCAAGGCGCTGGAGTTGTCACCAGGCAACGCCAAGGCCACCGCCAACCTGGCGCTGTGGGCGGTGCTTCGTGGCGATACCGCCACCGCCGAGCGTCTTGCCCAGCAGGCCAACCTCAACGAAGAAACCCGCAACAGCATCCAACAGCAGGCCGCACAGATCCGCGCCCGCCTGCAGCAACGCCACGCCGCTGCCGCTGCCGCTGCTGCGGCAACGGTCGCGCCACCCGCCCCAGCGACGGCGACGGCGATGGCCAGCAGCAAAACAACAGGCAGCACACGACTGGCAGCCGAACCGCGCCGCGATGCCCGTGATGCGCGCGATCCGCAGCGCCTGCCGCCCTCGATGCTGGAACGCTTCAGCGCCTCCGACCGCCCGAACGGGAACACACCATGACCGCGACCCCCCTGTCCCGACGCCTGCTGTCCGTATTGACCTGCCTGCTGGTTGCGGGAGCCGTGCAAGCGCAGCAACAACCGTTGACCGGGCAGATGCTTGGCGGCGCTAGTCCGTCCGCGCCGGCAGCGCAGCCGCTGCAATCCGAGCCACTGCCTACGATCGACCTGGCAGCGCCCGCTACACCGACGCCGGTAACCGCTACCACGGCGGTTGTCGCCGCCGACAGCATCACTCCAGCAACGCGCCCGGGACGCAGCCAGTTCGGTGATACCGCACGCAACCTGTTCCGCCTGCAGGCATCAGGGCAGCAGGCCGGCCAGCATCTGCCGATCCTCGGCGACCAGGCCACCCTGAGCTACGCCCGCTACATCAAGAGCTTTGAACACGAGATCCCGGACTTCTTTGAAACCGATGTCGCCAAGTCCAAGGGAACATCCTCATCCGGACGCTGAGGTAGGCCATGAAACGCCCACGCCAGTTCAGTTTCAGCCGCCCGCGTGGCGGCATGTCAATCACCATGATGCTGGTCATGCTGGCATTGCTGGCGATGCTGGGTCTGATCGAAATCGGCTATCTGTTCTGGGCCAAGCGTGACGCGCAGAAGGTGGCCGACCTGGCCGCACTGGCCGGCGCGCAACGACTGGAGCTGTGCACCTCGGACAACAGCGACAACAGTGCGGCACGGCAGAGCGCGCTGACCCAGAACAAGTTTGCGGGCAGCCTGCAGATCCGCTGCGGCAACTGGAGCGCCACCCGTGGCACGGCGAACCGTTTCGTCACCACGATCGACGCCAGCACCCCCCGCAACGCGGTCCAGGTGGTCGCCGAGCGCAGCGTGCTGCCTTTCTTCGGGCAGAACACCAGCCTGCCGACTGTCAGCGTGCAGGCCGTTGCCCGCCGCTCGGAGCCTACCGCCGTATTTGCGGTCGGCTCGCAGCTGTTGCGGACCCGGGGCGACTCGCTGCTGATGTCGACCCTGCGCCTGATCGGCCTTGATGTCACCAATGCCACGGTGCTTTCCTATGACGGCCTGGCGCAGGCCAGCATCACTCCATCGGGGCTGTTGAAGGCACTCAACATCCCGGTCAGCGCCAACCTGAGCGTGGCCGACTTCAACCGGCTGCTGGCGGTCAACAAGATCTCGCTGGCGCAGCTGGTTGATGCCACGGCCACCGTGGTCGGCCGCAACACCACCGTCGGCGTGCAGCTGCGTGCTCTTTCGGACCTGGTCGCGACCCGGCTGGACATCACCAAGCTCAACATCGCACTGGGCAGCGAGTCCGGCGGCGGAGGCCTGTTCGCCGAGGTCATTTCTCCAGACGGTACCGCCGGCAGCGCACTCGAGTCGAAGATCAGCGTGCTCAACCTGATCAGCACGGCCATCTCCATCGCCAACGAGGGCAATGGCATCGCGGTCGAAGGCTTGAACCTGCTCGGCATCAACGTACAGGCGGGCGTGGTTGAACCGCCGTCGATCGCCATCGGCGGCGTAGGTTCGCGTGCCTACAACGCGCAGGTCCGGCTGATGGTGGATGTGGACAGCAACAACCTGTTCGCGCTGGGCCCCCTGCTGCAACTGCTGGGGACGCAGCTGCACCTGCCGCTGCATGTCGATGTCGCCAACGCGATGGGCACCCTGACCGGCATCCAATGTGGCGCCAGTCCGCCCAAGGCGACCATCCAGGTCGACTCCTCGGTGCTGCGAGCCTGCGTGGGCAAGGTCGATCCTGCGCAACGCTTCTCCAAGAACAATGTCTGTGACAACACCCTGCAGAACGAGCAGCTGCTGAAGCTGCTGGGCAAGCCCCTGATCACCAACAAGATCGCCCTGCCCGCCCTGACCAGCTCACAGAACCTGACCCTGGCTGCCGGCGAGAGTGGCTCCACGCAGATCAATCCACTGGCGCTGGGCAACGCCGTTTCTGATCTGGTCAGTGAGCTGCTGCGTGTGCTCGCGGGCATGGTGTCGACTCCGCAAGGTGACGCCGACGGCAGGCAAACGGCATTGGCATTGGCCAATCAGTATCTGATTGCAGCCCATCCCGGGGGCGGGCGCTATGACGTGAAGAATGTCATCCCCCTGCTTCGCAACGGTGATCCCAGCCAGAACCTGAATCCCGTCGGCGACTGGGTGATGCACAACGGCGTTCCGGTTCCGAATGGTCTGGGAACCAAATGGACAGACGGCTCTGTCTGGGACAGCTATCGTGCGACCGTGACCGGGGAGGGATTCGGTCTGCTCGACAAGCTGTTGAGCATTGTTGTGGGTGGCCTTCTGGTCAATCGATGCGACAGCCTGCTCGGCAACCTGCTCGACTACAACGGCTGCGTGCGCAACAACCTAGCCTCGTACCTGCTAACCAAGGCCGGGGGCCTGGGTGATCCGAGCTCTGGAAGCGGAGTCACAACTCCTGGCAATGGCGTGTCCTGCAGTGGCCTGCTCTGTACCCTGTTGAATCCGATCCTGGCGGCGCTGAAGCCGGTGCTCAACAGCGTCGGCTCACTGCTGACCAACCTGCTGGCCAGCGTGCTGGGCCTGGAACTGGGCCGTACCGACGTCAACGTGCAGTCGATCCAGTGCAGCGCGGCGCAGCTGGTCTATTGACCCGTGACGGGCGCCCTTGGCGGCGCCCGCGCCCATGCTAGACTCCCGGCGGGGAACCACCTTCATCTCAACCCACACTCATCCGTGGATGGTCTAGACATGCGAGAAACTTCAGGGGGCGCGGTCTTCGCCCGGCACGCGCGCAGCGCGGCAATGCTGGCCGTGGCCATGGTGCTGGTGGCACCGGCGGCGATGGCTGCACGAGGCGACCGCGAAGCTGCCGCAGAGCCGGCCGCGCGCACTGCACCGGTGGTACGCAACACCGTTGACGAACTCAAGCAGCTGATGGATGCGCGCCAGCTGACCGAGCTGCGCACCACCTACAACGGCAACTATGGCGCCAGCCTGCTGTTCAACGCCAACACCCTGACCTACTACGTCGCCCTGTTCCAGGAAAAGAATTTCTGGCGGGTGATCAAGACCGACGCCGTCGACAACGCCGAGCGTGTTTACCGAACCTTCGCGCAGCAGTCCGAGCAGCTGGCACAGGTCTATATCGACACTACCCGCCTGGAAGCCGGCAAGCGCTATACCGAGCGCCTGGTGGCCTACAACGAGGAGCGCCTGCGCACCCTGCAGCAGGAAATGGAACAGCAGCAGGCACAGTCCGCCCAGGTCAGCGCTGCCCTGCAGCAGGCCCAGCAGCAGGCGGTCAGCCTGAGCAGCGACGTGCAGAGCACCAACAGCCAGCTGGATTCCCTGCAGCGCCGCATCCAGATCCTGCAGGCCGAACAGGGCAACCCGGAACTGAGCCTGCCCAAGCCGGACAGCGTGTCCTCGCCGGCACCGGCGGCCAGCGACGGACGCTGAGGTCAGACACCTGGCATTTGCTGACAACGGCGCCTTCGGGCGCCGTTGTCGTTTCTGGCACTCCTGGATTCAACGACACGCGTCATGCACCGCGTCATCCAGCTGCCGCCGCTGTACGAAGTCCAGGCGATCGGCCTTGGCCAGCGCCTTTCCGCGTTGTTGCCGCGCGCGCTCACAGGCTGTGGGATCGGTGCTGATGGGTATCAGCGCGGCGTGCGCCCGGCCCGACCGCACGCTGCGTGGTCGGGCCGGGACTGCACTGGCCGCCTTGGTTGCCTTCGGCAACGGACCACGCGACAGCGACGCCTCTGCCGGCACCTCCCATCGCCATTCCGCACGCCCCTGGCACGGCGTCTGCTGGTAGACCGGATGCGGTCCATCCACGCACTTGTAGACATTGGTCTGCGCATGCACCACTGCGGCCAACAGCAGGCACAACAGGGGGCTGCATCGCACTCTCGGCATCGCGGGCTCCTCGACCAGGCTGCGGCCATCGTCGACATGCCGACCACGTTGCGCCAGAGCGATATGCGTCAGAGCCGGGCAATCCAGCACAGCCGTGCAAGCCGCCCAGCGTGCGCTGCGCTGTTCTGCCGAAGGCACAGGCACAACTGCCGCTGCCTTCCCTCCCTTCCGCCAAGGAACCTGCAATGAGCAACTACGTCACCGTCGCCGATGGCACCCGTATCTTCTACAAGGACTGGGGCAGCGGCCAGCCGCTCGTGTTCGCCCACGGCTGGCCGCTAATGATGTCCCGCGGCGGCACCCCACGGCGCCGCCGCTCCTTCGGTAGTGCCGGCCGCTGGCCGGCAACCTCAACAGCAAATGCAAAAACGGGCTTTCCGTGAGATGGCGGGGCGGTGTCGGACTGCGGGGACGCCACAAGTACGTCCTTTCAGGCTTGGCAGCCGCATGCTCGTGTGCGCTGTCCTGCGCACTCGGCAAGACCGGGGTTGGGCGTCCTGCCCAACCCGCCCGAGGCATGCCTCGGGCCCATGCGGCTGACACCCCGCACTCCGACACCGCCCCACCTCTGACAGATTCCGGTGGCTGTTGGTAGGTGTCGACCTTGGTCGACACGGTAGATCCACGCCATGCATGGATGAAGCTCAATCGGATCGGAATCCAACATCGGGAAGTTCAACTGATGAACAGGCGTCCGCGCTTTCAGCTATAGAGCCTCGGCGAGGAACGCCAGCACTGCCGGTCCAACCTCACGGTCCGCACGGGCATGACCTACGGACGTGCCCCCCACTTCAATGAACGGGCCTACATCATGCCGATGGGTGGTCGGCTGCAGGAGCGCTGTGATCAGACGCCCTGCATCTGAGTAGTACAGGAACCGGTCGCGGTCACCACGCCCTGCCGCTGCAAGCCGACGCTGCGCAACGGCCAGCATCACGCCTGAGTCACCCAGCCGATCTCCACCACCTCCGATCCACAACGTGCGTGCGGCAATGTTCTCGATGGGCAGCATCGCGGCACGCAATGCCGGTTCCCAGTACGGTCCCGGCCTGCCCCAGTCAACCTCCTCGCGATACGGCAGCCACGGCAGGGGTTCGCCCTGCCAGCTCAACGGCGAGCGGTCCACCGCGCGGAAGTCGGCCGGGGCCACGTCACGGGCGATGCCACGAAACGGGGCTGGACTGCCTACCCAGGACACGGCGACGCGGAGCTCAGGCAGATGCACCGCCGTGGCCATGGTCACGATGCCACCCCAGGATCCCCCCATCAGCCCTACCCGCTGTGGATCCACCCGGGGATGGCGCTGCAGCCAGTGCACTGCGTCGCGCACGGTTTCCAACGGAACCTCGATCAGGTCCTTGGGCACGCCCGGCCCGCGATACCACGCCACCGACAACGCGATGTAGCCGTTGCTCGCCAGCCACGCGGCATAGAGGTCGCCACCATCGAACCCGCCTTCAGCTCCCCCCAGTGCTACCAACGCAGGTGCCATTGCGTCGCTTTTCAGATCCGCTGGCAAGTACAGGTGCGCTTCGCGTCCGTCGATCTCAACCCGCTGCACCTGTACCCCAGGCAGCATCAGATGGCGCTTCAAGGTCCGCCGTGCGACCACCGATCCTGCACGCTCCACCTCCAGTTCGAAGGCCTGTGACTGGAACCCCAAGCCGTCATCGGCGCGCTGCCACTGCACGGGAAGTGCGCTGGCTCTCCCCTCCTGTGGTTGCATCGACCAGATCAGACCACTGGCGTCGATTCCCCGATAGCTGCCCTGTTCCGAGCCGCTGCGTGCGGTGTCGACCGTTCCCTGAAGGTCCGCGCGCAGTGCAGCCTGTGACTGCCAGCGCTGGCCCCGGCCATCCTGCATCGACAACCTCAGCTGGACTACTTCGGCCGCCGCCAGTCCCTCGACCGTAATGGCTGGAACGCGATCAGCGCGCCCCAGATGGTCATCGACATTGACCCTCACACCCCGGCCAACGCAGGCAGCGCCAGCACGCCCAGCAACATCCCCAAGCCCCAACGCATCCGTATGCTCCGTCTCGATCTGGAAAGCGGTAGGGTGCATGGGTCGCTACGCGTGGATTGCGTGCTTGGGCGAAGATGGCACCACCCGTGCCGCTACTGGCACCAGCTGTGTGTCAGGTACGTGCAGCCAGCGCCGCCTCCAGCGCCGGCCTGTGGCTGCGGCTGACTGGCAGCTGCACGCTGTCGGCCAGTTCAAGCAGCGCATCGCCGTTGTGCCGCTCGATCAGTGATCGCACTCGCAGCGGGTTGACCAGCGCCGAGCGGTGCACGCGCAACAGTCCTCCATCTGCCAGCCGTTCGGCCAGAAGCCCCAGCGGCTCACGCAGCAGATGCAGCTGGCGTCCCACATGTATGCAGGCGTAGTGGCCCGCCATGTCGATGTAGTCGATCTCCGCCAGCGGTACATACTGGACACCACCGCTACCAGGCACTGCCAGTGTCTGCGCACGGTTCTCCGTACGCGGTGCCAGGCCTGCCAAGCGGCGCACGCGCTCGATCGCTTCCAGCAGGCGCGGCGCCGCCACTGGTTTGAGCAGATAGTCGGCCACGCCCAGCTCAAAGGCACGCAGAGCGTGCTGCGGCAGCGCGGTCATGAAGATGGTGTGCGCGGCCAGCGACGACTGCTTCTCGGGAAGCTCCCAACCGCGGCCGTCGGGCAGGACCAGATCCAGCAGCAACAGATCGAAACGGCGTCCTCGCATCAGATCGCGCGCCTGCGAGAGAGTGGCGGCTTCCGCGTCGACCCTGACCTGCGGAATGTCCGCCAGCAGATGGCGCAGGCGGGCACGTGCCAGTGCTACATCGTCCACCAGCAGCACGCTCAAAGGACGCGTCACGCGACCTCCGGCAGGATCAGCCGCGCACGATAGCCATCACCCTCGCTTCCGGCCTGCAACCTGCCGCCCTTCATCGCCAACCGCCGCTGAGTCGCAGCGTGGCCGGTGCCGAGGCCATCGCTCGTGCGTGGACGCAGGCAGGGGTTGAACAGCACGACGTCAAGCATGCCGTCTTCCACACCGGCGCGCAGTTCGATCCGCAATGGCCCATCATCCGGCTGCCAGCCACTGTGCAACACCGCGTTCTCGATCAACGGCTGCAGCAACAGGCCAGGGACCGTACAGGCCAATGCATCCGCGCTGGCCTGCAGATGCAGATGCACCTCCTGATCGTGCAGCAGCGACTGCAACGCGACATAGTCCTGTGCTGCGCCCAGTTCATCGGCAAAGCAGCGCTGCGATGGGCATTGCAGGGTATCGCGCAGCAGCGAGGACAGCTGCGCCAGTGCCGCGTCCGCTGCACGTGGACGTTGCAGCGCCAAGCCGCCGATGGCGTTGAGCGCATTGAACAGGAAGTGGTGCTGCAGATGCTGGCGCAGGGCTGTTTCACGAGCCTGCTGCAGCACCTCCGACTGCGCCCTCAACCGCTGCAGTCCGGCCAGGCCATGGCCCACGCCCGCCACCGCAATGAAGGTCGGCAACGCAAACAGCGCGGTGATACCAATCGCGCGCAGCACCTGCGGCAGTGCTGGCCAGGGTTGCCCCTGCCAGAGCTGCAGCAGCATAAGGCCCAGGGTCCATCCCAATGCCGTCAACAGCGGAGTCAGCAGCAGGCACAGCGCCAACCATCCGCCCAGATGCCGGCGTCCAGACAGTGGCCAGCGCCGGCACGCCGCCCACAACAATGGCGTCGCCAGCATCCAGGGCAGCTCGGCGCCAAGGATGAACAACGCTGCCGGCAGCAGACCACCCGGTTCTTGGCTCAGGTGCACGGCCGGCACAGCGGTGGCGATCAACAACCCCCACAGGGCCAGCATCACCCAGTGTGGGGGTGGCAGCGGAAGCGGCGCCTCATGGGCTGGCAGCAGCAAGGCAGGCGAAACAAGCATGCACGGATTCGAACGGGAAACGGACACCATACTAGGTCCCCGCACCGAATCATTCCCGTGCCGGAAGCAAGGGGCTGTCCGCCGCCATGGATCCGCGTCGTGCCTGGATTCCGTTCGACGCTGGGGTCAGAGCCCTTCCCGGTCGGAAGGGTTCTGACCCCGCCGATCATTGCGCCTTTGCGGCCTCGGCATTCCACGCTGCGACCTTGGCCTTGGTATCGGCCAGCATCCTGTCCAGCGCTGCACGGTCATACACGGTGCCACGCAGGATCACGCTGTCGATTTTCTCGGTCGCCGCAATGTCCTGCAGCGGATTGGCGGTCAGCAGCACCAGATCGGCAGCCTTGCCCTGCGCAACACCACCGTAGCGGTCCATCTGGCCGAACCAGGCCGGGCCGGAACGGGTCGCGGCAGACAGCGCCTGCGGAGCACTCAGGCCTTCCTTCACGAACAGCTGCAGCTCCTGGTGCAGGGCGATGCCCGGGAAGTTGAACGAATTGAGGAAGCCTGCGTCCGTGCCGGCGATGATCGTCACGCCGGCCTCCTGCAGCATCGGCAGCACTGCGGCCACCTGGTGGTACTGCGCGTGGCGCGCTTCGATCTGCGCCGGCGTGGCCTTCGCCGCGCGGTCCACGCGCCACTGGTAGGTCGCACGCAGGCCCGGGCCGATGTAGGCCAGGTACGGATCGTTGGCGTGGTCATCCTGGTCAAGGAAATCGAGGATGCGGCCACCGTTGAGGGTCGGGGTCACGAACACGCCACGCCTGGCGAAATCGCGGTAGGCGTGCATCGCGGTATCACGGTCGAAGCTCGCATCGAGGCGACGGTTGGCTTCGGCACGGTCGATGCGGCCGGCACCGAAGTCGGCGGCAATCTGCGCCTCGTCCTTGCTGCCGGCCTTGAATGCATAGTCCAGATGCTCGATCGAGGCGAGGCCGGCATCGACCGCCTGTTCCACGGTCAGCGCCATCGGAATGTGACCCGATGCCTTGAAGCCGGCCTTGCGCGCAGCATTGGCCGAGTACAGGAACAGTTCCGGCTTCAGCGTGCTGTCGGTGATCTTCACGAAATCAACCTTGTCATGCTGCAGACGGCTGATCGCCTTGTCGGCGTCGGCCTCGCTGCCCACTTCGATCGTGCCCTTCCAGACCGGCTTGATGCCTTCAATCTTCGCGCCCGAACTGAGCAGACGCGGACCGAACAGCGTGCCCTTGGCGATCTCGCCGCGCCACTGCAGCACCTGCTCGGGCAGATCGCCGGAACAGTCGCGCACGGTGGTGATGCCGTGCGCGATATACAGCGGCAGCAGCGCCTTGTTCTCTTCGATCAGCGCCGGGCCACCACCGAAATGCACATGCATGTCCCACAGGCCCGGGATAAGGTACTTGCCCTTGGCATCGATCTGGCGGGCCGCGCTCCACTGGCTGCGCATCGTGGCGTCCGGGCCGACTGCGACGATGTCATCGCCACGGATCACTACGCTCTGCCCGGCCAGGGTGCTGGCGTTCTCGACATCGACCACGGTGGCATTGCGGATCAGCAGGTCGGCGCGCTCGGCAGCAGACGCCGACAGAGGTGCTACCGCAAGGAGGATGGCAAGCGATAACGGACGGGAACGGAACATGGACAGCATCCTGGTGGGCACGCGCAGCGTGCGGAGTGGAAGGGAACGGTCTTCAGCGTGCCGCGCCATGCTGGCGCAGCAGGGTCTCGATTTCGGTGTAGCCGCGCTTGCGCGCGTGCGCCAGCGGCGTCACACCGTCGCCGTCGGCCAGATCGGGGTCGGCACCGGCATCAAGCAGCAGCTGCACGATCTGCACGTGGCGCGCGCCGCCGTCGCCTAGCAGGATCGCTTCCAGCAGCGCGGTCCAGTGCAGGCGGTTGACATGGTCCACCGCAACACCAGCACGCAGCAGCGTGCGCACCGTTGCCACGTGGCCGCGCTCGGCGGCAGGAATCAGTGCGGTGCCGCCATAGCGGTTGGTGCTGCGCAGATCGGCGCCATGCGCCAGGGTCATCGCCAGGATCTCATCCAGTCCACGCGCGCCGGCGTACAGGTAGGCGCTGTCCTGCATGGCGTCCTTGGCATTGACGTCGGCGCCGGCCTCGATCAGTTCACGCGCGGCGTCTACATTGTTGCCATGCGTGGCAATCAGAAGCGGCGTACGGCCCTGGTCATCACGCGCCTCCAGATCGGCGCCGTCTTCCAGCGCCCCACGCACTGCCTCGGCATCACCGCGGGCGGCGGCATCGCGCAGGCGGGCATCGGCCGAGCCCACGGCGGCAGAACAGGCTGGAATGACCATCGCCAGCAGGCACAGCAGCAACAGGCGACCCACCGGAGCAGGCCAGCGATGGCAACGATGGATTCGCATCTTCGGTTCTCCTGTGCGGCGAGCCCAGCGGGCGATGCCGGTACAACCGGGGCGCGGTGCTTGCTGCCCCCTCCCCTGCATGGTAGAAGTCGCCACGTGCATCCAGAAGTGAAATGTTCAAATGCAAGACAGTGCCAAATCGAATAGAACGCTGTTCGAACTGGACCTGCTGCGGGCGCTGGTGATGGTGGCCGACTGCGGCAGCTTTACCACGGCGGCCACACGCCTGCATTCGACGCAGTCCACGGTCAGTCAGAAGGTGCGCAGGCTGGAGGAACTGGCCGGGCATCGCCTGCTCGAACGTGGCCACCGCGACGTGCACCCCACCGACGCCGGTCACACCCTGCTTGGCTACGCGCGGCGCATGCTCGACCTGAACGAAGAAATGGCACAGGCGCTTGCCGGCGCTACCGTGGAAACCGCGGTGCGCATCGGTGTCCCCGAGGACTTCGTCAACGCACAGACCACGCGCATGCTGGCCGCCTTCAGCCGCCGCCACCCACAGGTGAAACTGGAGATCAGCAGCGGCCTCAGCCGAGACCTGGCCCACGGCTTCGACCACGGCGAGCTGGACCTGGTGCTGGTCAAGCAACGCCGCAACACCCGCCAGGCAGTGCACTGCCGACGCGAGCCGATGCACTGGATCGACAGCCTGCGCAGCAGCTGCCTGCTGCAGGACCCACTGCCCCTGGTGACCTTTCCGCCACGCGGGCTGTACCGCGACGAGATGATCCACGCCGTGGAGGCGCTGGGCCTGCGCTGGCGCATCGCGTTCACCAGTTCCTCGCTCAGCGGCATCCAGGGTGCGGTGGCCGACGGCATCGGCATCAGCCTGCTGCCACGCCGCGCGGTCACCCGCGATCACCGCATCATCGATGGCGAACGCGAGCTGCCGGTAATCGACAATTACGAGATCGGCCTGCTGCATCGTGCCGACGCAGATGATGTCGTGCGCGCGCTGGCCAGCGAACTGTGGCGGCAGGTGCAACGCGAACCGGATTGATCACCGCACCTGAGGTAGTGCCGGCCGCTGGCCGGCAACCTCGACAGCCACATTGTCCGGCGTGGATCTCGCGCATTGATCATCGAAATCTGATCAATTCCAGCGCTCAAAGGCAATTGGCCTCCCGTTACAGTACCGCTGTTTCCGTGCCCCACGGCGCTCTGCCATGTCCGACGAAATCCCCACCCGCTTCGATCCCCTGCCCGCTGCACTGCAGACGCATCTGCAGCACCAGCGCTCGCTGATCGCCGCGCGCGTGGCCGCCGGCTTTCCCACCCTGCCGGTGCAATGGCCGCTGCCGGCCGCCACGCTGCAGCGCGTGGTCGATGCCGAGCTGATCGACCGTGATGACTGCGATGGCTGGGAAGCGCTGGGCGTGGCGTTCGGTGACACCCTGGCACAGCGCGTGCCGGGCCTGGGCTGGATGCAGGTCACCGATGCGTGGGGCATCGACGCGGTGCTGCGCTATGCCGACAGCAGCCTGCAGATCGGCGCCAGTACGCTGCTGCTCAAGCGCGTCGAGCAGGGCGAGATCATCGACATCGCCCATCTGCTGGCGTGGCTTGAGGAATTCGTCGCCACCCGCGCCGACGATTACGTCTGAAAAGCTGCCGAGCATGGCTCGGCGCTACAAGGGTTGGCGCGGCGTAGATCTACAGCCAGCGGCCGTCGACCACCACGCGGCGCTCCACCGGCACCCCGGCCACGGCGGCCGGGCCGTGGTCGGCACGCACCGCCACGAAAGTGGCCGGATGCCCTTCCGCAAGACCGTACTGCGGCAGCCCGATCACCTGCGCGGCCTGGCTGGTGACCATGTCCAGCGCCAGCATCAGGTCGGCATCGGTATGGAAGCCGGAGCGATAGCCCAGCAGCATCGCGCGTTGCAGCAGGTCGCCATTGCCATACGGCCACCAGCAGTCACGAATGTTGTCGTTGCCGGCGAACACGCGCACGCCGGCGTCATGCAACGCGCGCAGCGGCGGGAACGGATGATCACCCGGCGCGTTGCTCATGATCGCTACGCCGGCCGTGGCCAATGCTTCGCCCACCTGCAGCGCGCGCGCCAGCGGCACTTCACCCAGCGAATAGGCATGGCTGACCGCAACACGCCCCTGCAGGCCGGCGGCCCGGGTCCGCGCAGCGATGCGCAGCAGCTGAGCCAGGCCGGTTTCGCCGGGCTCATGCAGATGGATGTCCAGTTGCACGCCATAGCGCTCGGCCAGGCCGAACAGCAGCGCCAGCTGGCCTTCGGCATCGCCATCGAGCGTGGCGGGGTCGATGCCGCCGAGCACCTCCACGCCAGTGGCAAGCGCCTGCTCCAGTACGGCGGCGGTACCCGGGCAGGACATCACCCCGGCCTGCGGGAACGCCACCAGCTGGATACGCATGATGTCGGCACAGCGCAATGCGGCCTCGCGCACCGCTTCGAGATGGCCGAGCCCGGTGCTGGCGTCGATATCGACATGACAGCGCATCGCCACTGTGCCGAAGCCGCTGCACTGGCGGATCAGCGCCTCCGCGCGATCGACCATCGGCGCCGCACCTGCCACTGCCGCCTTTTCCACCGCCAGCCGCTCACGCAGGCTGTTCACCGGCTGATGCGGGTGCCAACGGTCGCCGACGAAGCTTTTGTCCAGGTGGATGTGGCCGTCGACCAGCCCCGGCAGCACCGCGAAGCCCTTCAGATCGACGCATTCCGCCCCATCGTCGGGCCTGGCATCGCCATTGAGCCCGCTGATACGGCCATCACGGATATGGAAGTGCAGCGATGCACCGTTGCGGTCGACGCCGCCGTGGATGAACTGCAGGGTCATCGGGAACTCCCGGAAAGGCAAAACTGGCGCCATCGTGCGCCTCGACACAGCCATCGGCCAACGAAATATCTGGATGGCACGCATTCACCAGAACGATGATTCCCCCTGCGACAACCGGTCGCAGCCACGCCGTGCACACCCCTGAACGGGTAACATGGGCGCCTGTTTCCGCTGTGATGCCGCATGGGCCCGTCCGACCGCCACGATCGTCTCCGCCGCTGGCAGGCCGCGTCCCTGCTTGCCGCCGCCCCGATCGCCAGCCTGTCCGCCACCGATGCTGCGGCCGCCGCGCCGTTGCATTCGCCGCCGGGCCAGCAGCGGATCGCCCCGGCTGCACTGGTCGAGCGCCTGCACCAGCGCGTGCTGTCCGGGCAGAGCGCCACCGCCACGCTGGAACACTGGTGCGCCGAACATGGGCTGGCCGAACAAGCCCGGGTCCGCGCGGTGCGCGTGCGCGGCCAGGACAAGCCTGCCCCCGCAGACGTGCTGCAGGCGCTGGGCGTGAAGCCGGGTACCGACCTGCGCTATCGCCGCGTGCAGCTGGTCTGCGGCAGCCGCGTGCTGTCCGAGGCCGACAACTGGTATCTACCGGAGCATCTCAGCCCGGCCATGAACCAGGTGCTGGACAGCACCGACGAACCGTTCGGTCGCGTGGTCGGCCCGCTCGGCTTCCAGCGCCAGACCCTGGCTGACCAGACTTTCTGGCCGCCGCGGGGCGAAGGCGATCACGGCGTGATCCTGGAAGTGCGTGCCCTGCTGCGCGACCGCCAGCAGCAGCCTTTCAGCTACGTCATCGAGTCGTACCTGCAGCAGGCACTTCCGTAACGCGCCGTGGCGCCGGGCATCCGCCGGCGCTACGGGCCCGTGATGCCGTTGGCGGCCGGATCCACCGAGAACACGAAGCGCCCACCACGCTGCTCCCTGCCCCGTGTCATCGGCGCGGTGGTCAGACTGTAGACCGGGGCCGCCTTGTCCATGCCGATCGCCTCGGACCAGGCACTGAAATCCTCATCGGTACGGCTTCGGATCTCGCCGACACACAGGCTGTAGCCACAGGCGAACGACACCAGCGAGCCGTCGCTGCCGATGAGCCGGGTCGCGGCCGTCCTGTACAGCCGGGTCAGGTCCTGCACTTCCGGGTGGCCGGCGGCATCCCGCTCGAACTGGCTGATCGCCTGCGCGAAAGCCTTGTCGGAACCCAGCAGCGCCTCGCTCTTCTGCACGGACACGGCCCCCTCGCTCAGCAGCATGCGCTCGCCCTCGAGGAAGTGCCCCTCCGGTTGCGCGAGCCCAGGGGCAGCCGTCGTGGCACTCGATGCCGTTGCCGCGCGCGATGGCCCAGCATGCTCCGCTGGTTGCGCGTGAGACTGCGCAGGCGCGGCATTGGCCACGTCCGCGGCTTCCTCCACGCTGGACGCCTGCCTGCCACTGCAACCCGCAATAGCCACCACTGCAATCACGCTCCACACCCTGACATCCATGCGCATCGCCCTCCATGTAGCGCCACAGCATGCCACGCGCGCAGCGGCAACACGGGTGCACTGCACAAAGAAAAGCCCGGCAGTGCCGGGCCTTTCGTTCATCCGCCGGATCAGCGGAACCGGTAGTCCAGCTGCACCCAGTACTGGCGGCCGTACGGGTCGTAGTTGCCGACCGGGTAGAACGGCCAGCCGCCTCCGTTCTTGTCCGCCGGCGGGCGGCTGTCACGCAGGTTGTTGACGATCACGCCCACCGACAGGTTCTCGCCGAACTGGCGGAACACGCTGGCGTTGTAGGTCATGTACGGCGCGATGCGGCCACTGCCATCGGTCTTCGGCAGCGAACCGAAGCGGTTGCCATACAGCGTGGTGGTCCAGTCACCCTGGTTCCAGGTGATGCTGCCGTTGGCCTTGCTGCGCCACTGGTAGTCATCCAGCGAATTGCGGATGTCACGCTCCGGATCGTCGGAGAACTGCTGGTACGTGTGCTCCAGCACCACGGTGTAGGCCAGGCGCGTGGTGAAGCGGCCGTAGCGGCCGGCATCGAAGCGCCAGTTGCCTTTCAGGTCCAGGCCACGCACCGATTCAGAGGCCGCGTTGATCGGATTGATCAGCACACGTGTCACCTGGTCCGGTTGCACGGTGGCGTTGGACGGGTTGCGGATCACGCGCGACAGCGCGTCCTGGCACAGCGGTGAACCGATATCACGCGCCTCGCCGCCCAGCGTCTTTCCCAGCCGGCAATCGGCCTCATCACGCAGGATGCGGCTGGTATCGAGGCTGGTCACTTCGTTGTCGATGCGGATGTCGTAGTAGTCCGCGCTGAAATCCAGCCCGGCCAGCGGCGACCAGACCACGCCGAAGCCATACGACTTCGCAGACTCCGGCTGCAGCTGCGCGTTGGCACGGTTGCTGTAGTCGATCGACAGGCCGTTGTAGTCGCAGTTGTCGTACGACTGGCCCGCCGTGCGGCAGCGCCAGTAGTCGGTCATGCCCGGATTGTAGCCGCGGGTCTCGGTGGCGAACACGTAGTTCATGTCCGGCGCACGGAAGCTGGTCGCCGCCGTACCACGGATCAGCAGGCTCTCGATCGGCCGGAACTCGACGCCGAAACTCCAGGTGGCCTTGCCGATGTGCTCGCCACCGGCACGGTACTGGTCATAGCGACCGGCCAGGGTGGTGGTCAGCGACTGCAGCAACGGCAGCTGCAGTTCCACGCCGGCCGCATAGCGGTCACGCTCTCCACCGGCACCGATGCCGGCGCTGGTGTTCCAGAATTCACCAGTGCCCAGCCGCGGGTCCGGGCGATTGCGGTAGCCCTGGCTGCCGGCTTCAACCACCGCCGCCAATGCAGCGTCGCCACCGGGCAGCGCGAACAGGCGCCCGTTGACACTGGCACTGAAGGTCTGCAGCCACGCCGCATTGCGGCTTTCCTGGTAGCCCGACAGGCCCTCGTATTCGTTCGGGGTCAACGGCTGGAACAGGCGCGCCGGGTCGGGCGCATAGACTTCCACGCCATTGCGCACGCCCAGCTTCGGGCCGAGCAGGTACTCGTTGATGCCAGCCAGCAGTACCGGGCGGCGGGTGCGGTTCTCGTAACGCGAGCGGCTGTAGACCGCCTCATAGTCCCAGCCACTGTCGCCGATCTGGCCACGCGCGCCGACGTTGAACGACCATGAGTTTTCCAGGAAGCGGTTCGCGTTGCGCGGCAGGCCACCGATTTCTTCCGGCGCGAACCGGCGGTACCAGCTCTCCAGGTTGCCGGTGGACTGGTTGTAGAAGTAATTACGCGCCGAGGTCCAGGTGGGCGCGCGGGTGTTGTTGTAGATCCGTGCACTGCCTACGGCCAGATCGGCAAACAGATCGGTAGTCTCGTTGACGTGGAAGGTCAGCAGGCCATAACCGTTGAGGTTGCGCTTCTGGGTCTGCACGGTCCAGTAGCTGGCGGCGGCCTCGTTGCTGCCGCAGTACCAACCCTGCCTCGGGTTGTTGGCACGGAACACGCTGCCACCGTAGATCTCCGACGCCCCATCGCAGCCATTGACGCCGGGGTCGATGTTGCGGCCGGTGGCGGCATTGCGGCGATAGGCGATCGCGGTCGCCTGCGGTGCCTTGCCAGCCGGATCATCGTCCAGCGAATCCATGAAGTCGCGCTGGCGCGCGTGGATCGCCTTGCGCACATCGAACTCGAAGCCGAACAGCGCATCCCAACGCTCGCCGGAACTGCCGCCGACCACCTGCGCACGCTGGTTGTCGCCACCGCCCTGCTCGGTGCCACCGGCGCGCACGTTCACGTCCACGCCCTGGAAGCGGTCCTTGAGGATGATGTTGACCACGCCGGCGATGGCGTCGGAGCCGTATACCGCCGATGCGCCAGCGGCCAGCACCTCGATACGCTCGATCAGCGCGCTGGGAATGTTGGCCAGGTTGACCACGTTCACCGACCCTTCGTAGGCCAGCGGGTAGTCGGCCTGGCGGCGGCCGTTGACCAGCACCAGCGTGCGGTTCGGACCCAGCCCGCGCAGGTTGATGGTGTTGGCGGCCGGCGTGAACGTATTGCCGAAGTCCTCGCCCTGCACGTTACCGGTGTTTTCGGTCAGCGCGCTCAACGCATCGAAGGCATTGCGGTAGCCCTGCGCATCGATCTGCTCGCGGCTGATCACCGTCACCGGCGACGGGCCCTCGACGCTGGCGCGCGGAATGCGCGAGCCGGTGACCTTCACTTCCTGCAGTGTGGTGGGTGCGCTTTCCTGCGCGAAGGCCGGCAGCGAGACCAGCATCAGGGACGACAGTGCGAGCACCAGCGGACGCGGGCGCAGCGCCTTGTGGGAGGCGGACATGGGCTTCCTGGGGAGTTGGGCGGGTGGTGGTACGGGGGCAGCGGCCTGTACGACGCATAACGATCCCGTAACGAAAGTATCCTGAATGGGCGGTTTCAACGGAAATGACCAGGCCTGATGGCCTTATGCCTGAACCGAATCAGACCCGCAGTGCCATCCACCACACTTTTGCAATGTTTTGAATGGTGCAGGGCTGCAGGCACGGCCATCGTTGCTGGGATGATGACCCCGTACCCGACCTTCCCCCTTCCCCCGCTGCGCCCGGTGCTGCGCCGCCATCTGCTGCAACTGCAGGTGGCCCCGGTCACCCTGCGCCCGTTCCAACGCACCGATCTGCCGCGCTGGCGCCTGTTCGATGACCGCCGCCGGCGCGGCCGCCGCGATCCGTCCGTCATCGATGAGGAAGCGCGCTTCCTCGCCCACATGCATCGCTCACGCCTGGAACAGGACAACGACCAGCTGCTGCTGGGGGTGTTCGATGACGACCACGGCAACGTGCTGGACCAGCTGCACGTCCGCCTGCAATCACTACACGCGCGCAGCGCCGAGCTGCTGTCGCTGCAGCATTGGCACCCGCATGCCGACGCGGCACTGCAGGCGCTGTGTCCTTTCCTGTTCGAGGACGTCGGCCTGCATCGCCTGTTCGTGATGCTGCCACCGGACTGCAGTGATCCGTTCGCCACCGCGCTGCGGGCCTTCGGCTTCGAGCAGGAAGGCCTGCTGCGCGACCATCATCTGGATATGGAAGGCTGGCAGGACCGTCAGCTGCTGGCACTGACTGCGCCAATGTGGCGGAGCCAGCACAGGGTGCTGGACTAGCGCACCCGCTCCAGCGCGTTGCCGGCACCGGTCAGCACCGAGCAGGCATGGTCCTGCAACTCTTCGCCGCTGGCCTCGTTGCCGGTGCCGGCGTCCACGCGGGTGGCCAGCAGGATGAAGCCCGGGCCGCCCTGCACTGCGTCCCGGCCCACCACGACCAGGCTCCACTGGCCCACGTCGTCCACGCCTGCGAGGTCGTAGGCCAGCAGATTAAGCGGATTGGCGGTCAATTCCGCACCCGGCAGCAGGCGTGCCTGGTATTGATGGCCACGCAGCGGCACCGGCAGCGGTGCCCACCGGCTGCCCATCGCGCCGGCGTGGGCATCCAGTGCCTGCAGTACATCGGCACGCAGGCAGTCCACATGGATATGCAGCTGATGCTGCGAGCGGCCATGCGGTGAATTCAACGCCAGGCTGGCAACGTTGCGTGGCAGCGGTTGGCCCAGCGCCCGTTCGGTGTGGGTGCGGGCCAGCCAGGCCGCGCCGAAGTAGTTGGGTGCGCCGCGCTGGTACAGGCTGCGGCTTTCGATACCGCTGACCTTGTCCAGCGGCATCAGCAGGAACTGATAGTCGCCGTGCGCGTCCTTGACCAGCACATCGCGGCGGTCCGCCGCCGTTTCCACCCGCAGGCAGTCGCCACGCGGCCCTTCGGTGCCACGACAGTCACGCTCGATCAACCGCCACAGCGCATCGGAGTGGGCCGGTGGCGGCGGAGGCGCACTGGCACAGGCGGACAACAGCAGCAGGGACGGCAGCAGCAAGGGACGCAGGGACACGGCAACGGCTCACAAAACAGGCGCGGCAGATGGCGCCGCGCTGCATTCTAGCCAGTGCAGTGCTGCAATCAGTAGGTGCCGAACGGCACTTCAACCACGAACGGGGCCGCGCCCTCGCCCGCCTGCAGGGTATAGCGGTCCAGCGCGCCATCGTCATCGGCGTGCGGCTGGCGCTGGAACTGCAGCGGGTAGCGGCTGTCACCCAGGCGCACGGCGCTGCCATCGGCTTCCAGCGCGGCGCCTTCGGGGGTCAACAATCCGCCCAGGTCGCTGTAGGCACCGGGCACATCGGCAAAGCTGTAGTCGACCAGTTCGTCCACCCGCTGCATTGCATAGACGTGCGGCACATAGGGCCGTGCAGGGCTGCGACCATTGCTCAGGTCGGTCACCCAGGCCTGCGGCAGGTGGTACTGCTCACGCAGCGCGGCCACGCCCAGCGACGGACTGGCCACCTGCAGGCAGCACACTGTGCGCCTGCCTTCGCGGTCCAGGATGGCGAAACGGTCGCCGCGGGTCGCGGCCTGCGGCAGCATGGCGAAGGCCAGGTTGCGCTGGGCCGGCGCGTAGCCGGATTCGGTCTGCAGATTGCGCCAGGCACCAAACATCGGTGCTTCGGCCGCCGCCTCTGGCACCGGTTCGGCGGCGGAGGCGGCAAACGCTGCGCCCAGCACGGACAGCGCCAGTGCCGTCATCGTTCTGCCCTTGTCGCGGAAACTGCCTGCCGTCATACCGTGTCCAGCACCTGCACCGGAACGGCCCGGCCTGCCCGCCGGCGTTCTGCCAGCCATTTCTCTCACTATGCAATGGCCGCGCTGTGCCGGCAATGACCGGGACGCTGACGTCTTTCGCACGCCGGGTGCTATCGTTCCCGCCATCATCCCCTGCGCAGGAGCGCTCGCATGTCTGCATCCCGTCTGTCCCTGTTGCTGCCGGCCTCCGCCCTGCTGCTGTCGGCCTGTGTCAGCACGCCTGGCCCGGAAGTCAAGGGCAGCGGCCGCTGCGACGCCAGCCAGCTCGGCTGGGCGATCGGCCAACCGGCCAATGAGCCCAACATCCGCCGCCTGTCCAGCGAGAGCGGTGCCGGTCTGGTCAACCCGATCGGACCCAGCACCATCACCACCAAGGACATCCGTCCGGACCGACTGCGCGTGTTCGTGGACAAGGACAACATCATCACGTCCACGCGCTGCGAGTAAGCGCCGCGGCAGGTTTTTGTAGAGCCGAGCCCACGCTCGGCTGCTCTCCGGTCAGGCCGCACGGAAAGCCAGCCGAGCGTAGGCTCGGTTCTACAGGGTCCAGGGTTCAGGGTTCAGGGTTCGGTATAGCCGGCACAGTCCGGCAGCGCCTGGTCAGGATGGAACATCCCCTCCGCGAAGCGGAACAGCCGCGTGTAGCTGCACGCCGGATCCTGCTCGGTGCGCAGATCCTTCTTCTTCAGCGGCCCCTTCGCCAGCGAATCCTCGAAGCGTGAGACACCGGCAGGAAACCGTGTCGCCACCGTCTGGTAGCGCAGCACCGGCATGCCCTCGGCAGCCGTGTCCAGCGCCAGCTTCGCCGAGAAGCCGTATTCGTCGTGGCAGGCACCTGCGCGCTGCTTGATGTCCTGCTCGCTGAAACAGGCGCGGATCATCGCGTTGCCCAGCCATGGCACGGTCAGCACGTCGTCGTCCACCTGGATGTCGTCCTGCAGGTGGCGCACGCGTGCCAACTGCAACGTGGAGGCATCGGCACCGCCGCCGGAATACATGCTGCTGAACGAGACGATGCCGCCCACCAGCACGTTCTGGCGGTCGCGCTGCTGCGGATCGGTCACCGACGCGTCGCTGCCAACACCCGGAGCCAGTCGCACGATCCACGGCCACAGCTTCAGATCACTTTCCTGCGGCACGTCGATGCTGACGTGGTAGGTGTGCGGCGTGCCCTGGCCCAGCACCTTCTCAAGCACTTCCAGCGCAGCCGGCCGATCACCATCCTCGGCAACCGGCTGCACACGCACGCACCAGCTGCCGTCCCGCGTGCAGTCATAGAGCCCCGCCGGTCCCTTCTCATGGGCGATCAGCACCTGCCCCAATGGCTCCATCACATTGCCGGCGGCATCGCGCTGCTGCGGCAGGATCGAGCCCTGCGCCAACGCCAGCGCGGGAGTAGCCAGCAGTGTGGCGCACAGGGTCGCGCGGGCAACGATGGTGGGCATGGAGGATATTCCTGCTCGTGGAATCCAGATGGTAACCGCTGCTCCGGTAGAGTCGAGCTTGCTCGACTGCTGTCTGTCGGGAAGAGCAGCCGAGCATAGGCTCGGCTCTACAGTAAAGCCACGTTGTATCCGTCAATGCCCACTACAGTCGCAGCCACCCCAGCCCTTCGCTTTCGAGGTCTGTCCGATGCCGGGATTGAAGGTGTTGCTCGGGTCCAGCTGCTTGTAGAACCCCGCCAGCGCCGGCTTGGCCGGGTACAGGTGGCCGACGTTGTGCTCGGCCGGATACTCGGCACCGCGCTGGTCCAGCAGTGCCCACATCGCATGCTCGATCGCCATCGGGTCTTCGCCCTTGCGCGCGATGTAGTCCTGGTGGAACACGTGGCACAGGAAGTGCCCGTAATACAGCTTGTGCAGCAGGCGGCCGTCTATATCGGCCGGCAACTGCTCGAACCAGTCGGCATCATCCCGGCGCAGGGCAATATCCAGCGCCACGATGTCCTGCACCTGATCGCGATGCACTTCGCGGTAGCGCACCGCAGCACCGGCCACGGCGAAGCGATGCAGGAACGCCTTGCGTCCCTCTTCGGCCGTGCAGTGGAAGTAACCGCCCTCATGGTCGGCGAAGAAGCCGCGCAGCCAGGCCTCGGTTTCCGCTGCGTCCTGCGCGGAAACCTTCAGCAACAGATGATGCTCGTAACGCTGGCGGAACTCGCCCATGCGCTTGGGCAGGTGCGAGGGCAACAGACCGGTCAGCAATTGCATCATGCGGTCGGTGATACCGCGCAGGCCCAGCCGTTCGAACCAGCCATCAACCCGGCTCTTCAGTGCGAATGCGGCCGGAACGCGCGCGGTACCGAGCTTGTCGATCAGCAGGAAACTGTCCTTGCCGTAGCGCTCGCCGATGTCATAGGCATCGCGGTGGATGTACTCGCCGGCAATCGGCAGGCGCTCGAACCCGGTCAGCAGCTGGCGTCGGATCGCGGTGAGGCTATCGGTGCGGTTACTTCCGATATAGAAGACCTCGGCGGACTCCTTCTCGAAGGTATCCAGGCGCACCGCGAACACCGCAAGCTTGCCGGCCGAACCGGCAGCTTCGAAGTGGCGGCTGGGATCGGCGTTGAAGCGCGCCGGGGTATCGGCATCGACCCGCCGCACTTCGTCGGCGTAGCGTGGATCGGAGGCGGCGCGGCCGTCGCCGTCACCCACGTCGGCAGCAGCATAGTCGCCGGCCTGCAGGCGCTGCAGGATCTGCTCGGGTGTATCACCCAGCGCGATACCCAGATGATTGACCAGCTGCAACTGGCCCTGCGCATCGACCTGCGCATACAGCGCCAGCTCGGTGTAGGCCGGGCCACGGCGCACCAGCGCGCCACCGGAGTTGTTGCAGATGCCGCCCAGCACCGAGGCGCCGATGCAGGACGAACCGATCACCGAATGCGGTTCGCGGCCCAGTGGCGCCAGCGTCTGCTCCAGCCGGTCCAGCGTGGCGCCGGGCAGGCACAGCACCTGCCGGCCTTCGTTCAACAGCTGGATGCCGGTCAGGCGCAGCGTGCTGACCAGCACGATCGGCCGCCCGTAGTCGTTGCCATCCGGGGTTGAGCCACCCGTCAGGCCGGTGTTGGCTGCCTGCAGGATGATCGCCGCTCCGCCCTGCACCGCCGCCTGCAGCACACGCCACAGTTCCAGCAGCGTGCCCGGGCGCACCACCGCCAGCACCGGGCCATCACCGAAACGATAGCCACGGCGGAAACGGCGCGTGGCCTTGTCGCCGGTCAGTACGTGACCGCTGCCGACTGCCTCGCGCAACTGCGCCAGCATGGCATCGTGACCACTCATGGCAGGCTGACCAGCGAATCGCGGCCGATATCGGCGATGCGGCGCGCGCCCGTCAGGGTCATCGCCACGCGCATTTCCTTGGCGATCAGGTCCAGCAGGTTGGCCACGCCGGCCTCGCCCTGCGCGGCAAGAGCGTAGACGAAGGCACGGCCCAGCAGCACGGTGTCGGCACCGAGCGCCAGCATGCGCACCACGTCCAAGCCGGTACGGATGCCGGAATCGGCGAGGATCTTCAGGTCGCCCTGCACCGCATCGGCGATGGCCGGCAGTGCGCGTGCGGTGGACAGCACGCCATCGAGCTGGCGGCCACCGTGGTTGGAGACCACGATGCCATCGGCGCCGAACTTGACCGCATCACGCGCGTCATCCGGGTCAAGGATGCCCTTGATCACCATCGGGCCCTTCCAGAACTCGCGGATCCACTCCAGGTCCTTCCACGAAATCGAGGGATCGAAGTTGCTGCCCAGCCAGCCGATATAGTCCTCCAGTCCGGTCGGGTTGCCACGGTAGGTGGAGATGTTTCCCAGGTCGTGCGGGCGGCCGAACAGGCCCACGTCCCACGCCCAGTGCGGGTGGGTGATGGCCTGGCCGATACGGCGCAGCGAGGCGTTCGGGCCGCTCATGCCCGAGTGCGCGTCACGATAGCGCGCGCCCGGCACCGGCATGTCCACAGTGAACACCAGGGTAGTCACGCCGGCGGCCTGCGCGCGCTCCAGCGCGTTACGCATGAAGCCACGGTCGCGCAGCACATACAGCTGGAACCACATCGGTCGCTGGATCGCCGGTGCCACTTCCTCGATCGGGCACACCGACACGGTGGACAGGGTGAACGGGATGCCGCGGCTGTCGGCCGCGCGCGCCGCCTGTACTTCACCGCGTCGGGCATACATGCCGGTCAGGCCGACAGGCGCCAGCGCCACCGGCATCGCCAGCTTTTCGCCGAACAACTCGGTTTCCAGGCTCAGGTCGGACATGTTGCGCAGGATGCGCTGGCGCAGCGCGATGTCGGACAGGTCGGAAACATTGCGCTTCAGCGTGTGCTCGGCATACGCGCCGCCATCGATGTAGTGGAACAGGAACGGCGGCAGCCGGCGTTGCGCTGCGGCGCGGTAATCGGTGGAGGCGGAGATGATCATGGGGTCAACCGTGTGGGGAAGGTAGACGCGAGGCCCGCGCACGCCGGGCTTCGTTGTCATCGAGGGTGCGCAGCGTGGTGTGCACGAACTCGAGGTGGGCATGCGCGGCGGCGCGCGCGCGTTCGGGATCGCCTGCCAGCACCGCATCCATCATCTCGCGGTGCTGGTCGGACAGCGGCGAGAAGGTCCTCGCCGAGGTGTAGAGCTTTTCGCGGCTCTGCGAGATGTTGGTCTGCAGCAGTTCGAACAGGCCGCGCATCACCTGCAGCAGCACCAGATTGTGCGAGGCCTCAGCGATGGACAGGTGGAAGGCCGCGTCAGCCTCCGCTTCACCGGTGGGGTCGTCCTTGCCGTGCGCGTCCATCATCGTCTGGAAGGCCTGCGCGATACGCGTGCGGTCCTCGTCGGTGGCACGCAGCGCTGCATGCCAGGCGGTGGCACCTTCCAGCGCGTGGCGGATCTCCAGCACGTCGAAACGGTATTCCGGGTCGCCCTGGAACAGCGGCAGATAGGGCGCCAGCGGTTCATCCAGCGCCTGCCGTGCGCGTGCCGCGGGTTCGGCCACGTAGGTGCCGCCACCAACCCGTGCGGTCAGCAGGCCCTGGCTGGCCAGCTGCGCGATGGCCTCGCGCAACGCCGTGCGCGAGACCCCCAGCTGCACCGCCAGGGTACGCTCGGCCGGAAGCCGGTCACCCGGTTGCAGCCGTTGTTCCTGCACCAGGCCGCGCAGCTGCGCGGCCACCTTGTCCGAAATACGTTGCGTGCTCATGGCGCCATTGTGGCCCGAAGCGCGTAACAGAGGGTCAGACCACGCGGCATGGCTCAGGGAATCATCCAGGTCAGCCAGTAGGCCTGGGCCAGGGTGATCAGGCCGACCATCGTAGTGAAGATCAGGCTGTGCTTGACCGTGAAACGGAACAGGTCCGATTCCTTGCCGGCCAGGCCGACCGCCGCGCAGGCAATGGCGATCGACTGCGGCGAGATCATCTTGCCGGTGACACCGCCGGTGGTATTGGCGGCCACCAGCAGCACGTCGGATACGCCGATCTGCTGCGCGGTGGTGGCCTGCAGTGCAGAGAACAACGCATTGGACGAGGTATCCGAACCGGTCAGGAGCACGCCCAGCCAACCCAGGAACGGCGAGAAGAACGGGAATGCGTCGCCGGTGTGCGCCAATGCCAGCGCCAGCGTTGCCGACAGGCCCGAATAGTTGGCGATGAAGGCAAAGGCCAGCACCATGCCGATCGAGTAGATCGGCATGCGCAGCTCACGCACGGTTTCGCCGAAGGTCTGCAGCGCCGAACGGGCTGGCATGCGCAGCGCGATGATCGCGATCACCGCGGCCAGGATGATCGAGGTACCGGTGGCCGAGAACCAATCAAACTTGTAGATCGCCTCGTAGCTGAGCGGTGCATCCACGATCGGCGGCATCTTCTGCACCATCTGGTCCAGGCCCGGCACCGGGATCTTCAGTACCCAGCTTTCCAGCGGGCCGCCCGCCGCGAACAGCGACTTGAACGGTTTGATGCTCCACAGCGTGACCATCGCGGTGAGGATCAGGAACGGCGACCACGCCTTGGCGATCTGGCCGACGCTGTAGCGTGGTGCCTCCAGCGCCTGTGCGGCCGCCTCGGCGCTGGTTTCGGTATCGAAGCGGAAGATCCGTACCGGCTTCCAGCGGCGCAGGAACAGGGTCAGGCAGACCAGCGACGCCAGCGAGGCGGTGATGTCCGGCAGCTCCGGGCCGATGAAGTTGGAGGTCAGGTACTGGGCGATGGCGAACGAACCGCCGGCCACCAGCACCGCCGGCCAGGTTTCCTTGATGCCGCGCCAGCCGTCCATGATCGCCATGATCCAGAACAGCACGATGACAGTCAGGAACGGCAGCTGGCGGCCGGCCATCTGGCCGATCTCGAATGCATCCAGGCCGGTGACCTGCCCGGCCACGATGATCGGGATGCCCATTGCACCGAACGCCACCGGCGCGGTGTTGACGATCAGGCAAAGGCCGGCGGCATACAGTGGCTTGAAGCCCAGCCCGACCAGCAGCGCGGCGGTGATTGCCACCGGCGCACCAAACCCGGCTGCACCTTCCAGGAAGGCGCCGAAGGCAAAGCCGACCATCAGCATCTGCAATCGCTGGTCCTCGGTGACCGACAGGATCGAGGCACGGATGATGTCGAACTGGCCGGTCTTGACCGAAACCTTGTACAGGAACACCGCGCCGATGATGATCCAGGCGATCGGCCACAGGCCGTAGACGAAGCCGAAACCGGCCGCGCCCAGCGCCTGGCTCAGCGGCATGCGGTAGAACAGCAGGGCTACGCCGAGCGCAATGGCCACGGTGATCGTGCCGGCGAGCCAGCCCTTCATCCGCAGCAGCGCCAGAGCGATGAAGAAGAACGCGATCGGCAGCAGCGCGATCAGGCTGGACAACCACAGGTTGCCGGCGGGGTCGTACAGGTGTTGCCAGGGCTGCATGAAGGCTCTCGACTGGGGCGGGATGTGCTCCACCGCAGGCGGTGGGTCGCCGTGGCCGATACTTATTGGTCGTACCAATAATTCATATCAGCGAACCACGTGGAGCGGATTTAACCGCCACTCCGGCGAAGTGCCTATTAGACCATAGGGCTAGATGCCATATTGGTCTTACCATTCGCACAACATCAGGGTCAGAGCCCCTTCGGGGATCCGACCCTGCCAGGCACCCGGGATCGGATCCCCGAAGGGGCTCTGGTCCATCCCCAGACCACCTCGCCAGTCAGATCTTCTTCTCCAGCCGCCGCATCACCGCCAGCACCAGCACGCACAGCACGCTCACTCCGATGGCAATCACATACTTGCCGATACCCACCGCAATCCCGATGGCCGCGGCCATGATCAGCGAGCTGGCAGTGGTCAGGCCGCTGACCTGGTCCTCGCGTGAGCCGCGCAGGATGGTGCCGGCGGCGACGAAGCCCACACAGGCAACCACTGCTTCAATCAGGCGCACCGGGTCGACCTGCAGCAGGTCACGGTAGCGCTCCTGCTGGAAGTGCTCGGCCACCGAATCACCGAGGCCGACGATCAGTGCGGCCGCACCGGCAATCAGCATGTGGGTGCGCAGGCCCGCAGCGTGCTTGCCCATTTCGCGCTCGACGCCGAGTACCCCGCCGAACAGCATCGCTGCGGCCACGCGCAGCAGGATCGAGACATCCTGGGTGAGTTCCATGGGCAAGCTCCGGGAGTTTTCCGGAGCGTTGCGCAGCAGCCGTGGCTCAACGGTGAAGGCCACACCACAGCCCGTTCACCCGGTAGCGCCGAGGCATGCCCGGCGTCACCGTCGCCTGCGATCACCGCATCATTGCGCCAGATAACCACCATCGATGGCGTAGTACGCGCCGGTCGCGAACGAGGCATCGTCGCTGGCCAGCCAGGCAACCAGCGCCGCCACTTCCTCGGCCGTGCCCAGCCGTTTCAACGCATGGCGCCCTTCCAGCGTCGCGCGCACCTTGGCATCCATCTTGTCCAGCAGCGGCGTGCTGATGAAACCCGGGCCGACCGCGTTGACACGGATGCCGTCGGCGGCATGTTCCCAGGCAGCGGTCTGGGTCAGCCCCACCACGCCGTGCTTGGCCGCCACATACGCGGTGGAACCGGCATACCCCACCTGGCCCAGGATCGACGCCATGTTGATGATGCTGCCACCGGAACCTGCCGCACGCATGGCCTGGATCTGCGCACGCTGGCACAGGAATACGCTGGTCAGGTTGACGTCGATCACGCGCTGCCATCCCTCCACCGGATAGTCACCACTGCTGGCAGCCGGCCCACTGATGCCCGCATTGTTGACCGAGATATGCACACCGCCCAGTTCCTTCACCGTGCGCTGCACCGCCGCTTCGACGGCCGCATCATCGGTTACGTCCAGCGCGATACCGATCGCCTGCACGCCGCTGCCCTGCAATTGCGCCACCGTGGCATCAACTGCCTCCTGCTTCAGGTCCCATACCGAAATACGCGCACCGGATGCGGCAAGGGTCTGCGCGACCGCCAGACCGATGCCGGATACACCGCCGGTCACGATCGCAGTCTTGCCGGTGAGCTGGTAATCAATCATCTGTGCTCTCCATCTGTGGGGGATCAGTGCGGCCTGTCGCCGTTAACCCCTCACGCTACGCCTCCGCCTGTGATGGCCCAGCAGACAGCGCGTCCACAGGCTATCGTTCCATCGATAAAACCTCAACCCAAGTTGATGTATGGAATTACGTACGGATATGCAGGCAAAACGCCGCCGTATGTTCTACGAAGCATTCAACTTGGCCGTATTGATCAATGGTTTTGACCATCTCGAAATCAAATGTGGGTGAATCGCGGCGACAATGGGAAACGCTTCCAGTTTCTTTGACACATTCATTCCAATCTGGCGTTTCCCCAGCCCTTCCAGATACCGCCTCCGACGCGTCGCAGCGTGTCCACGCAGGTATCGATCGGAAATGCATCTGCATTGCAGAGCGCATGGGTCAGGTGCTGCCAGTGTCCACCTCCAATGCAAGTGCCGAGCAATGTCCCGATACTTCACCTTTGCCGATTACCGCCGCTTCGGCCACCGCCACGGCTTCGACTACCGCGCCGATCCGGAACACCTGCGCGATGACCAGTGGGCCGGCCACGGCGAGGTCAACGAACAGTTCCTGCGCGGTGGCATGAGCCTGATCGCCTCCGACGTCCATAATCGTTTCCCGTATGTGGCAACCGCCCAGCAGAGTCCCGGCCTGGCCATCCGCGTGATGTTGCAGGGCCAGGTCGATGTACGTGTTCCGCGCCGCCCCGGATTTACCCTGCGCGCCGGCACCGCCATGACTGCCCACCACCGCGAGCAGGTCGAAATGACCGGTGCACATCCGGGTGAGACACGAATGCGCGGGGTCAGCGTCATGGTGCCGGCCAAGATCGATCCGGACCTGTTCCAGCTGCCGCAGCTGGAGACTGCGCTCAGCACTCACCTGGAGTGCCGTCATTGGGCGATTCCGCACACCCTGTTGCCGGTGCTGGGACAGTTGTTCGACAGCCCCTGGCAGGACGGCATCGACGCGTTGTGGCGCGAAGGCGTGGCCCTGCAGCTGCTGGCCGTTGGCCTGCAAGCCGAAGATCTGCAGACCGACCAGGTGCGCGCATTGCGCGCGGGCCAGCGCGAGCGACTGGAACGCGTACGCGCCTACCTGCATGACGATCCGAGCCACACCCACAGCCTTGTCGAACTGGCCCAGCTGGCCTGCATGAGCCCGAGCTCGCTGCGCCGCCACTTTGCCCAGCAATATGGCTGCTCGGTGTTCGACTACCTGCACGAGCAGCGCATGCGCCACGCCGAACAAGGCCTGCGCGAGGACGGTTGGACCGTCGAGCAGGCTGCGGCCGCCAGTGGTTACCGCCACCCCAGCAACTTCGCTGCCGCGTTCCGCAAGCGTTTCGGACTGGTACCCAGCCGCTGGCGCACCGGTCCGTCGAAGGTAGGCTGAAGGCCCGTGCCCTGGCAGGTGTCGACCTTGGTCGACACGCTTTCACACCACCGCGGATGCCGGCCAGCGGCCGGCCCTACCGCAGCCGCCAGGCATCGCGCACCCGGCGTACCTCATCAACCTCAATACACCGGCAGATCGATGTAGCTCGCCTGCGCCGCGCTGTGCCAGACCCGCTGCGTGGCCTTCTGGTAATCGCCCGGCTTGGCCAGGTAGATGTTCGGCACGTAGGTCTGCGGATTGCGGTCATACAGCGGGAACAGGCTGGACTGCACCTGCACCATCACCCGGTGCCCCTTCTGGAAGGTGTGGTTGGCATTGGGCAGGTCGAAGCGATACGGCAGCACTTCGTTGGCGGCCAGCGGCTTCGGATCGCTGAAGCTCTCGCGGTAGCGGCCGCGGAAGATCGCCAGCGACACCGGCAGCTCGTAACCGCCCATCTCCGGCGTCGACGCTTCCTGGTCCGGATACACGTCGATCAGCTTCACCACCCAGTCGCTGTCGGTGCCACTGGTCGACGCCTGCAGATGCACCACCGGTGCGCCACCGATGCGCAGCGGCGCGGTCAGCGGTTCGGTGATGAAGGTCAGCACGTCCGGGCGGCCATCGACGAAACGCTGATCCTTGACCAGCCAGGTGGTCCACATGTCACGGTCACCGAAACGCACCGGACGCGGCACGAACGGCACCGGCTTGGCCGGGTCGGACACGTATTCCTCGAAGTCACCCTCGCCCGCCGCCGGCGCCTGGAACGCCAGCTTGCCGCCGGCACGCAGGTACAGCGGCTTGCTGCTGGCGGCACAGCCCTTGTCGCAGCTGCGCGGCCAACCCTTGAGGCGATCCCAATGGTTCTCGCCAGTGTTGTAGATCAGCACCGGCGGCGTATCGGCCTTTGGCGCGCCATCCACCAGGTACTGGTCGAAGAACGGCTTGAGCACATCGCGGCGGAACTGCAGCGCGGTATCGCCATCGAACTTCAGCGCACCCAGCTCGTTGCCGCTATAGTTCACCTGGCTGTGCCGCCACGGGCCCATCACCAGGTAGTTGCGGTTGTTGCCGCTGTCGCGTCCTTCCATTGCCTGGTAGGCGTGGTTGGCACCCCACATGTCTTCCTGGTCCCACAGGCCCTGCAGCCACATGGTCGGCACCTTCAACGGAGTCTTCGCCATCACCGCGTCCAGCGCCTGGCCCTGCCAGAAGCCATCGTAGGCCGGGTGCTCGACCAGCTTCTTCCACCAGGTCAGCTGGTCCACGCCGGTGAAACGCGCGTAGTCCCCCGCCGAACCGATGCGCAGGAAGGTGCTGTAGTCGTCGTAGCCGAGACTGGGCAACGGCGTGCCCTTGCCGCGCTTCTCGGTCTGCATCGCGAAGTAGTTGAAGTTGACCTGGCGGAACGCGCCGTAGTTGAGCCAGTCATCGCCCATCCAGCCATCGACCATCGGGCTCTGCGGCGCAGCCACCTTCAGCGCCGGGTGCGGGTCGGTCAGCGCCATCACCACGGTGAAGCCCTCGTACGACGAGCCGAGCATGCCGACCTTGCCATTGCTCTCCGGCACGTTCTTCACCAGCCAGTCGATGGTGTCCCAGGCATCGGTGGAGTGGTCCACCTTGGTGTTGTTCAACGGCCCGCGCAGCGGCCGGGTCATCACGTAATCGCCTTCGGAGCCGTACTTGCCACGGATGTCCTGGAACACGCGGATATAGCCGCCGTCGACGAACACCTCGTCGCCCTGCGGCAGCAGGTCGCGCATGCGCGGCGAATCACTGCGGCTGGCGCGACCGGCAGCGTCGTAGGGCGTGCGGGTGAGCAGGATTGGCGCATTGCGCGCACCCTTGGGCACCACGATCACCGTATACAGCTTGGTGCCGTCACGCATCGGCACCATCACCACGCGCTTGTCGTAGTCACGACCGACATCGGGGGCAACGAAGGGCTTGCCGCTGATGTCCGGGGTCATCGGCGGGGTTTCGGTGGCCAGCACAGTGCTGGACAGGCAAAGGGCAATGGCTACAGCGACGGCACGCACACGCATGGACAACCCCTCCCGGCAGGAAAGCCTCAAGCCTACTCCTGCCCTGCGCCGTGAAGTGTGGGCGGGCTTTGCATTCTGCGGTGGATACGGGCAGGACTGATGGCACATGTGCCGCTCACTGCCGCTGCGCTCGCCGGGCATGGCCTGGCGCTACCCATCGCGCGGGTCATAGGGTAGCGCCGGGCCATGCCCGGCGGATCCATCAACCTGCTTGAACCTCATGCAGCGCCAGCCAGCGCCAGCGCCCTGCTTCCTGCAGAAGCACCGCCAGCGACTCCCGCCATGCGGGTTTGCCGCCATCGATCGAATGCCCTTCGCGATAGCGCAGCACCGCCAGCGGCGAAGGCGCATCCACCGCCTGCACGGCTTCGATGGAAATCTGCAGCCCTGGACGCGCGCCATGGCCGCCCGCGAACAGTGCCTGCACGGCATTCCGGTCCAGCCTGCGACCCGCGATGCCGACCATGCTGAAGTCCGCGCAGAAATGCGCCATCAGATCCTCCAGCGCGTCGGTGCCGGCGTCGGCACGGAACCAGGTCTGCAGCTTGTCGTGCAGGAGGTGGACTTCTTGTTCTGCGGTGGCAGCCATCAGGTGTTCTCCGGTTGTGAAAGAGTGAGCAACTGCGGTCGGCGCAGCAGCGCCATCGGCAACAGTGTCAGTACCGCGGCCAGACCCAGCGCCACGCCGGTGGCGTGGGACGGCAGCCATTGCATGGCCAGTGCCAGCAGCAGCGCAATGGCGGCAGTACCGAGGCAGAAGCTGAGCTGGCGATTGAGATTCCAGAGGGCACTTGCGTCACCCAGCGCCTCACCCTCCACACCATGGAAGGCCAGCGTCTGCGCCGTACTGCTGCACAGGCTGCCGCCGGCACCCATCAGCGCGAACAGCAGCCCGGCCAAGGCGACGTGCGGCTGCGGCAGCAGCGCCATCAACAGCAGGCCGCTGGCCTGCAGGACCATACCTGCACGCAACACCCTGGCTGCGCCGAAACGGGCCAGCAGGCGCTTGCTGGCTGTGATCGCAATGGCCGAGGCCAGCGCCCACGGCAGCATCAACCCACCGATGCGTGCCGCGCTGTAACCCGCCTGGTGCAGCTGCAGGGTGCTGACCAGCTGGCTGCCGATGAACACACCGGGTACGGCCAGATAGACCAGCATCGCCAGCCGCAGCCCGGGATGGGGCAGCAGCGACCAGCGCAGCAGTGGCTGCGCCTGCCTGCGTGCGTGGCGCAGGTGGGCCGCCGCCAGCAGCAATGCGATCAGCAGCAGTACGGCACCCGCGGCCCGATGGCCGGGTTCGCCCAGCCAGGTCAGCGCCAGCAGCAGCGCGCCCAGCGCCAGCATCGCGGTGGACAGCGCATAGGCCTGCAGGCGAGGTGCGCTACGCGCGTCATCGGCCGGCATCCACGCCAGCACCAGCCCGATTGCCGCCACCGCCAGCGGCAGGCTGGCCCACAGCACACCGCGCCAGGACAACCACTGCACCAGCAGCCCACCGAGCGCGGGCGCCAGTGCCGGCACCAGCAGCGCCACCAGCAGGATGCGGCGGGTCAGCGCGCCACGTTGGTCGGGCGTGCAGTGCCGGTACGCTGCCGCCTGTGCCACCGGAATCAGCAGGCCACCGGCCAGGCCCTGCAGCAGCCTCCACCCGAGCAGCCAGCCGATATCCGGCGCAGCCCCGGCCAATACGGCGGAGGCAGCGAACAGCAGCAACGCCGCCAGCAGCAAGCGGCGTTCACCACAGCGCGCGGCCAGCCAGGGCGCCAGCGGAATCACCACGCTCAGGCCCAGCATGTAGGCGGTGCCCACCCAGGCAAGCGTGCCGATGTCGGCGTGCAGCTCCGCTGCCAGCGCCGGATAGGCCACCGTGGCGATGAACATGTTGACCAGATCCAGGGCGAACACCAGCAGGAAGATCGCCTCATGGCGCAGGCGGGGGGACGGCATCGGTGGCGCTCCAGCAGGGAAGCGGCCAGCATGCCGCCAGTGCTTTGTTGTAAAAACACGACGGCAGCTGCAACACTGTCAAACCTGTTTTGACAATGGATCACCATGGTCAGCCTCGATCGCTTCGATATCTTCCGTGCCGTGGTCGAGGCCGGCAGCCTGACCGCCGCCGCCGACCGCCTGGGCCTGAGCCGCGCAGTGGTCAGCTTCAACCTGAAGCGGCTGGAACAGGAGCTGGGCGTGACCCTGTTGCTGCGCAGTACGCGCCACCTGGCCCTGACCGAGGCCGGCGAACAGTTCCTCCAACACTGCGTGCAGGCGCTGGATGCCGCGCAGGCGGCGATCGATGCCGCGCGCCGCGACCAGCACCAGCTGCAGGGCGTGCTGCGCCTGACCACTACGCCGGAGTACGCCCAGCTACGCTTGATTCCTGCGTTGGAGGCGTTCCGTGCGCGGCATCCGGCCCTGCAGCTGCACCTGTCGACCTCACCGGCACCGGCCGACCTGATTCCCGAACGCTTCGACCTGGCGATCCGCCTCGGCCGCCTGCCGGACTCAGGGCTGCATGCCAGCGAACTGGAACGCCATCCACTATCCGCGGTGGCGGCTCCGTCCCTGCTGGCCCGCCTGTCCTCTGTCGATGCTGCCGACGACCCCGTGCAGCTGGGCACCCTGCCCCGGCTCGGCTATCCGCGCCTGGCCGACGTGCCGGTGGTCGCGCCCGACGGCAGCGACGCACTGTTTGCCACCAACCCGGGCAATGCGGTGGTGCGCGTGGATGGCGCCAGCAGCCTGCGCGCCTTCGCCGTGGCCGGTGCCGGCGTCACCGTGCTGCCACGCTGGTTGATCGAGGACGATCTGGCCCAGGACCGGCTGCGTCCGGTGCTGCGTCAGCATCGATTCCCGCTGCAGAGCGTGTACGCGGTCTACCCACACAGCACGCAGCCCTCGCCGAAGGTGCGGCAGCTGATCGACTTCCTGCGCGGGTGGTTTGTCACCTGAAAAAAGGGGACGGAGGGGATTAAGTCGTTTATGCATAAACGACTTAATCCCCTCCGTCCCCTTTTTCTTTGCATGGCCCCTTGCGGGGCCATGCCTTCAAGCTTCAGCGCAGCACCTGCTCCAGCAGCTGCACGTCCACGCTCTGCAGCGGTTCGGCGGCGTTGCGCGACAGCTGCACCTGGTAGGTGCCGCCATCGATCTTCCACTGGCGGGCCTGTGCATCGTAGTGGGCCAGGGTCTTCGGCTCGGCTTCGATGCGGATGCGGCGCTGTTCGCCCGGCTGCAGCTGCACCTTGTCATAGCCAATCAGTCGGATCGGCGTGGTGCTGCCGGCCGGCAGCTTCAGGTACAGCTGGGCCACGTCGGCACCGGCGCGCTTGCCGGTGTTGCGGATGTCGACGCTGGCGACCAGGCGCGAGCCTTCCACGCTCACCTTCAGGTTTTCATAGGCGAACGAGGTGTAGGACAGGCCGTGGCCGAACGCGAAGGTCGGGGTCAGGCCCTTGGCCGCCATCCACTTGTAGCCGACGTTGGCACCTTCGATATCGAAATCGAACACATCACCGAACGGCTTGGCCGGCTTGAAGCCGAGGCCGTCGATGTGCGGGCGCGGCAACTGCGATTCATCCGTCACCCAGGTCACCGGCAGGCGGCCGGACGGATTGACCTGGCCGGTCAGCAGTGCGGCAATGCCTTCGCCACCGCGGATACCCGGGTACCAGGCCTGCAGCATCGCCGGCACCTGCGCCAGCCACGGCGTGCGCACCGGGCCGTTGGTTTCCAGCACCAGCACGGTCTTCGGGTTGGCCTTGGCCACCGCCGAGATCAGTGCATCCTGGTTGTCCGGCAGCTGCATGTCCGGCAGATCCACCGATTCGGCGGCCCACTGGGTGGCGAACACGATGGCCACGTCGGCCTGCGCAGCAGCCTTGGCCGCAGCGGCGGCATTGGTGCCGTCCACATACTCGATGGTCGCGTCCGGACGCGCCGCACGCAGCGATTCCAGCGGCGAGGACGGGTGGAAGATCACCGGGCCCGGCCAGGTGGTCGGCAGCACGCCCGGCACCGCGTTGGTGCCCTTGGCGGTCACGCCCACCATCGACGAACCACCGCCACCGATCACGCCCTTGTCGGCGTGGCCGCCGATGATGACGATGCGCTTCACGCTGTCGGCCAGCGGCAGCAGGTTGCCTTCATTGCGCAGCAGCACGCTGCCTTCTTCCACCGTGCGCTGGGCGACGGCGAAGCCAGCCTCGGCGTCCACCTTCTGGTGCTGCGGCGGGGTGTCGAAGTTGCCGTGCAGGAACATCGTGCGCAGGATGCGCGCCACCATGTCGTTCAGGCGCTCCATCGGCACCACGCCACCGTGCACGGCCAGGCGCAGCGGTTCGTCGAAGAACACGGCCGCGTCGAACACTTCACCGGCCGACTGCTGGTCCAGGCCGGCCAGCGCCGCCTTCGAACCGCTGTGTACGCCGCCCCAGTCGGACATCACGAAACCGGGGAACTTCCATTCCTGCTTCAGCACCTGGTTCATCAGGTAGCCGTTCTCGCAGCCGTAGGTGCCGTTGATCTTGTTGTACGAGCACATCGCCACGCCCGGTCGCCCGGCTTCCAGCGCGATCTCGAAGGCCAGCAGGTCCGACTCGTGCATGGCCTGTTCGCCGATGCGTACGTCGTGGAAGTTGCGGCGGGTCTCCATGTCGTTCAGCGCGAAATGCTTCATCGACGAGATCACGTGCTGGCTCTGCACGCCCTGGATCAGCGCGCCGACCATCGAGCCGGCCAGCAGCGGATCTTCACCGGCATATTCGAAGTTGCGGCCGTTGCGCGGGTCGCGCTGCAGGTTGACGCTGCCGGACAGCAGGATGTTGAAGCGCTGCTGCCACGCTTCGCGGCCCATGGTTGCACCACCGGCAAAGGCAACCGCACGGTTCCAGGTGGAGGCGGTGGACGGGCCCGACGGCATTGCCGTGGCGAAATCACCCGGGCGGATGCCACCCGGATTGGTCACGCCGACGCCAGCATCGGCCGACTGCTGCGACGGAATGCCCAGGCGCGCTACTTCCGGCACGAAGCCGGCCGAACCCACCGCACCTTCCGGCAGCTTGCCGCCATCCTTGCCCAGCCCGAAGTAGCTGTGCAGCATCTGGAACTTCTCGTCTTCGGTCATCACCTTCAGCAGCAGCGCAGCGCGCGCGTCGGCGGTGAGCGCAGTGTCCATCCATGGCCGTTCACCCCCCTTGTCTGCGGCATAGGCCAGGGTCAGCAACGTGGCACGCAGGGCGCTGCCTTCCACCTTGAACGGCACGCTGCTGGCGCCTTGGAAACCATCGCTGAAGTAGCTGGCATCGGCCTCCAACGCGACACGCGCCGGATCGAAGCCTGCGGCCTTGGCCGATTCACCGGCCACCGCGCCGAGCAGCACCGCCGGTGCGCCCAGCCGCGAACGCGTGACCAGTGCCGGAAGCTGTGCGGCGCCTGCACCAGCATCGGTGTAGACGGCTACGGTGTGGCGGCCATCGTCCAGGCGCAGGTAGTTCAGGCCCGGCTGGTCGGGACCGGATTCGGCCGCGATCGGCAGCCGGGTCAGTACCGCCTGCCCGTGCTGGGTCTGGCCGTCATCCTTGCCGGTGGAAATGAAGCGGTACTCATAGCCCAGCCCATCGGCCAACAGCTGCAGCGGATCGACCTGGCCGATGCCACGCTGCACCTGGCGCACGCTCACCGCGTCCACCTGCAGGGTCTTCAGCTGGGCGGCCAGGGCCGGCATCGCCTCGGCGGTCGGGGCCTGTTCCAGGGTCAACACAGTGAACGCGGCTGGGTCGGCCCAGGCCGGGGCGGCCAGTGCGGCAGACAGGGCCAGGGACAGTGCAAGCGGCTTTGTAAACGTTTTCATCGGCAGGCGTAATTCCGTTGCCAAGGCAATCGGTCCAGGGAAAGTGCCGCCGAAGGGTGCAGCGTTCATGCCGCGCAGGGGTTGCCAGGCAACGTCCCGCAGGCCGAAGGACGGGCCGGTCTGCGCCTGGGACCCTCCTCCCGGCGTGACAACCTGCCTGTCCGGGCCGCGCAGGGCGACCCAATCATGTGAAGATTGTGCGAGGGCGTTCACACCTGTCAACAGGACCTAAGTCACAGGGCGACCGCGACGGTCGGTTATCAGGCCATCACCGGCAGTCATCAGCGCGCCGCGCGGGGCTGCCGATAATGGGTTGTCACCGGCCCTGAACCCCGCCCATGAACATACACCGCGACTTCGATCACCTCTGGCGCGACCGCTGTGATACCTCCAGCCAGCGCAGTCCCCGCGTGCTGATCCGGGTATTCGTTGCCCCGGGCGAGCTGGAGCGCAGCGTGGCCTTCTACGAGCAGCTGCAGGGCGTGGTGGCCGATGCGGGCTTTCCGTTTCCCGATGCCGGCCTGCGCCTGGCGATGGTCGGTGCATTCCTGCTGATCGAAGGGTGCGATGAGGCGCTGGCGCCGTTCACTTCGACCACGGGGACGCTGCTGGTCGACGACGTTCGGCCCTATCACGACAAGCTGGTGGCGGCCGGCGCCGAGATCATCTTCCCGTTGCAGGTGGTGCCCACCGGGGCGGCATTCAACGCGGTGCATCCTGATGGCACCGTGGTCGAGTACGTGCATCACCGGCCCGACCCGCACGGGCGGTGAGGGTACGCACGGCCGGGCTGCGCCCGGCACCCGCAGAGGCAACGGCCGAAGCAACAGCAGAAGCGAAAGCTGGGCTCCTGTGGGGTGGCGGAGTGGGTCCGGTTGCGGGGGACGGCGCAAGTACATCCATGTAGCCTCGGTCGCGCCATCCATGGCGCTCACGCCCCCGCAACCGGACCCACCCCGCCTTCGACAATTCCCTGCACAGCCTGCTGTAGCAACTGTCTTGTCAGGCGGGGGCCATCTGGGCCTCCGCATCCCTTTTGCGGGCGTTGAGGATCACCAGCATCTTGCGCATCACCGCGACCAAAGCCACCTTGCCCTGCTTGACGAGGGATTCAAAAAATTCCTTGAGCCGAGGCTCATAGCGTTTGGCCGTCAGCGCCGCCATGTAGAGCGCTTCGCGTACAACGGCGCGGCCACCGCTGATGCTCCGTCTCCCTTTCCAGGTGCCGCTTTCGCGGTTCATGGGGGCAACCCCTACCAAGGCCGAGATGGCTTTCCCGCTGAGCCTGCCCAGCTCCGGGAGCTCGCAGGCCAGGGTTGCCATCAACACCGGGCCGGCACCTTTGAGCTTGGCAAAGTCACGC
>NZ_JBWKOO010000006.1:0-59852 GCF_059416125.1 Stenotrophomonas sp. GW821-FHT09E08
ATGCGGCGAAGGGTCGCCAGGCAGGATCAGAAGGTTGCGGCTCTTTTAGAACCGTCCGTGATATCGGGGTAGAACCCAACAGAGTGAGGTGTAGCGAGCGCCCGATCTTGAAAGCGCGCAAGCGATGGCCTGCCTCGTGAGCTTCTCTAAGTATGACCACCATGGCAGCTACGGCTTGCAGGCCTGCTTGCCCCTCCAAACGACGCAAGGGCTGATTGGGGCTTCGCCGGCGAACATGGCGGCCCAGAGCCAACACCCACTCGTCGAAGATCGCGCTCTGGATGGCAGACCATAGCCGCTTCAGCGGCGCATCCCCTTGCAACTCCGCTGGATGACGGACGTCCAGCAGATCCCAGTAGGCAGACCAGGCTGGATATGCTGGTTTGGTCCCCGTGTTCGGTGAACCCTTGGATGTGGTCAATGTCGCCACCTGGCTGGCGCGTGGCCAGTATGGAGCCGCGGCGCTATCGGCTGCAGCGGTGATTCCGTTACTGGGCGCGGTCGCGACAATCGGGAAGCTGGGTGCGAAAGGTGAAAAGGTCTTCGTGGTCCGTCGTGACGCGTAGATGAGCGTGCGCTTGATCAAGGTCATGTCCACGACATCGTGGCCCACCGAGCGGCATCCCCTTGTCGCACGCACTCGTCTCAGGAACTCAACGCCCCTTACGGCTAAGGTCAGGCCAACCAGGCTAGCGATTACCCGTCTCCGCCGTGAAGGCCAGGTCATATCGGATGCTGTTCGATCATCATGAATGTGAACTCATTAATTAATCGACTGTAGGGTGAGCGTCGCATGGGGCCGTTCCTATAACACACGACCATTGAAGTTAGATGACCGCGTTCTTGGTGACAGCGGGTGTAGATGGCCGTGTTCCAGGCTGGGGAGCCAAGAGTGAATCCGCTTTTCAACGATAGAGGGCAGGTCTACATGAATCATTCAGTAGTGTCTCATCCGCGTCGTACTTTAACTCCCCGTCCCTTGGCGCTTGCGGTAGTAGGCGCGCTGATGGTCGCAGCGTCACTGCCTGCCATGGCAGCGGACCCCCTTGATGAGCTTCGACAGCAGAGGAGCCTGCAAGCGGCAGCGTGGGCGCATTCGACGCCCGCCGTTGCTGTGGCAGGCGCCAATACGCCTCGTATTGCCGCTGCCACCACCAACACGGCGACGGTCGCTGGTGTGCCAGGTGATCCGGCCAGCTGGCGCACTGAAGAGTTCAATGCGGACTGGAGCAAAGCGGCCATTGGAGCGGAGTATGCCTATGCCCTTGGCTACAGTGGGGCCGGTGTCAAGGTAGGCGTTCTGGACAGTGGTGTTGATGCCGATACGTGGCGTGAGCGCGAGTTCGGCGACAGATTGCATCTGGTTGACACGCGCGAGGCGATGAAGGTGCCAAGTGACGCAGGGGTTTATGAGTTCGGGAGATTCGATGGACACACATCGATTGGGAACTACGATGAGAATTGGCACGGAACGCACGTGGCCGGAATTATTGGGGCGTCGCGAAATGACCAAGGTACCCACGGCGTGGCTTGGGGGGCCGATATCTTCAGTGCATCACATTATCTCGCGGGAGGGACAGGGGGGTACGGTACATCCCGGGTAATTAATTCCAAGTTTGGTAATGGTGAATTTATTCAGTTGCCCGCTGCGGTGCCCGCGTATCAAGGGCTGATAGCACAGGGGGTAAGGATTATAAACAACAGCTGGGGCGGTGGTTGGTCAAGGCTCAGTGATGGTGGATCTCCTCTTTATGATCGTGAGGCAGGGGAGTATATTTCACAACTTACTTCAGGGTATACGGGAACTGATGATCTTGAGGTATATCGATCTGCTTCGGCAGCCGGGATTGTTTCGATTTTTGCTGCCGGCAACAGCTCCAATGCTGCACAAGGCATGGTGATTCATGCCACTCCGACTGCCTCGTTGCCAATGGCATTTCCGGAATTGGAGTCCACCTGGCTGGCAGTGGCTGCATTAGGGGAAGACGGAAAGCTTGCTGAATTTTCGCAGGCCTGTGGCAATGCCCGCTATTGGTGTGTCAGTGCACCGGGTGTAGATGTTCGCTCAACCGGCGCCAAACGAATCATCAGTCGTGAAAATGCGATTGCGTTCATTGAGAGTATGAGGTCGTATTTTCCGGAGTATGTGGATTTGTATTCGACGGAGTCGCTGGGTGCTTTTGTAAATGATCCAGGTAATCCGCTCGCCCAAAGCCTTGATCCATTGCAAAGTGATGACCCGGTGACTACTGCGCGATTGTTTGCAATATATGCAATGCTGGGCGCCCTTACTTCTCCCACGAATCTCGAGAAGATGGATTCGGAGGGCAAGAAGTTGATTGATGACTCTGTTGGTTTTAATGCTCTTGAAGCTCTGATTTTTTTACGAACAGCTGGGATGGTTGGCAGCAAGAATCCTGGTGATAGTTCGGATGTGGAATACATGCTGGAGCGGTCGGAATTTGCGAGAGCCTTTGCTGATGAGTATTATCGAATTATAGGGGAGTACTCTGAGGTGGATTCTGGAGGCTATCTTTATGCGAGCGGAACCTCGATGGCCGCCCCGGTGGTTTCCGGGGCGTTGGCGCTGGTCATGGAGCGCTTCAAGTATCTGTCCGGAGAGCAGGCCCGAGATGTGATCTTGACAACGTCCCAGGACATAGGTGAACCGGGTGTTGACGAAGAGCACGGCTGGGGGCGGCCTGATATGGAGGCGGCGATGAACGGTCCTGGCGGTCTGCTGCGTGATTGGCGCGTCGATCTTCAGGGCGAAAGCGATGTGTGGTCCAACGATCTGGTCAATGGCGTTGTCCTCTCGGCCCGTGAAAGTGATCGGGGGCGCCTGATTCTTAGTGGGGCTGGTCAACTGGAGCTGCGGGGCAACAACTCGATTGAAGGGTTCCAGGTCAGCAAAGGTGTGCTGACCCTGTCGGCGGAGAACCAGGTCGCCAGCACGACACTGGTCGACGGTGGTGTGTTGAACATTAATACGACAGGCACGTTGTCGGGCGCCGACCTTCAGGTCGACAGCGGTTCGTCGGTTGTTAACGGCACCATGACCGGCAATACGCTGATCGGTGCACAGGGGCGGTTGAGTGGCGCCGGCACCCTGGTGGGCGATGTGCGCGTTGAAGGCATCGTCGAGCCGGGCAACTCCGTCGGCACCCTCACCATCGATGGCAACTATGTGCAGACGGCCACAGGTGTCTATGCGGCCGAGTTGGCCTCTGGCAAGCGCAGTGACTTGCTGCGTGTCACCGGGACGGCAACACTGGACGGCACCTTGGCTGCGCTTCCTGAGCCTGGTGTGTACTACCTGGGCGAGCAGTTCAATGTCCTGCAGGCGGATGGGGGGGTGCAGGGGCAGTTCGCCAAGACTGACTTCAGCGCGTTCTCGCCATTCCTGCAGTTCAGCGTGGCCTATGCGGCCAACGGAGCGCGCATTGATGTGGCACGCGGCGCGCTGCTGGCCAGCGCTGCCAGCACGCCCAACCAGCGTGCGGTGGCCGAGGTGGCCGACGCCCTGGCGATCAACCAGGGCCTGCCCCGGCCGTTGACCCAGCTGTTCCCGCAACAGGCCGGTGCGGCACTGGATGGCCTGAGCGGCGAGCTGCATGCCAGCACGGTCTCGGTGCTGGTGGAGAACGGCCGCTACGTGCGTGATGTGGCCCTGAGCCGAACTAATGCCGGCCTGGCGCCGGGAGAAGGGCAGTCCAGCGGCACTGGCGCCTGGGTGCAGGCGCTAGGTGGCAATGGCAAGCTTGATGGCGACGGCAATGCCAGCCGTACCGAGAGCAATGTCACTGGCCTGCTGGTGGGCCTGGACCATGGTGTGGGCGGCTGGCAGTTGGGTGTGCTGGGCGGCACCGGTCGCACCGACCTCAAGCAGGCGCAGGGGCGGCAGGCCAGATCGAAGATCACCAACACCCACCTGGGCCTGTATGCCGGCCATACCTGGGGCGGTTTCGGTCTGCGTGGTGGGCTGGCCTTCAGCCGGCACAAGATCAACAGCACGCGTGAAGTGGCCTTTGCTGGCTTCAGCGATACGCTGAGTGCCCGCTATGATGCGAACAGCCGCCAGGCGTTCATCGAGGCCGGCTACCGCTTCGGTGATCGTGAGTCCGGGCTGGAGCCCTACCTGCAGGTGGCGCAGGTGCAGGTTGATATGGATGAGGTGCGCGAGCAGGGCGGTGCGGCGGCGTTGCGCGGGCAGGCGGAAGATACCCGCACGACGGTGGCCACCGCTGGCCTGCGCTTTGACAAGGGGCTGAAGGCCGCGTTCCAGCAGGATAGCTGGCTGCACGTGCGCGGCGGCGTGGGCTACCGACGCAGTTTCGGTGATCGCAACCCGCTGGCGCAGCTGGCGTTCGATGCCGGCGATGCCTTCACTATCAGTGGTGCGCCGGTTGCTGATCGTGCGGTGGTGGCCGAACTGGGGCTGTCAGCGTGGTTGACTGCGCGCCAGCAGTTGGAGCTGGGCTACAGCGGTCAGTTCGGCGAGGACAGCCGCGACCACAGCGTCAACGCCCGCTGGTCGGTGCAGTTCTGAGGCAGGCCTGAGGCCGGGGAGAGGGCGCGGGATTGGCCCTCTCCCCCTGTTTTCTTTCATCAGCCCGGATTGGAAAATGAACATGAGCAGCGAAGAGGCGCTGTCGGTATCAGGCAGGTTGGCTGCCATGACGGTCATCATGGGAGCGCTTCTTGCTGATGCCAAACGCAACCATGACCATCCCGTGCAGGCCCTGGTCGATCTTCTTGACGTAGCGGATGAGCAGATAAAGAGGGCTCTGGAAAGCGAGCCTGCAGTGATGGATGAACACTTCCGCGAGATATTCAATGATGCGTCGAGCGCGACGATCGTGGAGGTGGGGTTGATTGCACAGGGCCTGTTGGGTGATGCAAACAGCTATGACCATAAAGCGGCGGCTAGCAAGTGAGCCGGCGGTGTGCTCGGCATTGCTCTAGGCAAATGGCCTGGCGGAGTTCGCAGGGAAAGGTGCAATGTACGCTTTGATCCTGCGGACTCTCGAGCCCGTTTGGGTGATTCTGTCCGTTGTCAACCAGGATGCCTGTCACTGCGCGGCGGACGCCCCCCCCCCCCGAACTTTGCTGCATGCCAGAGTGATCTGGAGAATCTGTGCCGACGGAAGTGGGCCCGTCCTCAATGGTGTGATAGATGCCAGTGGGTTGTGGATAGGCAGCAATACGGCTGCTCATTTCAAGGTGCTTGCGAATGGCCGGAAAATCTTGGTCCCGGATAATTCTTCCCGGGGTAAACATGTATGCGGTATGCGGTATGCGGTATGCGGTATTGGCGGGGCAGTAATCAAGCCTCTTCCTGTTGGAGCCGACGCCGCAGGAGCCATGCTGCGGGACCATTGTATGGGCTCCTGGTTATCGCCGCAGAAGGGCCTTCATTCGGACCAGGTTTGCTGTGCCAGCAGCGGTGCATCAGGCGCTCGCCGGTGCGCGAAACAATGAATGATGGAGGGTTCTTTCTCAGATCTGGTGGGCTGCGCTTGGAGCCGGTATCTGGTATGCGCATGCCTGATAGCTCCGCCTTGATGTATGGCACATCACGAGCAACATCCGCGACGGGCGGAGCGATCTGATCAACCCTTCTGGCCGGCGCACGTTGGATGACATGCTGGGAGGCGCACTGCCTCGAGTTTGATATGCAAATAGTGAATGGGAGGTTGTCTTGGCAAGGACTGAAGAGGGCATATTTATCTGTCAGCCATCGATTACAAGACGTGCCAATGCATGGCCAGCGCTGAGGGCGATAGCCAGCGTCAAGAAACTGCGGCCAATCCCTGCAATTGGCATCATATTGCCAACGCAAACCTCAAATACTTCATACCGCTCGCCCCATTGGTCCACTGTGATCTCGTAAAAAGTCCCGGAGTAAATTTCCTGGACTCGATGCTGGCGATGGATCAATTCCATTATCGAGCACTCTATATGTCGATTTGATCAGTGCAAGCATACGCGCGCCGGCTGCCGGACAAAAATTACATGGTCATCAATGTAACAATGTAGTTTATTTTACTTAATTTTGAGACTTGCATCACAGGGTGGGTTGGAACTAGTGTTCCGGTCGCTGCTCCAGTATGTGCCTCCGCTGGAGGCAGCTCCCTCGGCATCGCTCATAGGTTATCTCCCGCAAAGCATCGACCGGCGCTCACGCTTGGAAAGCCGCCAGCCACAGGTGGCTTGGAGGCAAAGCACGAACGAGATGCCCGGGTGCGGTTGGATTCCTGTGGGAAGCAGGATGCCCTGCTGATGGTGTGATCCTCTCTCAAGGTGAATTTGATAATGAAGTATCTTTCTGTGCAGCGGCCTTGGCTTGCCAAAGCTGTTCACCCTACAAAGGCCGGCAGTCAGGCGCTTGCTGCCAATTCAGAGGTGTTCAGGCTGGTTCCCATCCTTGGCCTCGGCGCCGCTTTGGGTGCTGGGCTGTTGCCCAATGCCGCACAGGCGGCGTGTTTCCTTACATCGGCAAGCCAGTACAACTGCTCTGGCGCAACGACAATCACCCAGTCAATCATCGCGCCCGGTGCCACGCTCACCACGACGGACGACTTCAGCATTTCGACGCCTACCGGCGACGGCATTGTTGTCGTCGGAGACGCTGCGCTTTCCTACAATGACCAGCATTCCTCAATGATCAACGCGGACTCTGGCACTGCGCTGACTCTGAGGGCCGGCACGCCAACCAACCAAGGCGGCCAAGGCATCACTGTCTTCACCAACGGGTCCATTTCGGCCGGTTCAGCAGGCACCGCCATTGAGGCGATCAACCGTGGGGCTGGCGGCATTGGTATCAACGCGACCGGGCCGCTTGTAGGTGGCACAGGCATCAGAGCTGAAAACTATGGTGGTACGGATATCCGTATCGAGACCGGGGCAGTCACTGCGACGGCGCGTGCTGGCACTTACATCGGTAGTGGCATCTATGCCAATAATCAAGGGACTGGCGACGCAACGGTCACCGCTAACGGTGTCATCAGCTCAAATGAGCGAGGTGTCATTGCCTATAGTAAAATGGGTAATGCGACGGTTACCACCAACGGTGAGGTCATCGCACGGGGTAGCGGGATATTTGCACAAGTTAGAAGTGGAGATGGAAAAAACGTCATCAACGCCAATGGCGACGTATTGGTGACGGGGACAGGGCGGCCTTCTGAAGGGGTGGCAGGCATCGCTGCTGTGGGAGGTGACGTAAATATCAATGCCAATGGCCGATTGATGACGTCAAGCAGCAAGAACGAGGTGCGAGGGTCTATTGGTATTGCGGTTCTTCGTTCGCGTAACGTCGACATTAAGACCAGTGGGAGTATCAGCGCGGAAACATTTGGCATAGGAGTGGCCTCCGGTCTCAACCAACTAGGACTGTGGGGCCGGTCGGGTTTGGGGGGGGCTGCTCCGTCATCAAGCGACACCGTTGGTGGTGTGAACGTGACGGCTGATGGCGACATCACCGTGGCAGGAGTTGCCAGCGGTTCCTCGGCATCGCCAGTTTCAGCGATTTTTCTGCAATCCATCGGCAATCGTGGTGCGGCCAATATAACCACCAGCGGGATTCTGACTGCAACAGAAACGGGGATATTCGTAGGTAGCCTGGAAGACACTTCCGCCGCCGGGGATACCCGAATCAATGTCAAGGAAGGCAGTGTGGTGCAGGGTGGCGTTGAGGCGATCAGGCTGTTCGCAGATACGCAGAAGATGGCGCAAATCAGCAACGCAGGCACGCTCCAGAACAGCTCCGGAGACTCGGACGCGACGGTGATTACATCCCTTGCCGAAGAGGTGTTCAATAAATCTGCGCGCAGCAATCTGCTGTCGGTATCCGTCGTCAATTCCGGCGTTGTGCTGGGTACTGTGGTTCTTGCAGGTCCTGGTAATGCGTTCACCAACAGGATGGGCGGTGTCTGGAACACGGCAGGGAGTACAAATGATTTCGGCTTTGACGTTGCAAACAACCGGATCTCGAACGAGGCCGGTGGCACGATCGTGGCTGCGCTTGGGGACAGGACGACAACGACAACTTTCAGCGGCATCGGTAGCTTCTCCAATGCGGGACGGTTGACGATGGAGAACGATACTGCCGGTGATCGAACCGTGATCGATGGCGAGTATGTGAGCGACGGCGGCGTGGTTGCGCTCGATACTGTGCTGGGCGGTGATGATTCGCCCACGGACCGCCTGATCATCAATGGTGGCACCAGTGGCTCTGGCCTGGTCCAGGTGCGCAACGCGGGTGGCGCGGGTGCGCCGACGGTAGATGGTATCAAGGTCATCGAAGTTGCAGGCGCATCCAATGGAACTTTCTCGTTGCTGGGCGACTACAGGACGAAGGATGGCAACAGTGCCGTGGTGGCGGGTGCTTATGCCTATACGCTGCACCAGGACGATGTTGCGACATCCACCGGTGGAGACTGGTACCTGCGCTCGCAGATGGATCCTGCGGGCCGAGTGACGCCGACTGAACCGGTAAGGCCTCGGTATCAACCGGGCGCATCGGTCTACGAGAGCTATCCGCAGGCCTTGTTGGGGCTCAATGGTGTGCCGACGTTGCAGCAGCGTGTTGGCAACCGGATGTGGTCGGGGACCAGCACCCAGACGGTCGGTGCCGGCGCGGAGGGCAACGGCGTATGGGGGCGCATCGAAGGTGCGCATCGCCGTATGGACACGGGCCGCTCCACCACCGGTGTCGACTACAAGCAGGACGCCTTCACTCTACAGGCGGGCATTGATGGACTGCTGTCGGAGAGCGCGGGTGGCACGCTGATTGGCGGCATGAACGCTCACTATGTCAATGGCAGAGCAGCGACTTTGTCGGCCTATGACGCAATCAACGGCGGCGGTAGCATTCGTACGGTCGGCTATGGTTTCGGTGGCTCGCTGACTTGGTATGGCGATAATGGTGCCTATGTGGATGCGCAGGGGCGGGCGACCTGGTACAGCAGCGATCTGAACTATGATGGTGGTGGTCGCCCGCTGGGCGACAGTCGCAAGGCCTTCGGCTATGCGCTATCGATGGAGGCCGGCAAGCGGTTTGCCCTGACGCCGGAATGGTCGCTTACACCGCAGGCGCAGCTGGTCTATTCCAGCGTGAAGTTCGATGACTTCAACGACCCCTTCGGCTCGGCCGTAAGTCTTGACAAGGGAGAAAGCCTGGAGGGGAGGCTCGGCCTTGCATTGGCCCAGGAGGCTAGTTGGCAGAGTGCCAATGGTGTGACATACCGCTCGCATGTGTACGGAATTGCCAACCTCAGCCATGAGCTCCTCGGCGAAACCCGGGTCAAGCTCGACGATGTGACGCTGAAGAATGGAGTGAATGGCTTGGGCGGCGGCGTGGGCATTGGTGGCTCTTACAGTTGGAATGACGGCAAGTACTCGTTCTATGGCGAGGGCCTCGTCAATACCAGCCTGAGCAGTTTTGCCGACAGCTATTCCCTGAGCGCTACGCTGGGCTTCCGTGCCAAGTGGTAGTGCACTGACGTGCATAAATCCACGGCTGTAGCTGGGAGGGCAAGCCCGAAGTGGGACGCTGTCACTCGGTGGTGACAGCGTCTTTGGTCTGCGCATGGCGACACATCGGTGTATCCAGTTTCATCTCCACTACCGGCTGAAACATGCTGTTGCATTCACTTGCCTGTCGTTGAATGTGCTGCAGCGGCCTCTGCGATGCACAAGTTGACGCTGGCAGCCTGGTTCCACGTTTGGCAAGGATGAGAACCGAGGGGTTGCCGCAAGGGAAGCGAAGCATGGAGCAACCGTGTCGCCGGAGGGGCTTGGGGCTCTCCGGCAGACAGGCATAGTAGTGCCTGCCGATGGCCGGCAGCCTCAGGATGTCCGCCCTGGCTGGCTTCAAGATCCGGTCCGCTTTCAGCGCCACGCACGGCGGTGCTGAGGGTCATCAGCATCTTCCGTATCACCGCCACGATGGCGACTTTGGCTTCCTTGCCGCGGGCACGCAGCGATCGGTAAAAGTCATGCAATCGAGGTTTGTGGTGCAGTGTCGAAATGCTGACCATGTAAAGTACCTGACGGATCTCGGCTCTGCCGCCGTGGATGCTTCGTTTTTTGCGTACCGCTCCGCTGGCGCGGGATATCAGGGTTACACCGACCTAGCTGGCGATGGCCTTCCACTGATCTTGTCCAGCTCAGGCAGGTGCTTGGCCAGGGCCACCTGCAGCACAGGTCCGGCGCCCGTCATCGCCTTGAACACGGCGAGTTGGGACTGTTGGGCGACCTGCTCGGCTATCTGCCTTCCCAAGCGTTCGGCCAGCGCTTGCAGTCGCCGAGCGTGCACAAACTCACGCAGTTTCTGCTACCAGGGTTCCAGCGGCTGATAGGAGAGCGACTTCACCTGTGGGGCCGTCGGCGCCAGTGCATAGGTATCCAAGCGGTCGGTCTTGGTCGTCTGGCTCAGCCTTTGGGCCAGTTTCCGGGCTGGGCGAGCAAGGCAAGCTGATCCACACGCTGGCGCCGGAGGCCGAACCTTTCCGCCAGCGCGTGCAGACCACGGACGGACGCTTACCCGCGCCGTCCCCTGCCATCAATGCTATAGCGCCCGGCGCCGGTACAGGCCAGCAGCAGGAAGCCACCGGCCAGCCCCAGGTTCTTCAGAAACATGATCTGCTGGGTCTGGTCGGCGAAGTTGTGGTGGAAGATGAACGCGGTGACCAGGCTGAAGCCCACCAGCACGATCGACACCAGCCGGGTCTGGAAGCCGAGCAGGATGCACAGCCCGCTGCCGATCTCGAAAACGATGGTTGGCCACAGCAGGATGCCCGACACCCCCATCGCTTCCATATAGCCCTGGGTGCCGCTGAGATCACCGAGCTTGCCCAACCCGGAGACCAGGAACAATGACATCAGCAGGATGCGCGCTAGCAGGTAGGCAAGCGAATGCGATGAGTGGCTCATGTGGATGTCCTCAGGGGCTGGCGAGGCCGATCGGAGCCCAGTGCCGGTGAAGCCTGTGCATACAACCAGATAGGGCGTCTTGACAGATGGCCATGCCGCAGTGGACCTTTCCGGCCATGAAGATAAATATTGAATCGCTCAGCCTTCGGGAACTGGGTGCCTTGGTGGTTGCCGCTGAACAGCGCAGACAACTGATTTCCAACCGCCGTCCGGCCAGTGCGGTGCGGCGCATGTTGAAGGCCGCAGCGGCCGAAGCCGGCTATACGCTCGAAGAGCTCTTCGGCGAAGAAGCCGTCGAAGACGCCGCACCCAGCCGCAAGCCCGCGAGGCGTAGAACCGGAAAGGTGGCGGCCAAGTACCGCGACCCGGAGTACAAGCGCCTGACCTGGTCCGGCCGCGGGCGCATGCCACGCTGGCTGGCGTCCAAGGTGCAGAAGGGCCACAAGGTGACCGATTTCCTGATTCCCGGCCTGGCCCGGCCGACGGCGCGCAAGAGCAGCCCAATCGGCAAGCGCACGGTCTTCAAGAAGGATTGACCAGGCCACGCTGTTAACCTGCCAGGGTCTGCACAGAGCGAGAGCACGCATGCAACATAACGGCAGCATGACGATTGCGCCCAAGATCCTGTACGCCGCAGGCGCCGCAGCCGTGCTGATCAGTCTGCTGGCCTGGTCGGTGGAATGGAGTGGGGTGGCCTACGTCTGCCCATACTGCCGGGTGCAGCGCACGGGTATCGGGCTGTTGGGCCTGTTGGTGCTGTTCGCGCGGCCCGGCGGGCTTATCGTGCCTTGGCTTTCATACACCACGGGCGGTTTCGCGTTCGTGGTGGCGGCGATGCAGCACTTCAACGGCTGGAAGCGCATTTCCGCCGGCAATTTCAGCTTCAATGAACAGTGGTACATCGACCCCTGGCTGCTGTCGGGCTGCGCGATGCTGATCCTGGTGGCGCAGCTGATGCTGGTACAGGCGGCGTGCCGGCGCAGTCTGCACTGAGGCCTGCCCACGGGGCGTAGCGTCAGGCGTTCTGGAACACTGCCAGCTGCGCGGCAAACGCACGCTGGTAGGCGGGGCGCTGCGTTGCACGGGCCACATAGGCGACCACCTGCGGGTGCTCGTCGAGGAGGCCGCTGCTCTTCAGGCGCAGCAGCACCGAGACCATCATCAGGTCGCCCACGCTGAAGTCACCGTCAAGCCACAGGGCTTTGCCCAGCCACGCTGACAGCTGCGCCAGCCGCATACGCACACGCTCATCGAGCATCGGCAGGCGCTGCGCGTACCAGGGCTGCTCGCGCTCCAGCACCCAGGCCATCGAGCGTTCGACAATCGGCGGCTCCACCGTGTTCAGCGCGGCAAACACCCACATGATGGCGCGCATGCCCGCATCCGGATCGGTCGGCAACAGACCGGGATGCTGCTCGGCCAGGTGCAGGATGATCGCGCCGGATTCGAACAGGACCCGATGTCCTTCCTGCCAGGTGGGAATCTGTCCGAAGGGACTCCGTGCCAGATGCGCGGGCTGCTTCATCTCGGCGAAGGTGAGCAGCTGCACGTCATAGGACACACCCAGCTCTTCGAGGGCCCAGCGCACGCGCATGTCACGGGCCAGGCCCTGGCCGCGGTCCGGGGAGGTGGCGAAGGCGGTGAGGATGGGGCACATCGGGGTACTCCTTCGGGCCGAAGGGCCCGCCTTTCCTGTTCCGACGAACGACGGGGCGGGAAATCGACAGCCATTCCGGGACGCCGGGCGATACACTGCCCGCTACCCATCAACCCTGTGCCCTCCCCATGTGGCAGCGCCGCACCTCCCAGGCCGAACTGCGGCAGCAACGCGATCTGCTACAGGCTGAGATGGATGCGGAAGCCCGGCGACAGGTCTCATGGCTTCCGCCGGATGATCTCGTGGCAGCGCTGATGCCGCAGGCGCGCCGGCTGCAGGCGCTGAATCAGAGCAGATCATCCGGGCTACTCCGCCGCGTGAGCTGATGAAGCGCCTGCAGGCGCTTGAACGGCAGCTGGTCGAATCCGGTGCACAAAGCGCAGGTATGCGGCAGGCGCTGCGGGATGAACTGCGCGATCTGAACCTGCATTTCAGCAATCCGCGCCGTCGTCCATTGACAGCCAAGGTGTTGCTGATCCTGTTGGCCAGCGTTGCGGCGGCGTTGTTGCTGCCGAAGCTGCTCGTGGACCTGCTGGCCGCTATCTAACTCGCCCTCACTCTGCCCGATGCAGCTTCCGGTACTGATCCGGCGTGCACTGCGCGTGCCGCTTGAACATCTCGGCGAAGGCGCTGACGCCGGAGTAACCCAGCTCTTCGGCGATCCGGCTGATCGGCCGGCGTGTGCACAACGCCTCCGTGGCGCGCACGAACTTCACCCGCCCACGCCAGTCGCCAAGCGACATGCCCAGTTCGCTGCGTGCCAGGCGCTCCAGCTTGCGCACGCTCATGTGATGGCGCTGCGCGACCTCGGCAACCGATTCGGCCGCCGACAGGCGTTTCTCCATGTACGCCATCACCTGCTTCAGTGCAGCGCTGCTGGCGATCGGCAGGAAACTTGGCAGCACCGCGGCATTGACGATCTGATCGATCACCACCGCGGCCATGCGCCGCTGGGCCGGTGTCTGCGGATCGGCAACCCCCTGCCGTGCCAGCTCATGCAGCAGTTCACGCAGCAACGGGCTGACTTCCAGCGCACTGCAACGCGTTGGCAGCCGACGTGACAGTGCTGCCGACAGATAGGCCGAGCGATAGGCCAGCTGCGATCGATTGCGCGAGTAGTGGGCCATGCCGGGTGGAATCCAGATGGCGTAGTGGGGTGGAGATACCATCCACTCACCATCGATCTTCATCTCCATCACGCCCTGCGCGACGAAGTTGAACTGTCCCCAGGGATGACTGTGCGTGCCCCAGTTGGTGGGCTCCATCGAGCCCTGCCGGAAGTAGATTGGGCCGGGCAGCTGGAGGAAAGTGGGGACCGGCTCAAGAGGTTGCCGCAAGCGAGGGGTGGAATGGCGCATTTTCGGGATGTCCTCGATATGCGCCAAGCGTACGCTGGTCATTCCCCTGCGTACAGCCGCCGCCTTGAACTATCTCCTTCCTATCCTTGCGTGCCTGTTGTGGGGCGCAAACACCATCGTCACCAAGCTTGCCTCCGGTTCAGTGGGCCCGATCGACATCGGCTTCTTCCGCTGGCTGGTGGCGGCCGTCCTTCTGTTGCCGTTTGCCCTGCCACGTCTGCGCGGAAACCTGCCAACCGTGCGTGCAAATCTCGGCCGCTTCCTGGTGCTGGGTTGCCTGGGTGGCGTGATGTACCAGTGCCTGGCTTACTACGCGGCACACTTCACCTCGGCCACCAACATGGGGGTGATCCAGGCCCTGATTCCACTGATCGCGCTGGCGCTGTCACGTGTATTCATGGGCCATCCGGTGCGTGGCACCGCCATCCTCGGAGCGGTGATCTCCAGCATCGGCGTGGTCGCGGTGGTGTCCCAGGGCGACCTGGCGCGGTTGGCTACGCGGGGCCTGAATCGCGGTGATGCGATCATGCTGGTCGGCGCGTTGGCCTTCGCCGCCTACAACGTGCTGATGCAGCGCTGGAAGATTCCGCTGTCGGTGCTGGAGTCGCTGTTCCTTCAGGCCACGGCCGCATCGCTGATCCTGCTGCCACTACAGCTGCTGTTCGGGGCCGGGGTGGACAACCTGACGGCGGTCGGTTGCATCGGCTTCGCGGCGGTCTGTGCATCCATTCTCGCACCGCTGACCTGGATGACCGGCCTTTCCCGGCTGGGCGCAGCGCGTGTTTCCGGCTTCTTCAATCTGGTGCCGATCGTCACCGCTGCGTTGGCGGTGATGCTGCTGGGGGAGTCGCTCACTGGATGGGTACTGGGCGGTGGCCTGTTGGCTGTCGGCGGCGTGGTGTTCGCCGAATACGCTGCCAAGCGCGCAGCAGCGCAGGCGTAGTGTCGTGATCAAGAATCGTGCATCGATCCGCACAATGCCTGCTGCACCCGCAACTCCAGTGCATCCACATCGTGACCTCGCTTGCCCTGCAGGCTGAGATACAGCGACAACGGGTCAACCGCATCGTCGATGCTGGTGAACCCGGGCGGATATGCCCAGATCTGCAACCGGGCATTCTGTGCGCAGGTGGGCCCCGGCGCGGGCAGTGCGCCCAGTACCCGCCAGGTTTCGATGTACAGGGCGCGGGTGGTGCTGGCCGCCTGCGAGAGACCGGCAAGGAGGGCATCGGTACCGGCCACGGGTGCCGGATGGCCGGCACTGCGGAGCACATCGGCGGTCTGTTCCCAGCAGACATCAACCTCTTTCAGCACCGGCGAACGCAGGAACGGTTGTGCCCGGGCCCAGACATCGTGGCGGTTGCCGGCCAGCGTGAGGAAGCGCTCGCGGCCGCCCTTGGAGCGTTCGACCAGTCCGCGTTCGACCAGTTCGGCAGAGAGGCGCGATGCCGTCATGGAGGTGTAGCCAGCGGCCGCACTGATCTCGCGGGGAGACCACCATCGCGGCTGCCCCGACAACAGTACGTGGATCAACACAGCCTGTGCCGAGGGCAACAACGAGATGGCCTTCTTCTCGTGATCGGGCGCGTCGCGGAACTCGATGGCCAGGCTGGGCGCGAACAGCTGGGCATGCGGAACCACGAAGTCGATATGGGCCTCCACCAGGAACCGTCGTTGGGTGGGGGTGAGATAAGGAGAGACATACAGGACCAGTGCATTTGCTGCAGCACGCAGGCAGCGGACGTCCTGGATGACGCGGCTGCTGGACTCGCTGGGCTCGCGGGCCACGGCAAGCATCGCAGGTGTTTCCCCATACAGCATCAGCTCGGCAAGGTGGTAGCGCGAGGACATCGCGCGTGGAATGGCATGCGATGAAGCCAGCGGGTGCACCGCAGAGGCGAGCCCGGGGAGAATCCTGCGCAGGTACCGCTGCGCGTCAGTGACCAGGTCGGTCAGGCCAGTGCGAACTGCCGTCGTCATCTCGTACTTTCCTTGCGGCGGCACGTCCGGAGGATCGGGACCGGGCCACACCGTCGCGTTCAGTGGTGAACCTGGAGACGGGCGTGCAGTGTCGAGGCGCGTGGCGATCCATGCGGTCCTGCTCCTTTGCCGTCATGACATCAGTGTTGACGGGAACCTTGGAGATTCCGTCGAAGAACGATGGAGATCGGGTGGAGGTTGTGTGCATCGTGGCCGGCGGACTCCCCTTCCGCCGGCCACGAGCACGTACCTGTCGATCAGAAGCGCTGCGAGTACTTCACGTACACGGTGCGGCCGATGTCGAAGCCGCCGTAGTAGGGGAAGGAGCTGGACGGCTTGGAGAACATGATCGGGCCCTGGTGGTTGAACACGTTGTTCGAGCCTAGTGCCACCGTGCCGTCCCACGGCAGCTTGTAGCTGACCTGGATGTCGTGGAAGGCATTCGAACCCACCTTGCGCAGTGCATCCGGTTCACCATAGGCGTAGCGGTCGGGCAGGGTGCAGGGCCGGTTCGGCACGCAGTTTTCAACCATGCCGGAGAAGTAGCGCACGGTGTACTGGGTGCTGAAGTTGCCGAGCTGCCAGTTCACGCCCAGATTCGAGCGCAGTCGGGAAATGCCCGGCTGGCCGATCCGGCCCATCATGATCGTATCGCCGGCCGAGTTCTGGTTCTGCTCGTCGTACTTGGAGACGTAGCTGTTCTGCAGATCGATGGTGATGCGGCCGAAGGAGAACTCGGGCAGGCGATAGCGGATGCCCAGATCCCAGCCTTCGGTCTCCATCGAGCCCAGGTTGGCGAGGCCGTAGAACATGCTGGTGATGTGGCCATCACCGGCTCGCTTGACGCTTCCGCAACGCGAGGCATTACCCAGCACGTAGCAGTCACGCAGGATGCGGTCGACGCTGTCCTGGATGATCATGTTGGTGATCTTGTAGCTGTACCAGTCGAGGTTGATGTCCAGGCCCTCGACCCAGCGCGGGCTCCAGACCACGCCCACGGTCTTGCTCTTGGACTCTTCCGGGCGCAGCTTCGGGTCTGAGCCGGTGGTGAACTCGTCAGGAGTGGCGCACGGATAGCTGGCACAGGGCTTCAGGCTCTGGTTCAGCTGCTGGTAGCCCAACGGCACGCCGGCGGCGTTGCAGGCGGCATTGCCGTTGACGCTGTTGGTGGCACCGATGCCGCAGGGGTCGACATACGTTTCGAAGCTGGTACCCAGGCCGCCGTACAGGTCGGAGATGCTCGGTGCGCGGAAGCCTTCGGCGAAGGTGCCGCGGATCATCAGCTCTTCGATTGGACGCCAGGCGAAGCTAGCCTTGGAATTGGTGGTACTGCCGAAGTTGCTGTAGTCGGAGTAGCGCGTGGCCAGGTTCACGGTCAGTTCCTTGGCGAACGGCAGGTCGCGCAGCACCGGTACGTTCACTTCGGCGAAGAACTCGTTGAGGCTGTAGTCACCGGCGGTGGTGGAGGCGCCCAGCGCCGTGCTCTGCCGCGACTGCGCGAAGGCATCGGGCACGAAGCGGCCTTCTTCCTTGCGGTACTGGTAGCCCAGGGCGACCGACAGGTCACCGGCGGGAAGTTCGATCACCGGTCCGGAGATGTTGGCGAAGTAGCTGCGGGTCTTGGTGATGCCGGTGTCGTTGAACGTCGGGAACAAGAAGCGCTGCAGTTCAGGATCGGAGAGAGAGCCAGCCCCCGCGACCCCGAACGGCAGCAAAGGATTCCAGGCCAGGCAACCCGTGACCGGCGATGCCGCCGTGCCACAACGGGCCACACCGTTGGCATCGAGGTAGGAGGGCCCCAATGCCTGCCGGGAAGCGATCAGGCTCATGTCGCCACGGCCTGTTTTTGTAACTTCATTGCGGTTGAACAGCGCGCCGACGTCCCAGTCGTACGCCTTGCTTCCCAGCTCGAAGTAGCCGGACAGGCTCGGCGCGACGCGCAGGGACTTCAGCTTGCTTTCGGTGGTGCGCGGCACTTCCCACAGGCGGCGATTGAACGCAATGCTGTGGTCGACGGGGTTGAACACGCTGGCCGCGTCCAGCGGCGTGCCGAACTTGGTCGACTGGTACGGGTAACCTGCAATCTGCTGGTCGGTGGTGCGCTCGTTGTAGCCGATATCGGCAGTGAACTTGATCTGCTCGGTCAGTGCGTAGTCCGTGCTGAGGAACAGCGAGCGACGCTCGATGCCGGTCTGCAGGTGCATCTGCTCGTTGCCGTTGGCGAACTCCGACGGCGTGATCGGGTGGTAGTCGTTCGGGTTCTTCGGGTTGCCGCCACGATTGAGCGTCTTGAACACCGCATCACCGGTGTTGCACTTGTACAGGGCCGGGTCGCACCACGAACCGTTCTGGCTGATGTTGCTCCAGTCCGCACCGGGGTAGTTGGGGCCAGCACCACCGTACCGGGAGAACTCACGGTCGCGGGCGAACACCGGGTCCGATTTCTGGTATTCCAGTGCGAGCGTGTAGCCGCCGCGTTCACCTCGGGCGCCGGTGACCAGCGAGAAAGTGCTGTCCTTGCCGTCGCCCTCGCTGAACTGCCCATGTTGCACGGACACTTCCAGGCCTTCGTAGTTCTTGCGGGTGATGATGTTGACCGCGCCGGCGATCGCATCCGATCCGTACAGCGCAGAGGCGCCGTCCTTCAGTACATCGATGCGCTCCACCGCGCTCATCGGGATCTGGCTGAGATCCTGGTAGCCGCCGGTGGTGGCGCCCAGGCGCTTGCCGTTGACCAGCACCAGCGAGCGGGTGGCGCCCAGGTTGCGGATGTTCACGTAGTAGCCGCCGACGTTCTCGCCGGAAGCCAGGGCGCGCGCACGCGAAATGGTCGGGGCGCCGGTGGAGGTCAGGTTCTGCAGCAGGTCGGCAATGGTGGTGAAGCCCTGCTGTTCGATCATCGCGCGGGTGATGGCGATGATGGGCTGCTGCGTCTCGATGTCGACGCTGCGGATGGCCGAGCCGGTGACCTGGATGCGATCGAGGTTCTTCGGTGTTTTCTCGCTGCCATCCTGGGCATGTGCGGCCGGCGACCAGGTGGCAGCCAGGGCGGTGCCCACTGCCAGTGAAAGCAGGGTGTACTTGTAATGCATTTGGCTCTCTCCAAATCCAGTTGAATGGGTTTCGTGCATTGCTGCGTGGAAACCGATCTGAAACTCCGCTGTGCGGAATCGGAAGGAACCTAACACTCCGTTTACATCCTGATTACGTTATGGACGCGTTATCGTCGCGCGCTGGCTCCGTGCGTTCCTGCACGGGTCCTGCACGAAATCTCTACGCGCGCACATGCTGCTTTGCATCAGTGTGCCTGTGCACCTTTTGCAGATCGAAGGAGACGCGTAGTGAATACCCCTGGAAAGCCCAAGCCCAGTTGGCGGCAGAGGCATGTGCTGCTGCTTGTACTGGCCATCGTGCTGCTGGTCGCGTTGATCATCATCATCGCGCCCTGGTGAATCGACGTCGGTTCGCTTGTTTTCCGTGAACGGAAATGCGCCTGCGCATGAAGAAGTCAGCACGCGTTGAACGTGGTGACGTGCACATCAATCCGTACTCACCCGACAGCCACGCCACACCCGCCACAGTGGGGTCGAAGGCAACGCAATCGCGCTGCCATTCCCCACAGATTTTCGAGCACACAGGAGCGACTCCATGAGCACCCAGTCCACCATTGAACATCGCCTCAACGACCTGATCGAGATCGCCCGCGACGGCAAGTCGTTCTATGAAGAAGCCGCGACCAAGGTGAAGGATGCCGAGCTGTCGGCATTGTTCACCCGTATCGCCGGTGTCAAGGGTCGTATCGTCTCGGCGTTGAGCAGCTCGGTTGCTGCCAGCGGCGGCAAGCCTGCCGAGCACGGCACCATGGTCGGTTCGATGCAGCAGTTCTACGGCAAGGTACGCGCCGCGTTTGGCGACACCAATTATGGCTATGTGGCCGAACTGGAAGAATCCGAAGATCGCCTGCTTGGTGCGTTCAAGGACGTGCTGAAGGACAACGAGCTGCCGCCGGCCGTGCGCCAGGAAGTCACCCAGCTACTTCCGGAAGTTCAGGAATGCCACAACGTCATGCGCGCCCGCAAGCACGCCATGAAGGCGGCCTGACGCTCTCTGGCGGCCTTCTCCCCGGGGCCGCCACGGCCGGGTCAGCGCGGCTGCCCCGGCCATCTTTGCAGAAGCAGGAAGAGAATCAGTTGCTCTCCTGCGATTGCCGTTGATGGTGGGAAATAGCGTCTGCTGATCGACTCCCCAGCAGTGCCACCGCCAGGCTGGCCAGCGCTGCGGCGATGGCCGAGGTCCACAGGGCGCTGGCGAAGCCGTGGCTGTAGATCGCCTGTGCGAACGTCGCGGTGTGTGAGCCAGCGAATGTACCGGTGGCGATCGCATCGGCCATCGGCCGCACGTCGCCGGGTGGCACCGCCGCCGCCAACGCGGTGCGGATGCCCAGGCTCAGTGCGCTGGAAAGGATGGTGAAGCCCAGCAGGATGCCGACGAAACGCGTGGTGGCGCTGATGCCGGAGGCCATGCCGGCGCGGTCGCGCGGTGCCGCACCGATGATGGCCTTGGAGGTCTCGCCATTGAGGATGCCGCCACCGGCACCGATCACAACCATCGCGAGCAATGCAAGCCATGTTTGCTGCTGCCACGCGGCGAGGCCGGCCACGGCGTTGCCGGCGGCGGTGATCGACAGGCCGATGGCCAGCACGGCCGGGCTCGTCAGGTGGCGGCCCAGCCGCCGGCCGATCGCAGGGAACAGCAGCATCGCCACAGCGAAGGGCAGCATGCCGACACCGGCGGCCAACGCGCCCAGCCCCATGCCATTCTGCAGATACTGCGGCAGCATCGAGGCCATCACCTGGGCGCTGACCGAATAGCCGACCATGGCGATGAGCGCGCCGACGAAGCGCGGGCTGGCCAGCAGCCCGAGGTCCACCATGGGATGCGGCCGTGCCCGCTCAACGATGACGAAGGCGGTCCCCATGGCGAAGGCCAGGGCCAGCCCGGTCAACGCCGTTGCAGCGCCCCAGCCCTGCGCCAGGCCTTCCACCAGGAACAGCACGATGCCGAAGATCGCCAGGCTGAAGGTGGCGATGCCGGGCGGATCGAGCGGGCGGAGCACGCTGTCGGAGGATTCCGGTATCCAGCGCAGCGCGCCGCAGCCGAGCAGGGCGAGGAACGGCAGGATCGCGATGAACACCGCGCGCCAGCCCCATAGCGTGGACAGTACGCCACCGATCAACGGCGAGAGCACCATCATCATGCCCATGGCCGTGCCCCAGAATGCCCACGCGTTGTCCTTGGCGACCCCCTCGTGGAAGGTGTGGCCGATGATCGACAGCGATGGCGCCAACAGGAATGCGGCACCCACGCCCTGCAGCGCCCGCGCGAGATAGAGCGATGATGCGGTCGGCGCCAATGCGCACAGCAATGAGGTGAGGGCGAACACGGTGATGCCGATCAGCAGCACGCGGCGGCGGCCGCAACGGTCGGCGATGGCACCGGCCGGCAGCAGCAGCGAAGTGAAGGACAGGATGTAGGCGCTGATCACCCACTCGATATCCGCGAACCCGGCATGCAGGTCACGCGCGATGCCGGGCAGTGCGACCGCCACTGCATTGGTCTCGAGCACGGTCATCGTGCAGCCCAGCGAGGCCACCAGCAGGATCCGGTCGGGCAGCCTGTGTGGCACAGGGGAAAGGGTGGGGGAGGGTGGCACCGGTCGCTCGCAGGAGGGGGAGGACAGGCATTCCAGCAGCGATCAGTGTTTGTTTCATTCTCGGTGTTTTCCCGGTACGTTAGGTTTTGCCTAACGAATCGTCGCCCATGGAACGTCGTCACCTGGAGTACTTCGTCACCTTGGCCGAGGAGTTGCACTTCGGCCGTGCGGCGTTGCGCCTGGGGATCGCCACGCCGACCCTGAGCGTGCAGATCCAGGACATCGAGCGCCGGCTCGGGACCCGCCTGTTCGAGCGCGGACGCCGGGAGGCGGCGCTGACCTCGGCCGGCGAGGTGTTCCTGGCCGAAGCACGTGACGTGCTGCGCCGGTTCGAGCAGGCCGAAACCGTGGGCCGGCGGGCTGGCCGCGGCGAGATCGGCAAGATCGAGATCGGTTATGTGGGTTCGGCGTTGTATGCCGGTGCGCTGCAGGACCAGCTGAGCCGGTTCCGCGACCGCTATCCCGGCGTTGACCTGCAGGTGAGCGAATGGCCGATGGGCGTGCTGCCGGAGCTGCTGCAGCAAGGCCGGGTGGACGTGGTGTTCTGCCGGCCGCCGATGGAAGTGCCCGGCAGCGTGGGCGAACACACCCTGGTCGAAGACCAGTTCTGCGTGGCCCTGCCGGAAACCCATCCACTGGCGCAGGCGCGGCGTCCGGTGCAACCGGCGGCGCTGGCCAGGGAAGGGTTCGTGATGCCGGAACAGCCGGCAGGCGCGATGGAGGTCGCGCGACGGGGCGGCTTCATTCCACGCATCCGTTCGCAGCCCGGTCATCTGGCAGCGGTGCTGGCTGAGGTTTCCGTCGGCGTCGGTTCGGTGGCGATCGTGCCATCGGTGCTGCAACGCACGCTGGTGCTGCCGGGGATGGTCTATCTGCCGCTGGCCGGACCGTCCATCGTCTCGACCATTGCCGTGCAGTACCGCCAGGCCGAGACCTCGCCGGTGGTCCGACGCCTGATCGAGCAGGTGAAGCAGACACCGTGCAGACGCATCGACATGCTGCCGCTGGGCTGACCGCTGCTGCCACTTGCCGGTGGTTGCTACACTTGCGCCACCCGTACAGGTATTCGATGGCGCCATGAACAACGGGAACGGTCCGCAGACAGTTCGCTGAGCCGCAACAACGATGCAGACGTTGTTGCGGTGATCATCCCTGCGATGCACGCGAAGTGGATGGATCACCGCCGGATTCACTCTGGGCGGAGACTCCCCATGTTCAATCGACAGGCCCCACGTTGGGCCCATTCCCTGCCGTCGGCCATCGTGCTGATGGCCCCCTTCGATCTCCTGGCCTCGCTGGCCATGGATATCTACCTGCCTGTGGTTCCTGCAATGCCACGCGCTCTGGGTACCTCGCCGGTGCTGGTGCAGCTGACGCTCAGTGCCTACCTGCTGGTGCTCGGCGTGGGCCAGCTGGTGTTCGGCCCACTGTCCGACCGCATCGGGCGACGGCCGGTGCTGTTGCTGGGCGCGTTGCTGTTCACCGTCGCGTCGATAGCGCTGGCGGCGTCCAGCAGAGGTGCGGCGTTCCTGGCCTGGCGTACCGTGCAGGCGATCGGTGCATCGGCGGCGCTGGTGGCGACCTTCGCCACCGTGCGTGATGTATATGCCGATACGCCGGAGGGTGCTTCGCTGTATGGGTTGTTCGCCTCGATGCTGGCCTTCGTGCCCGCGCTCGGTCCGATCCTTGGTGCATTGGTGGCAGGCGCATTCGGCTGGCGTGCAATCTTCGCACTGCTGGGCGTGCTCGGCCTGATCGCCGGCCTGCGCGCGCAACGCCATTGGCAGGAGACCCGCCCGCCGCGCAGCGACGCGCCAGGCCCGGTGCTGCAGCGCATTCTCCGCAGCGGTGGGTTCTGGGTGTACACGCTGGGTTTCAGTGCGGGCATGGGCACCTTCTTCGTGTTCTTCTCGATCGCCCCCCGCATCCTGGTCGGACGCATGCAGTACTCGCCGCTGTCCTTCGGCCTGGCGTTCGCAACGGTGGCGCTGGTGATGATTTTCAGCGCGCGCCTGGCGAAGAGGCTGATCGCCCGCTGGCAGGTGCGCGGGACCTTCCTGCGTGGGCTGTGGGTGATGATCGGCGGGGCGTTGCTGATGGCACTGGCGACGCTGTGGCCACCGTCATTCGCCAGCGTGGTGCTGCCGATGTGGGCCATCGCGGTGGGCCTGGTGATGGTGGTATCGGTGGCGGCCAACGGTGCATTGCGTGATTTCGCCGATGCCTCCGGGATGGCGGTGGCGCTCTACTACGCCCTGCAGAGCGTGATCGTCGCCGTAGTAGGGACGTTGGCTACCGTGCTGCTGCCGGGAGACACGGTGTGGCCGCTGGTGGCTTATGGGCTGCTGTTGCCACTAGCCAGCCTGCTGGCTGCACGCTGCCTGCCGCGTGGTGCATAGCGGCTGGCGGCGGACAAAAAAGGGGCGGCCGCGCGGCCGCCCCAACCTGTCAAGAGAACACGTGCCTGGAACTAGAAGAGGACCGACCAGCGTGCATTGGCGCCATGGTCGCGGCTTTCGCTGCCGAACTGGCCGCTGTAGCCCAGCTCCAGCTGCTGCCGCGGCGTCAGCCATGCCGACAGGCCCAGCTCGGCCACCACGGCGTTGTCGGCGATCGGTGCGCCCTCCACCGCGAAGGTGCTGCTGCTGTTGGCGAAGGCCAGGTTGGCCACCTGGCTGCGGTCGCCAGAGGCGCGGCGGTAGCCTACGCCACCGCGCAGGTGCAGCCAGCTGTCCTGCTGGAACGAGGCCTTCAGTCCCTTGTCGAAGCGCACACCGGCGGTGGCGATCGTGGTTGCGGTGTCATCCACCTTGCCCTGAAGGGAGGCCGCACCACCGCGTTCGTTGATGCGCTTGAGGTCCACTTCCACGCGCGCCACCTGCAGGTACGGCTCCAGTCCGGCTTCCGGACCACCGAAGCGGTAACCGGCTTCGATGAAGGCCTGGCGGGTGCGGGCGTCGTAGCGTGCGCTCAGGCTGTCGCTGAAGCCAGCGAACGCCACGTCGCGCGTGCTCTTCACCTCGTGCTTGCTCCAGGCCACACCACCGCGCAGGCCGAATCCACCCCAATTGTGGCTGGCGTAGGCGCCGAAGTGCGTGTTGTCGATCTTCGACTTGGCACGACGCTCCTGCTGCTTCACGTCGGTACGGCCGGTACCGGCCAGCACACCGACCTGCCAGCCGGAGAACTCGCGGTCGATGCCGACCAGCAGGCCGTTGCTGTTGGCTTCGGTGCGGGTGGTGTTGCTGTTGCCATCCAGCTTGCTGTTGCCTCCGAGTGCCTGCACCCAGGCGCCGGTGGCATCGCCCGCGTCGGCACCTGGTGCGGTGGTACCGGCACGGCGCGACAGCGCGGCATCACGCACGTAGCGGCTGCCCTCAACCAGGGCCAGTGCCGTGGCCGGATGCAGTTCGCCGCTGAGGCCGTCAAGCACGCCACCGACCTGTTGCGGGAACAGTTGGGTCAGCGGCTTGGGCAGGCCCTGGTTGATCGCCAGGCCATCGGCGCTGGTCGCCACCGCGCGTTGGTTCGGCGTGGTGGCAGCACTGGCCAGCGAGGCGCCGCGTGCCACGTCGATGCGGGCGCCGTTGGCAGCATAGGCGAGGCTGAACTGCAGGAACGGCGAGAACGCGCTGAAGTCGGTTTTCGCGAACTGGCCGCTGACGCCACCGTCGGCGCGGATGAAGTTGAACTGCTCACCCAGGTAGTAGGTGCCCGGTTCCGGCAACGCAACCAGGGTGCCGCCAAGGGTGGCGCTGCCGGTGACGTGCAGTTGGTCGCTGCGGCCGCCGGGGGCAAGCTCGGCGGCATAGACGCCGGTCGCGCCCTGCACGTAGTTGCCATTGATGGTCAGCGTGCCGATCGAGTTGCCCGGAGCAAGGGTGCCGTCCACGCGCGTGTTGCCCAGCGTGCCGATGCCCTTCAACAGGCCGTTCGCACCGACCGTGGTGGTGCCGCCGGTCTGGGTGCCGTTGAAGGACACCACGCCACCGTTAATGGTCAGGTTGCTGTCCTTCAGGACGCCACTGGCACTGACGGTGCTGACGCCATCGGTGGTGGTCAGTGCGGTGGAGACCAGGCTGCCGTTGAGCAGGAACTGGCCGCCCTGCACGTCGACCGCCGAGGTGAGCGTGTTGGCGCCGTTCAATTCCAGCGTGCCTTCGCGCAGTACCGCGCCGTTGAAGGTGTTGTCACCGCTCAGGCGCAGCCAACCGATACCGGATTTGGTCAGCTTGCCGGGGCCCCCGATGTCGTTGGTCCAGTCATCCCAGGCGTCGCCTTCCCACACTTTCAGGCCGCCGGCCTTCTGGTTCATCACCACGTTGGTATCCACGCGCAGCGAGCCGTAGCCTTCAATGGCCTTGCGCAGGTCGACCATACCCCAGCCGTAGACATCGTCCACTCCCGGCGCGCCGAGATCACGTGCCGTTGTCAGTAGCACGTCGCGGACCTGTGCGTTGTCGAGGTAGGGGAAGCGCTCCATCAGCAGGCCGAGCGCGCCGGTGATGTGTGGCGCGGCCATTGATGTGCCGGTCTTGGTGCCGTAGAGATAGTTGGTGTTTTCGCTGTCGATGATCAACCGCACATAGGCGGAGGTGTTTTCGATGCGGCCCTGGATACCGCCGGAGACGATGGTGCTGAGGATATCGGTACCGGGCGCCGAGATGCACCAGTTGGCGGCGACGCCGCAGATGCTGGAGCTTCCGTCGATCACGTAGTCGGTTTCACCTGCAGCGGCGTTGGGCTGGCGCACGTTGGCCACCGCAAGCCAGTAGGGTTCCAGTTCGGGCTTCCAGCGTGGCATCGAAGCGGTGATGCCAGCGAGCGCACCGCTGCCGTTGCCGGCCGACCACACCTGGATGAGGCTGGAGCCCTGGGTATCGCCGTTGCTGGCGTAGATGCTGCCATACACACCGTAGTTGGCGCCGATGCTGGCGTATTGCTGGTCCAGCGCAGCGGCGGTCATGTTGCGCGTGGAAATGCCCCAGCTGTGGTTGATCGCGCGTACACCCTGCGCCTGGATCTGTGCGTACATGTCCAGTTTGGCAGCATCATCCGGATCGGTGCGGTACAGCGCACGCGGGCGATAGAAATTGTCAGGGTCCAGGCGCCACTCGTAGTAGGTATCACCGAACACGCGCGCGGCGGTGAGATCCGCACCAAAGGCCACGCCATGCATGCCCGTACCGTTGCGGTTTGCACCGATGGTGCCCAGCACATGCGTGCCGTGGTCGGCGTAGCTGAAGCCATAGGGCTGGCCGGCGGCGATCAGGCGTGCCGCCAGTGCGGGCGGAACGCCGGCGCCGAGTCCGTAGTAGTTGTAACCGGGCTGTTCGCCGTGGGTTTGTCCGCAGGCGCCGGTACCTGCGACCACCCCTGGCGTCGCACAGTCGGCGCCGATGGTGATACTGGACGTATTGCGTCCTGCAAACTCCGGATGCGCCAGCGCGGAGCCCGAGTCGAACAGCGCCAGGCGTACGCCCTTTCCGGTCAGTCCTCGTGCATAGGCGTAGTCCGCGCCCATTGCACCCAAGCCCCAGTCGGCGTTGAATTCATCGCTGCGCCAGCTGGCCGGATCGCCCGGGCTGCCGAGGATCGACATGCTGCCGGTAGCGGCGGTCGAGAGCGGCGCCGACAGGTTCGCGGTGCCGGCTACGCTGGCAGGTTGCGCCCAGGCCGCCTGCAACTGGCGCTGTTGCTGCCAGGCGTCGAGTGATCCACTGGCAATGGCGGGCGATGCCGTGGCCAGCAGCAGGGAGCTGGCCACGGCAAGGGTGAGGCGGCTGTGCAGCGGAGAACGGGAGCGGGACGAACGGCCGTGCAGCGGGTGATTCATTGGGCAACTTCCTTGGTTGACGGTCAACCAAGCTGTTAACGGATTCATAGCGCTATCACCCCCAGTGCTTCGAGGACGAAACAGTGAAGGTGTAAGAGACGCGAAGTGCCAGACGGGAGCGCGCTTGTAGCTGCAGATTGTTCCGTGGATGGGCAGGTACCTATCGCCGCATTGCGACGTCCTGCAGAGTGTCGATCACGTGAATCCAAAAACGTTCCGGATGACGTCTTGGCGTACATGAATCGTGGCTGGTGAAAATAATGTTTGTGACATTAAATGCATTGTTATTCATGTAATAAAGTGATGATTTTAAAGGAAAAAATAGACTCACGTCACAGATTCTTATTACTATGCGTGGGTCGGCGCGGTGGTTGCGTCCGGCATTTTTAGAACGGGGCTTCCGTGCCCGCCCATCATTCATAGGTAAATATCACCATGCGCAATTTGATCATCGCCAAGCTCACCGCCGTTGCAGTCACCGGTCTGCTGTCGCAGAGCGCCTTCGCTGCCGACGGCACTGTCAACTTCATCGGCGAAATCGTGGACGCGCCGTGCTCGATCGCTCCCCAGAGCCAGAATCTGACCGTGCCGCTGGGCAAGGTCTCCCGTACCACGCTGGACGGCGCTGCCGGCAAGGTGTCGGCCCCCGCCAAGTTCGCCATCGATCTGCTGGGTTGTGGCGCTACCGCCAAGGGCGCGACGGTGACCTTTGCGGCCCCGGCCGACGCCCTCAACAAGAACCTGCTGCGCGTGGGCGTGGGTGAAGTGGACGGCAGCTTTGCCACCGGCGTGGGCATCCAGGTAGCCGACTCGTCGGGCAAGCAGATCCCGGTCGGCCAGGCGTCGGGCAACTACACGCTGGCACAGGGCGACAACGCTCTGCAGTTCCAGGCCAATTACATGTCCACCGGCCCGGCTGTCACCGTGGGCCGTGGTAACGCGATGGCACAGTTCACCGTCGCCTACAAGTAATCGCCGGCTGTCGGTACCCGGTCCAGGCCGGGTACCGGCATCGAGTACGGGATCGAGCGCCTTGCTGCAACAGCGGCCTGCCCGCCACCCGACCTTCACTACACATTTTTCCGTTCAGGCGGTGCCCTCGCGGTGCTGCCCTGGCCGCTGCATTTCCGAACATCCGAGAGACCTCCATGTTTTCCAAGCGTCTATTTCCGCAACTCAGCGGCCTGGTGCTGGCCGCCTGTCTATTCGCTGTTGCAGTACCGGCCTCTGCAGCGATCATGCTGGGCGGTACGCGCGTCATCATCAACGAAGGCAGCCGCGAAGCGTCGATCTCGATGAAGAACGAAGCCAATGCGCCGTTCGTGGTGCAGGCATGGATCGACGCGGGCGAGGGCAGGAACAAGACGCCTTTCCTGGTGACCCCGCCATTGTCGCGGCTCGATCCGGGTATGGAGAACATTCTGCGCATCGTACGTACGGGCGATCAGCTGCCGTCGGATCGCGAATCGGTGTTCTGGTTGAACGTCAAGGAAATTCCCGAGCGCGCCGAGGAAGAGAACGTCCTGCAGGTGGCCGTCCGCAGCCGCATCAAGGTGTTCTACCGGCCGGCCGCACTGCGCGGTGGTGACGCGTCGCAGGCGCGCAGCAAACTCAAGTGGGCCGTGTCGACGGCCGCGGGTGGTGGCGCTGTACTGAAGATTGCCAATCCGACGCCGTACAACGTCACCTTCACTCTGCTCAAGGTGGGAGAGGGGAAGGAAGAGATCAATCCGGACATGGTTCCGCCCCTGGGTGAACTGGTGGTTCCGTTGAAGTCCATCCGGGTCGCCCAGGCGCTTGGCCTGCGCTTTACCACGATCAATGACTACGGCGGCGAAACCGCCGAAGAGGCCGTCACCGCGCCGGCTTCCGATGTTCCGGTGGCGGTGCTGCCGCAGCCGGTGCCGGTTTCTTCCACGCCCTGATTCTCCGAAGGTGAACGCCGTGAGTCGTGTCTCCATTCCGTCGCGCATGAGCGGGCAGGCGATGTCCATCCTGGCGCTGGCGCTGTCCTCGCAGTTGAGTCATGCCCAGTCGCCTCCGCCTAGCGTCTTCAACGAAGGGTTTCTGGAAATCGGTGGCGACCAGCAGGGTGCTGATCTGTCGCTGTTCTCGTTCGGTAACCAAGTGCTTCCCGGTGATTACCTGGTGGATGTGATGCGCAACGACCTCCGCCTGGGGCAATCGCAGCTGCGGTTCAATGCCGTGGAAGGCAAGCGTGATGCCGCGCCTTGCCTGACCGTGGGCATGCTGTCGTCCTGGGGCATGAATGTCGCTGCCTTCCCGGACATCGCCGCCCAGCCCGAGGGCAGTTGCATCGATCTGGCTACGGCGGTTCCCGAGGCTGCGGTGAACTACGACGCAGGTCGTCAGCAACTGACTGTGAGCATTCCGCAGGCGGCGCTGGTCAGGTCGGCGCGCGGTGCGGTGGATCCTTCGAAATGGGATCGTGGTATCAACGCCGCGATGCTGGACTACCAGCTCAACGTCGCCAACAACTCGGGTTCCAACACGCGTGATGGCGACCGCAGGAGCTTCATGGCTAGCGTTTTCGGCGAGCCCTACGAAGAGAAGAAGCCACGCCGTGACGCTGTATTTGGCAGTCTGCGCGGAGGCTTCAACCTGGGCGACTGGCGGTTCCGCAACTACACGACGTACAGCCGCGACGTGATGGGGGAGAGTCGCTGGGATGCGGTGCAGACCTTCGCCCAGCGCGACCTGAAATCAATCAACGGGCAGCTGCTGTTGGGCGACGGATTCACTCCAGGTGATCTGTTCGACGGCTTCCAGTTCCGTGGTGTGCAGATCTCGTCGGACGACTCCATGCTGCCCGACAGCCTGCGAGGCTACGCGCCGACCGTGCGTGGTGTCGCGCAGACCAATGCACGCGTCACCGTGCGCCAGAACGGCTACATCATCTACAACACATACGTGGCGCCAGGTGCTTTCGTCCTGGCTGACCTGTATCCGACCTCGTCCGGTGGAGACCTGCAGGTCACCATTACCGAAGCCGATGGCAGGGAAACGAAGTACACCCAAGCCTATTCCGCCGTGCCCACGCTGCTGCGCGAGGGAACATGGCGCTACAGCGCCACCGGCGGCCAGTATCGCCAGGGGTACGGCCGCTTCGAAGGCAGCCAGCCGCAACCCTACTTCTTCCAGGGCACGCTGGCCCGGGGCCTGGCCAACGAGTTCTCGCTGTATGGCGGTACCACGCTGGCGGGCAAGTACCAGGCAGCCATGGTCGGGTTCGGCAAGAACATGCGGGGCTTCGGCGCTGTGTCGGTGGACCTGACCCACGCGCGAAGCCGGGGCGACAGCGGCCAGTTCTTCAATGGACAGTCGTTGCGCTTCCTGTATGCGAAGTCGCTGGAGGAAACCGGCACCACCTTCCGCATGGCGGGCTATCGCTACTCCACCAGCGGCTACCGTACCTTCCCCGAAGCGGTGGGCATGCTGTTCGCGCAGGAGAATGGATTGCCCTTCGCCAACCGCCGCAACGAGCTGCGCCTGGAGGTTTCGCAGTCACTGGGCCGGTGGGGATCCCTCTACGGTTCGGCGCGGCAGCAGACCTACTGGGGCAGCGATCGCAAGGAGCGGCTGATCCAGGTGGGGTATTCGGGAAGCTACCAGCGCCTGACCTACAACCTGTTCTACAACCAGTATTCGAACCTGTATGGCTCGGCCAACAGGCAGGTGATGCTGACGCTCTCGCTCCCATTGGGGCGCAGCAGCAGTTCGGCGATGTACACGGCTTCACACGACAGCAGCGGCAGGACTGCGCACCAGGCCAGCGTGTTCGGCAGTGCCTTCGACGATCACCGGATGACCTATGGCGTGACCCTGGATCGGGCCAACCAGGGCGGTACCAGTGGCAGCGGCAATCTCAGCTACAAGGGCCAGTACGGGCGCGTCGACCTCGGTCACAGCCAGGGCAACGGCTATGGGCAGACCAACCTGGGCGTGGCCGGTGGCTTGGTCGTGCATGGCGAGGGCATCACCCTGTCGCAGCCCTTGGGCGAAACCATCGCACTGGTACGTGCGCCGCAGGCCGAGGGCGTGGGCATCGAGTCCCAGTCTGGTGTGCGCACCGATGGCAAGGGCAGTGCCGTGCTGCCCAATGTCACGCCCTATCGAACCAATCGCGTGGCGCTGAACACGCAGGATCTGGGCGACAAGGTCGAGGTGCGCAATGCGGCGATGGAGGTGGTTCCCACGCGCGGAGCGGTGGTGCGGGCGCACTTCGAAACCGCGGTTGGCTATCGACTGATGCTGGTGCTCAAGGGCGCCGACGGTCGACCACTGCCGTTCGGATCTCGTATCGAGAACGAAGCTGGACAGGAAGTCGGAGTCGTTGGGCCGGAGGGCCAGGCCTACGTGACCGGCGCACCGGAGGCCGGCACGCTGAAAGTGATCTGGGGCAGAAGCGAATCGGCGCAGTGCACGCTGAAGTATGCGTTGCCGCAGGAAGAGCACCCGTCGCCGATCCGAAACCATGAGGGGAACTGCCTGTGATGCCGAAGACCAGCTCCAGTACCCGGCCCGGATGGGATAAGGCTGTTCTGCAAATGAAGGCGATCGGCGCAGCAGCAGTGGTGTTTGTCAACGAAACCTTGGATCTCGCATATGAAATCTAGTAATTACTCCGTCGTCGTTGCTTCACTGCTGACGCTCGGCACTGCGGCCCCGGGTGTGGCGCTGGCTGACTGCATCTACCGACCGGAATCCAACAATGGGGCGAAAACTGTCAACGCGGGCACGGTGATCGTCTATCAGAGTGCCGCGGTTGGAAGCACCATCCATTCGAGCTCTTTCATTGCTGGATGGCCGGAAATTGCCTACTGCACACCGCCGGGTGGCACCATGACGTATTGGAATCAGATTCTTTGGGGAAGTCCAGTGGCGGGTATGAGTGGGGTCTACTCCACCAATATTCCGGGTATCGGCTATCGGGTTTCTCTGCCGGGAGCCTACAATCCATGGTTCCCGGGCACATACACGCGCGACTTCACGGTATCGTCCGACAAAGCATACTGGGTGGCAGCGCAACGCTGGGTGGTCCAGTTTTCTCTCGTCAAGACTGCTGCCAGGGTTGGCAACGGTCCTCTCAATCCAGTGCCATTCGCGCGCGCTGATTCCGGCGCCGGCGCCTCACAGCCTTACATGGTCCTGCAGATTGGCGACATCCGCATTCTTGCCCCTTCGTGTCAGGTAGCCGTTGGCTCTCGCAACCAGACCGTCAATCTCGGGCAGGAATTCCGCAATCGATTCCGTGGCGTGGGCAGTACCACGGCCGGCAAGGACTTCCAAGTGGTCGTCAATTGCCAGGCATCGCCCAATGGCATCGAGAACATGGTTTCACTGACCATGGATGCGACGCCGGATGCGTCCAGCACGCCAGGTGTTCTGGGTATCGACACCGGCACGGGAACGGCAACGGGCGTCGGCATCCAGGTGCTCGACAGTGCTGGCCAGCCTGTGGCGTTCGGCGAGCCAAAGCAGTTGGGCCAGTCGAAGGATGGCGATTACGTGGTGCCGTTCAAGGCACGCTACTACCAGGTCGCGAGCGCCGTGGGCGGTGGCCAGGCCAATGGCCGGGCCACCGTCACGTTGAGTTACAAGTAACGCCAGCCTCTAGGCCGGTGTGGGGCGCGCCGGCGCTACAGGTACGCGAGGGTCACCTCGTATCCCTTTACGTCGCGCCTGCCGGGCACGTCGGTCTTCAATACGACCGGACGTGTCTGGACCCTCACGTGCCGAGCGCTGAGACGAAAGCGATCAGCAGGCTTGCCCGCAGCCTGGGCGCGTTCCGCATCGCACCAGATGCGGAATGGGGCCATCCTTGGTTGAAGCTGCGGCAGGCAGGACGCGGGCTCGACGATGGCGCCCTGGAAGTGGATGATCCCATCTGCGGCGTGTCCCGCCGATGCTGGTCCCAAAGCGCACAACAGAAGCGTGGAAAACCGGGCCTTGTACATGGCTGCGACTCGCTGGAAGAGGTGGGATTGCGTCTTGCCTGAGATTCCTGACAGCGAACGTCGGGCAGGGCTGTTTCGCACGTATTCGTGATCGGGCTGATGTATCGAGGGCTATTTCTACTTCTGCTTTTGGGGCAACGCACTGTGCATGCACATCCCGTCGCGGGCCTCGCTGCGGCGGGAAGCTCCCCCCGCTGGACCGGCGTTGGGGATTCCACCCAGCCCCGATCCAAGGCGGCGCAATTATCCGGCGGCGCCTGCGCCAAATCTGCGCGCACGATCACGTTCTGGAATCAACGGCGGCTGTTCAGCAGCTCTGACCGGATGGGCTCGTTGGAGCCAGGAGCGTTGACCGAAAAGCTGCATCGGCGCAGATGTCAGGCAACCGCGATGCAGGGGTCCCTGAATGAGCTTCGCTCAGCCCATGGCCAGGGTTGAGGCTGCCAGGGAAAGCAGGGTCGCCAGCAGTGTGATCAATGCGGTGCCGATCCTGTGAAGCCGACTGATGCGTGCGACCAGCAGTACGACAGCGGCGCTGATGACTGTAGTGGCGAGCGCGCCCGGGCGCAGCAGGTGCGCCTGATGCACAGTGACCACGTGAACAGTGAAATGCGGTTCCGGCGGCAAGGGGAACTGGGCGTCGAGCGTATAGATGAGCGAGGCCATGCCGACGGCGCTGATCAGGCCGGGGAGATAGGGACGTACCCGCAGGACGCGGTCGCCTGCTGGAGAGGGGGAGGACGGCATGATGATGCAGAAGGAAGGATTCAGGGAGAGCTCTGCTCAGTCAGCTGGTGAGGTGCGAGGACCGAGTGCCTGATCGAGGCGGCGCATGCCTTCGACGTCGCGATGCAGATACGCAAGGAGAGCATCCAGGCGGCGTACCCGGTCTTCGCTGCGCAGTAGACGTGCTTCGATCTGCCTGCGTTCTGCTCCGTTGAGCGCGGTGTCACACAGGAAGTGGGTGTGCATGGCGATGAACTCTCGGCTGGTGGCCAAGGCAGCCTCGACTTCGGTGATTTCCTGCAGTCGCGCCTTGCCGATACGATCGCAGACATCGCCGAAGCTCTCCTCCAGTCGCACGATGATCTCTGAATTCAGTGATCGACCGCCGCTGCGTGCGGCGAAGTCGAGGCGATCACGAAGATCGGAAGGGAACCGGAGAGTGAAGGGAATCATGTATTTCTTCATGGGAACGGATGGTGCAGGGTGCGCAGCCATGCCGGCCCGCTGGGAGGAGCCGGCATGGCGGATGGGTTGATCTGGTACTGACTGCACCAGCTATGGCTGGCCATGTCTCGTGCTGGCATCCCGTGACGATGATGGGACATGTACGTGGGGCACGCCGTGCAGGGATTCTGCTGGAACCCGAGGCATGTTTCCAATCGTGCGGTCGTTGTTGTGGATGTCACAAAGTGCCTGTTGCGATGGATGCAGCGTGCGGGCAAGGCAGCTCAGTGATGGCGGCGCCGGCCTTCGCCAACAAACTCGGCCCGGCAGCCACCGGTCACCCATACGCCATTGCGGCCATGGCCCCATGTTTTTCCTTCCTCGCACGGCGTATCCGACAACTGGCGGATCAGGCGCGCACGTCCGTTGACGCGGCAATCCTGGCTGCGCCCCTTGATGGATTCGCAACGGACGACGCCCGAACCATCTTCGATCGGTACCGCTACCGGGGCCGGCACGTAGTAATCATCGCGGCCATGGTCGTAGCCACTCTGGTCGTAGCGTGGGTCGTAGCCCGGAATGGCGGCGCATGCTGAGAGCAGCAGGGCACTGGAGAGGGCGCAGAGGATCGCGGGAAGGGACTTCGTGCGAGACATGTCGTGATTCCGGTGAGGTGGGCCGGATTATCCGCATAGAAATAGGCGCTCATTCATTGCGGCCATCCATCCATAAAGTCGAGATTCAAGGACATGGATATGAAAGTGAAAAAAAGCACGTTGTGACAATGGGGCATGTGCTCTGAAGGATTGGTTCCACGCCGGCTTCGGTTACAGTGGTGGGGCATTCAGATCATGGAGGCGTCATGCCCGAGTTGCTCGCTGTACTCACGATTGCCCTGCTGGCGACGATCAGCCCGGGGCCGGATTTCGCGATGGTGTCGCGCAACAGCCTGCTGTTATCACGCCGGGCAGGTGTCATCACGGCGCTGGGTATCGGCCTGGCCGTGTTGGTGCATGTGAGTTACACGCTTCTGGGGGTCGGGGTGCTGATCCGCCAGTCCATCTGGTTGTTCAATGCAATCAAGCTGGCCGGCGCGGTGTATCTGATCTACCTGGGTATCAGGATGCTTCGTGCGAAGCCTGCAGGTGATCTGGCGGCCGCACAGGTCGCGCCGCTCTCGGACCTGGGCGCACTACGGGTCGGCTTTCTGACCAACCTGCTGAATCCGAAGACGACGATTTTCATCGTCAGCCTGTTCATGCAGGTGATCCGGCAGGACACGCCGCTGCATGTGCAGATCGGCTATGGCGTGTTCATCGCCGCACTGCACATCGCTTGGTTCTCGGCGGTGGCGTTGTTCTTTTCCACGCGGCGGGTGCGTGATCGATTGCTGGCGGTACGCCACTGGATCGATCGCGTGTTTGGCGGCCTGCTGGTGGCCTTCGGCCTGGTGCTGGCGACAGCACGCGGGCAGCGCTAGAAGCGCTGTGTGGCGCTGAACTGGAGGTAGCGGCCAATGGGATCGTCGTCGGCCACGGTATAGCCCAGCGGGCTGCCGCTGTAGTTCTTCGGCGTGCGATCGGTCGCATTGAACATCTGCAATGCCAGGGTCAATCGCTCGCTGGGCTCGTAGCCGATGCCCAGATCGAGGGTGGTCATGGCAGGAAGATCACGTTGGAGCTTGCGGGCCAGTACCAGCTCTGGCGAGTCTTCAACGTAGGTCCATGGCGCCGTCAAGCCGCTGCGATGGCGCACGGTCAGGCGCAGGTTCCATGCGGCCCTGCGCCAATCGAGCTCCATGGATGCGTGTAATCGTGGCGTTTTGTCACCGGCCAGATTGCCACGTGGCGGTGCCGACGGTTTGTCACGCCGGAGCGTCTCGAGATAGTCCGCCTGCAGGCGGATCTGCCATTGGTTCGTGGCTGGGCCATCCAGGCGCCAGGTGCCCTGGCCCTGCCAGCCGCTCACCCGTGATCGGCCCTGATTGGCGAGGTAGACAGGGATTCCGGTGAGGATCCCGTTGGCATCGCGGATCAGCGAGGCCGTATCACTCGCGTCAAAGTAGGGAATGATCTCATCGCGTCGGTGTATCCGGTAGTGATTGATCTCCAGATCCAGGGCTGTCGACGGTGACCATTGCAGGCCGAGTGTCAGGCTGCGCGAGCGCTCCGGGCGCAGTGAAGTGCTGCGGGTGGGCTGGAACGCCAGAATGCAGGTCGGCACCGTACTGGTGTCGAGCTTGCAGGGTTCCAGCCCAGGCGTGGCGGGCAGGCCCAGTGCGTTGCCGGCCAACGGGGGAAGCACGCTGGGTGCACGCTCCTCATACAGAGTGGGAACGCGATACCCGGCGCCATAGGAGGCGCGCAGGGTCAATTCCTCCAGCGGCGCCCACGTGATGCCGGCACGCGGCGTGAACGAGGTGCCGAAGCGGGGATCGCGGTCCACGCGCCAGGCCAGGTCCAGCACCGCACCGCGCGTAAAGGGGATGGCGAGTTCGCCAAACTGGGACAAGCGGAGCGCCTGGATGTTGAAAGGAGCCGGGTTGCCGCCCAGATATGCCGCGTAGCTTGAGTAGCCGGTGCGGTTGGCGGACAGGTCCGTAGCGAATCCAAGATGTTCGTGGCGTAGTTCGATACCCGTGCGTGCCTCGACCGGGCCATGGGCGAGCTGCAGGAGCGGACCGCCGATATCGGCGCTGAGACCTTCGGCACGATAGCGGCCACGAAGCAGGTTTTCCGCACCGAAACCGGGCAGGGGAGCGGTGTGGGGTCCGCCGCCGAGGGCGTAGCCCAGGTCGATCAGCTGTTGCTCCTCATAGCCGGCCACCGGCAGGTCGACGATGCCGCTGGCACGATTGATCACGGTATTGCTGTGGTGGAAGACGGCACTGTTCCAGCTCCAGCGGGATCCGCCACCGTGCAGGGTCACCAGCAGATCGGCATCGTGCATGTCCGAATCGAGGCGGACCGGGCCGGCATCGAAGAATACGTGCTGCCGCCGCATCTGCGGGCCATTGACCAGAAGGACCGCCGCCGGCGCGTACTGTGCGAAGGAGCGTGCCTCGGCCAGGCGCAGCGTCGCACCCAGTTCAGTACGCTCGCCCAGAGGTTGCCGGTAGGTGGCCATCGCGGCTGTCGACTCACTGGCGGGAATCAGGCGGGTGTAGCGGGGTGGATCCAGGCTGCAGATCTGGCCGCTGGGGCTGACATCATTCCCGACGCAATCTGCGGGCCGTTTTACACCGGAGCTGTTGATCGCCGCCAATGCGAATCGTTGGTCATCCAGGCCAGCTGCACGCTGGTCTACCGTGGCCCAGCTACGCCTGCTGCCAAGCAGGCCGTCGTCGCGCCTGCGATCGAATGCCAATGTCCACTGCGCCCCGCTGTCCATCGTCCCACCGAGGCTGGCGGCGAGGCCATGGCGTGCGGCATCACCGCGGGAGGACATGCCGGCGTACGTGCTGATTTCCGCGCCCTGATAGTCACGCTTTAGCACGATGTTGATCACACCGGCCATCGCATCGGAGCCGTAGACCGCTGATGCACTGCCGCTGATGATCTCGATGCGATCAATCATCCCCAGCGGAACGCTGTCGAGCGGGACGATGCTGCCGAAGCCCGGGGTGGTCAGGCCGAAGCTGGTCGTGCGCATGCCATCGATCAGGAACAGGGTGGCCTGCGGGCCAAGGGCCAGCAGGCCGGTGGCCGAAGACAGTGCAAGCGGGGTCGTCGTTGAAGTGCCGAAGTTGGTGGATACATCCCAGGGGTGATAGGGGTTCATGCCCGGCCAGCGGCGCAGTACATCGAATAGCGACGTGCTGCCACTGGCCCGGATCTGTTCGGCGGTGATGACTGACAGCGGTGCACTGCTCTGCAGCGATGTTCGCGGGATGCGGCTGCCGGTGACCTGTACGGCATCGAGTTCGGAGGTGCGCGGCGTTGCCTCGGCTTCCCGCTGGCGCGGCAATTGTGCGACTCGCAGCAGATAGGTGTTGGGGCTGATTTCCAGTGCGGTGAGGCCGCTGCCGCCGAGCAGCTGGGCCAGTCCCTCACGGGGAGAAGCATCGGCTGCCACGCCGTTGCTGCGCCGATGCGCGAGCAGTGCCGGCGAGTACAGCAGGTTCAACTTCACCGAGCTGCGGGCGAGGAACTCCTGCAACGCCGCTTCCAATGGTCCGGGGGCAATGGCCAGTGATGCGGTGGTGGTCGCCGTAGCCGCCAGCGCATGCATGGGCACGCTACAGGCGAGCAACGGCAGGCCGAGCAGCAGGGGGAGCCGGTGCAGGGGCAGGGTCATGGGCGGGTGTGGAGGGCTGGCGTCGCGCGAGGCGGGCTGGGCACAGAATGCATGGAGGGCTAGTTGGACTGGCGGCGTCGGTACAGGACGATCTCGTTGTGGTCGCCAGGGCGGGACGTCAGTGACCAGCCTGCGTCCAGTGCGGCGAGGAAAGCCTGCTGGTCCTGTACGTTGAACCGCCCGCTGATCAGTAGCGTGCCGTCGGCAGTGTCGGCCAGGCGCAGTGGCTGGGTGCGATAGCGGTTCATCTCGGCCAACACCCGGTCAAGGCGCTGCCGCTCGACCAGCAGGGTCCCCTGCGTCCAGGCATGCAGGGCATCGATGTTGGTATTGCCGATCTGGATTCGTCCCTGTGGATCGACGCGCGCCTGCTGCCCGGGGGTGAGCGACGCCTGGGCGGTGGAGCTCCCTTTGTGGCCGATGTCGACTTTGCCATCGAGCAATGCCACGTCCACGCCATCGAGGGCGCGTCGGACCTGGAAGGTAGTACCGATATCGCGGATCCAGACGTCGTCGGTAGTCACGATCAGCGGGCGTCGCGGATCGGCGCCGACCGTGAACTGGGCTTGCCCGCGCAGCAGTTGCAGCTGCCGCTCGCTGTGCGTGAAACGCACACTGATCTCGGTGTCGGTGTCGAGTACCAAGCGACTGCCGTCCTCAAGGGTAACGTCGCGTCGCTCGCCGATCGCAGTGGCGAAATGCTCGGGGGACGGGCGCCAGGGCTGCAGGACCAGCAGCGGTACCAGCAGTACCGCAAGTGCCGCAGCAATGCCGGCGGGCCAGCGCCAGCGAGTCTGCCTGACTGGTGCGCGACGGGCGCTGTGCAGCTCGGCGCGCAACAGTTCATCACCTGCCAGTGCCTGGGCCAGCAGGTGGCTGCGTTGAGCGCGCGCGAACTGTGCTGGATGCAGGGTCGACTGCTGCAACCAGTGTTCGAAGGATGCCCGATCCTCTGCGCTGGCGTCGTCGGCTTCAAGCCGGATCACCCAGGCGGCAGCGGCAGCGATGACATCGTCGTCGTCGCGTTCGTCGCGTTCGTCGCGGGCGGAATGAATGGAGGTCATGGGGAGCGTACCGTTTCTGCGCCGCGTGCCTTCAGGTGGCGATCGATGAGGGTCAAGGCCTTGGACATCTGCTTTTCGACAGCTTTCACGCTGACACCATGGTGCATTGCGATCTGCGGGTAGGACAGGCCATCGAGCCGGTTGAGCAGATAGGTGCGGCGGCACAGCTCCGGCAGCCGCCCGATTGCCTCGCGCACCATCAGCAGTTCCTGCTGTTGGGACGCGTACTGGTCGGGCATCGCGCTGGCCGGTGCCACCTCTTCACCGAGCTCGGCCATCAGCTGCCCCGACTGGGCCTGCGCCACCAGCTCGCGCCGGCCACGGTCAGCCAGGATGTTCAACGCAATGCGGAACAGCAGCTGCTTCAGCGCCGCAGCGGGTTGCCCACGGTACCGCATCAGCCGCTCGAAGCTCTCCTGGGTGATGTCCTCGGCCTCGTCGGAAGCCTGCATGCGTCGCCGCAGATAGCCCAGCAGCAAAGGGTAGTGCCGGTCGAGAAACCCCGGGAAGTCATCGTCATCAGGCGATGTTCCTGGCGGCGCGGGGGAGGAGTCCTGACGCATCGACGTAACCGGTCTCCGCACAACTCGGTAGCCTACGTTAGATCAGCTGCTGTGATGACGTCCAGAAGGGGGCGAAGGCATGGGGATTGGGCATTCATCTTGGGGCCGGATTGGACACGACTGTCCATATCCGGCCGCTGGAAATGGATCGGGTATGGCCGATGAAAGAGCGGTAGGGGGAGTGTGCCTTGAGTCGTTATAGGTACCAGGTCGCATTTCTACGTGGCCGTGAACTACGACGAATGCAACAGTCCAGATGGAAGAGTGCAATGACGATGCAACTGAGATTGAGTGATGAACAGTGGCAGCAGGTGATGAGGCAGCTGCCAGGAATCCTTGGGGTTCGCGCGCAGCGCGACGTGCAGCGCTATCGCACTTTCATCGACGAAGTGCTGTGGGTGGTCGGCAACGATCTGGTGTGGCATGAGCTGCAGCCGGCCACCTGTGGCTGGCGCAGCGTCTACATGCGCTTCCAGCGCTGGGGCGATGCCGGCGTATGGGCGATCGTCCTGCGCGTTATCGAAGATAATCCGATGCTGTGTGAGGCGCTGCAGCGGCGCCTGGACGAGCAGCAACGCTCCCGCGAGCGGCGATTGCGCCGAGCACCTGCCTTCGTGCCATCCCCGACGGCGGCGATGATGCCAGCCGACGCGCAGCCAGTGCCCCTGCGCGCGCAGAGCGATGATGACGATGCTGCTGTCCGCCCGTTGCCGGGGGGGCCGAAGCTTTCGTTGGGCAGTGCCGGATCCTGGGCCCGTGGCGCGGAGCTCGACGTGATGCGCCGTCGTGCGTGAACTGCCGGCTCCCTCGCTGGACTGGGAAACGTGCGTGCCGGCTGCGGATGCGCCTGCAGGCCGTGTGCTGTTGCTGGTGGCACGGACCGAGCTGCACATGCGCAGCTATCTGCGCAATCACGGTTTCTCCGTGCAGGTCGTGCATGAGAGGGCGCACCTGGAGCGCCTTCTGCAGCGCTCAGCGCATGACTTCGTGTTGATCGATTCCGATGAGGTGGGCGCCGAAGGCCTGATGATCTGCCATCGATTGCGTACCCATGGGCACCTGGTACCGATCCTGCTGCTCAGCACGAGAGGAGAAGCAACGGATCGCATCATGGGTCTGGAGATGGGCGCCGACGATATCCTTGGAAAGCCGTTCGAACCGCGTGAGGTCGTGGCGCGATTGCGTTCGCTGCAGCGGCGGCAGCGCATGACGCTGGCTACGGCGCTGTGGAGCGCGACAGGCAGTACATCGTTCGGACCGTTTGTTCTCAACGGAGCAACCATGGAGCTGCGTCGCAATGAACAGCCGGTGATGCTGACCAGTACCGAACTGCAACTGTTGCGAATCTTCCTGCGCCATCCTGGCCGCCCGTTGGGACGTGACTATCTGCTGGAGAGTCTGAAGGGCGCAGGTGCAGATGTGGCGGACCGCAGCATCGATGTGCAGGTGTCGCGCTTGCGCCGCAAGCTGGGTGAGGATACTGCGGCGCCCCGTTTTCTGCGGACCGTCTGGGGTATTGGCTATGTCTTCGTGCCAGGCGTGTAGATGGAACCGGTGCGGCTGTCACACCCCGACACATCTTCGAGGCGTACGGCAATACTCTGCAACCCGTGCATGGATAGCATCGGTCATGTCGGAACTGGCGATCGCCACAGGATTTGAAGGAAATGGATCGTGGCGCACCCCGGATTGCCTGGACCGACCCCGGCAGGGCGGTATCGGATCGTCGCTGTACATGGCTCCCCGGCCCCGATGCCGCCTTGCCACCTTTGAATTGACCAATCAAGGCGACGTCGGCGCCGGGCAGCACGCAGATGGCAGGTGATGAAGCGATGGGTAAAACACCATGTGCAGACCCTCAGGCGACGGAAGTCGGCATGCACAGGCTGACGGATGTGCAGTGGTCGCAGCTGCTTGAGCGCCTGCCGGGCAGTGTGGGTACGAGGGCCCGTGGCAACCAGGGGCATTACCGCCGTTTCGTGGAGCAGGTGCTGTGGGTGGTCGACAACGATGTTGTCTGGCATGAGCTCAAGCCTGACAGAGGAAGTTGGCGCAGTGTCTATGTCCGGTTCCTGCGCTGGAGCGACAACGGCATATGGCCAGGCGTCATCGACGCGCTGGCAGCGGATGAACCGCTGGCACAAGCATTGCGGGACCGGATAGAGGAGCATCGAAGCTATCGGCACCGTTGCGCGAACAGCCACGTCCCGGCGCCCGACGGTGTTCCTGCATCGCGCCGTTTCGGGCGTTGAGGCGAAGCGGCGTCGCTGCCATCTTCACCTGTTATCCCTGCAGCGACGCTAAGGTGAGCCGGCCTGGGCTCACCAGGCTTATCAGGGAGTGATGTCGATGCGTATTCTCAGGAAAATGATCGTGGGTGCCGTGTTCGCATTGGCCTGCAGCGGCTCTGTTGCCGTGGCCGGGCCGATTCCGCCCTGCGATCTGCCCTGCTGGAAGGCCGATCAGGCGTGTCTGCCCGGTGGCGGTGATGCCATGGAATGCCAGTACGAATACGACCGTTGCATCATGGAGCGCTGCGGCGCCGTGTAAGCCCAACCGGTACCGGCTGATGGCGAGCCCCGTCATCGACGGGGCTCTTCTGTTTCTGGCGTGGGTCGGGCAGTCTCGACGCATCTTCACCCGGCGAAGGAGTGTCATGGCCGTCAAACGTGTTGTCGCCAACATAGCCACGCCCGATCCATCGCGCGCAAGGGCCTTCTATGGCGACCTGCTCGGTATGCCCGTGGTGATGGACCACGGCTGGATCGTCACCCATGGCGGCCAGGGCAGTGCGCTGGCACAGGTCAGCTTCGCCAGCGAAGGCGGCGCCGGAACCCCGGTGCCGGACCTGTCGATCGAAGTGGACAACCTGCAGGAGGTGCTGGAGCGCATGCGCGCGGCCGGCATTGCGCTGGAGTACGGTCCCGTTGATGAACCCTGGGGCGTGCGCCGCTTCTTCGTGCGCGACCCGTTCGGGCGGTTGTTGAACATCCTGGCCCACGCCTGAGCGAAGGGGCTGCCTCTCAGCGGCGTTTGCCACCACGCGCCGAGGCGGGCGAGATGCCGACCATGCGCAGGCAATCGGCCACCACCGCCGCGATGAAGGCGTCTGCATCCTGGGCCGGTGCCGCGATCAGGTCGTCGGTGGCGCCGTGTACGCCAGCATAGATCAACGATGCGGTGACCTGCGGTGCCGGCAACTGCCACAGGCCGGCGGCGATGCCCGCCTCGAGGATCTCCCGCAGCTGCTTCTGGATCGCATTGCGTTCGGCATTGCCGCGCTGGTGATGGTGGTGGTTGGCGAACACCACGTCGTGCAGCGCATGGGTACGCACGTAGAGCTCGATGTTGGCGCGGATCCAGGCGCGCAGGCGTGCCACGCCATCGTGGGCGGGCTGCTGCTGCACGGCGAGATCCACCCCATCCATGAACTGCCGCGTATAGCGCTGCGCCAGCGCCTGCAGGATTTCGGTGCGCGAGGCGAAGTAGGTATAGAAGGTGCCCTTGGCCACGTCGGCGGCAGCGACGATGTCGCTGATGGTGGTCGCTTCCACGCCCTGCGACAGGAATAGCGCCTGCGCGGCGTCCATCAGTTCTTCCTGGCGGGTTTCGGCGGGCTTGGTGCGGGGCCTGGCGACAGCTGGGGTCTGCATGGTGGGCGTGATCCGGGTGCGGCGGCCACCATTCTAGCTGCCCTGCGCAGGCGACTGACCGTCAGTCATTGACCGACGGTCAGTCAGTGGATACGATGCGCGCACATCCTCCGCGGGATCCGTACATGCATCGCTTCCAACGACCGGCCCTGGTGCTGGCGGCTTATCTCGGCACGTTCCTCGCCTCGCTGGACATCAGCATCGTCAACGTCGCCCTGCCGACCCTGCAGCAGGCATTGCGGACCGACATGGCCGGCCTGCAGTGGGTGATCAACGCCTATGCGATCGCGCTGTCAGCGCTGATGCTGTCGGCCGGTCCGCTCGGTGACCGCTATGGCCATCGGCGGATGTGGCTGCTCAGCGTGGCGACCTTCACTCTCGGCTCGTTGCTCTGCGCCTGTGCCGGCAGCCTGTCGATGCTGGTGGCCGGGCGCGCGGTGCAGGGCGTCGCGGGCGCGCTGTTGATTCCCAGCGCGATGCCGATTCTCAGTCATGCCTTTCCTGATCCGCGCCAGCGTGCACGTGCGATCGGCGGCTGGTCGGCGTTCAGTGCGTTGGCCCTGGTGCTTGGGCCGCTGCTGGGCGGGGTACTGGTACAGCGAGCCGGTTGGCCGAGCATCTTCCTGATCAACCTGCCGCTGGGCCTGCTGGCGCTCGTGCTGGGGGCCTGGGCCATTCCAGAGCGGCGGCATCCGCAGCACGCTGCACTGGATCCGGCCGGGCAGATGCTCAGCATCGTTGCCCTGGGCGCGCTCAGCTACGGCCTGATCGCGATCGGCGAGCGTGGTCTGCTGGCCCCGTTGACGCTGCTGGCGTTGGGCGTCGCAGCCGCGGGGTTGATCCTGTTCGGCGTCGTCGAACGCCTGGTGGCACGCCCACTGCTGCCCCTCGACCTGTTCGCCAGCCGCCGCTTCGGCATGCTCAACCTGGCTTCGTTCGTGCTGGGCTTCACCGCCTATGCCAGCCTCTTCTGCCTGTCGCTGTTCTTCCAGCAGGCGCAGGGCCATGGTGCGGCGCTGGCGGGAACGCAGCTGGTCCCGCAGTTCCTGCTGATGGGCGCGGTGTCGCTGCTGTTCGGCCGGCTGGTCACCCATATCGGCCTGCCCACCGCACTGGTATTGGGTTATGCCCTGACCGGGGTGTCGCTGTTGGCGATGACCACGTTCGAACCGGATACGTCGCGCTGGCACGCCAATGCACTGCTGATGCTGCTTGGCGTTGGAATGGGCCTGGCGGTGCCGGCCACCGGCATGGCGGTCATGGCCAGCGTACCCCCCGAGCGCGCGGGTATTGCTTCGGCCACGATGAACGCATTGCGCCAGGCTGGCATGAGCCTGGGTATCGCCTTGCTGGGCAGCCTGATGAGTGTGCGAGCGGTGCAACAGTTCGCCAGCTCCGCACAGGCTGCCGGGCAGTCAGGGGTGGCCGAGCAGGCGCGCGCGCTGATCCTGCGGCACAACTCGATGGTGCCGACGCCGCAGATGCTGGCCTGGTATCGCAGCGCGATGGCCAGTGGCTTTGGCTGGGCGATGGCCGTGGCGGGTGCAATGGCGCTGCTGGCGGCCATCGGCCTGCAGCGGCAGCGGTTGCGGGACTGACTACGGGCTACTCATCCCTGCTGGCGCTTCGGGTCGTCCGCCAGGGTCGTGGACTGGCCCTGCTGCTGCTGCTGCCGCGTATTGGCGTGGCGCGCATGCCCGCCTTCGCGACCGATCGCAGCCATGTGCTGTCGATCACGGCTGATCGCTTCGCCGCCTTTGCGACCCGCGACGCGCGCTTCAGCAGGACTGAACTCATGTGCGTTGCCGGACGCATGCGCAGCGCGTCCACCCTTGGCAGCGATCTCGCGCTGCTTGCCCTGGTCCATCGAGGCGAAACCCCGATTGGAGGTGCCGCGTTGCTGGTCAGCCATGTGAAATCTCCCGTTGCGTGGGTGTCGCCGCGTTCGACGACGGCGACCATCGTTGGCCATGGCACGCTAAGTCCAGGTCGCCATCTTCAGGGTCGCTTTCACCTGGCCTGCGCATCCGGTTGACGGTGATGCCCATTCAGGCTGGCGCCGCCTCGAATGGATGCACCTACGGGGCTGGATCGCCATGCGGATAACCACGGGGTGCTCGAGGTTCCGCAGCGAAGGCCGGATGGCGAGGCAGCGTCAGCGCATGCGCCCATCGCGCAGGCGCTGCGCGAAGGGCCGCTGCTCAAGCGCTTGTAGTGTGTCGCGCAGCACCTGCTCCAACGACTGCCCGAGATCGACGTCCAGGCTGCGTGCCGCGCGCGCCGTCGCCTGCCACTGCGCCTGCAGCGCCGGCAGCGACTGTAGTGCATGCAGGCTCAGTTGCAGGATGCGCTCGCGACTGTCTTCGCCGACGGCGGTGTGCAGCCAGCCGTCGCGCACCATCGCTGAAACCGTCTGGCTGAGCGCCGAATGGCTGAGCCCGCAGGCCAGCGCCAGGTCCTTGATACGGCAGGGCCCCTGCGCCATCAGCGTGCGCAGCACCGGCGTGTAACGCGGCCGGTAGTCCAGTTGCAGATCGCGATAGGCCTGCTCGACGGCCGGGTCGAGCTGATCAAGAAGAGCACGTAGCAGGGTGCCCAGGGTGGCATGTTGGAGATCCATGGTCGTGATGATATATAAGCACTTACATATCATCAATGCGGGGTGGGGCATGGCGGTTTCGTGGATGCTTGGCGCGCTGCTGGCAGCCTCCTGCCCTGCACAGGAGGCGGTGCTGCAGGCGGCGGCCACGGCCATACAGGCGCAGTACCTGGACGCGGCGGAAGGTGCCCGCATCGCCGATGCCCTGCGTGGTTGGTCGAACGGACAGCGCTACGCCGATACGTGTGCGGATCCGAAGGCCTTCAGCTTGCGCCTGAACCAGGACCTGGACGTATTCAATGGCCATTTCCACGTCGAGCGGGTGGATGCCAGCGCCGGACAGGACGATTGGCTGATGGCCTGGCGCGCCGACGCCCGCAGCAACGGTGCCGGCGTGCGCGAGGTAAAGGTGCTGGAGGGCAATATCGGTTACCTGCGGCTGAGCACTTTCTATCCGCTCGACCTGGCCAGGCCGAAGCTGTCTGCTGCCTTCATCCTGCTGGCCGACACCGATGGGCTGGTGCTGGATCTGCGCCAGAACGGCGGCGGTGATGACGGCAGCGCCGACCTGCTGGTGCGTACCTTGCTGGATGCGAACATCACCCAGGTGCAGGCACTGGAGCAGCGTGGCCGACGTACCCCGGTGCCGTTGCCACCGGCGAGCCTGCCGGCGTACCTGAAGCCGCTGGTGGTACTGATCGACCGCCGCACTGGCTCGGCTGCCGAATATGTCGCCTTTTCGTTGCAGGCGCTGGGTCGCGCGCGCATCGTTGGCAGCCGCAGTGGCGGTGCCGCACATATGTTCGATGATCCTGTGCTGCTGCCGGATGGCTATCAGATCAGCATTCCGGACCGGCAACCGATCAATCTCCGCACCGGTGGCAACTGGGAGCGCACCGGTGTCAGGCCCGACGTCGCCGGTGGTGACGATCCACTGTTCGTCGCCCGTCAGTTGTTGGCCATGCTGGCGTCGTCAAGATGAACGCACAATTGCAACCATGCCCTATCGCAGACGACATGCAGCGTGCCTAGAATCGATGCATCCCGGTAGTTCCCGGGCGCTTCGAGTGAATGGACTCAATGAAGATTCTGTTGACCGGCAGTTCCGGGCGGATCGGGCGCGCGATCTTCGGCGCGTTGGCGGCGGCCCATGAAGTGGTGGGGCTGGATCGCAGTCCGTTCGCCACTACGCGCATCATTGCCGATGTCACCGATCGTCAAGCGGTCACGCGGGCGGTGCAGGGTGTCGACGCGGTCATCCATACCGCGGCGCTGCATGCCCCGCACGTCGGGCTGGTGCCGGATGCGGTGTTCCAGCAGATCAACGTGGACGCCACCGCACACCTGCTGCAGGCCGCGCGCGAGGCCGGTGCACGGCGCTTCGTGCTGACCAGCACCACCGCCCTGTACGGTCACGCGGTGGTGGCCGGCGGCTGCCGCTGGATCGACGAGGACACCGAGCCCCTGCCGCGCACCATCTACCATCGCACCAAGCTGCAGGCAGAGGCCCTGGCCGAAGCTGCAACCGCGCCGGATTTCAGTGTGCGCGTGCTGCGCATGGGCCGTTGCTTCCCGGAACCGCCCGAGCGCATGGCGATGTTCCGCCTGCACCGTGGCATCGACGCACGCGACGTGGCCAGCGCGCACGCCGCGCTGCTGCTGGATGAAGGCGCTGCCTTCGCCCGCTATCTCGCCTGTGCACCGACCCCGTTCCGGCGCGAGGACTGCCTGGAGCTGGCCACCCAGCCGCGCAACGTGCTGGCCCGGCGCGCGCCACAGCTGCTGGCCGAGTTCGAACGCCGCCGTTGGCCGTTGCCGCTGAGCATCGATCGCGTCTACGACAGTGCCCGTATGCGGCGGGCGTTGGGGTGGCAGCCGCGCTTCGGCCCGGACGATGTCTTGCAGCAGTACGCGGCTGGCAGCATCGAAGTGCTGCCGCGGGCGGAATGGATCAAGGACCGCGTGGCCGAATAGGGCGGCAGCAGGGCGGGTTCCTGACCCGACCCTGAGTACGTTCAGCAATGTGCAGAACGGCCGCCTCAACCTCGTTGACGGGCGGCCGCTAACCCGGTGCGCTTCCTGTGCTGGGCCCGGCCCGGCGACCGGTGGCCTGCGCGATGGATCGCGCGCCTGCGCGGTGCCCTCGCGGTGCCGGTCGTCCTGAACTGCCTTGCGGATCCTTCCATGCCTTCTTCCCGCTCCGTCGCCGCCCGCCGCCCGGGCAGCATCGCCCACAAGCTGATGCTCGGCACCGCCGTGATCGCGCTGCTGTGCTTCGGCCTGACCGCGTTCCTGATCTATCGCCAGGCCAGCGCCAGCCTGGTCAATGCCTCGCGCCAGACCATGGCCAGCGAAGCCACCGCCGAGGCACGCCAGGTCGCGGCCGACCTCGGCACGGCTTTCGCCAGCAACGATGCCATGGTTGAAAGCGTGCTGGCCCAGCGTGCCCGTGGCGACGTGCCCGATCGCGCCAGCCTGGCGGCGGTGCTCGGCGAACAGCTGCGTACCCATCCGGAATGGCTGGGCAAGAGCACCATGTGGGAAGCTGATGCCTTCGATGGCAAGGATGCCGAGTTCGTCAACACCGAGGCGCACGATGCCACAGGTCGCTACATGAGCTACTGGGCCTGGCACGATGGCACGCCGCAGCAGTCGACGATGACCGACTACACCGAGACCGCCAGCGGCTCCGGCGACTGGTACATGGTACCCAGCCGCGACAAGCTTGCGAAGGTGAGCGAGCCCTACGCCTATGACATCGGCGGCCAGCAGGTGCTGATGAGCACGCTGAGTACGCCGATCGTCGAAAACGGTACGTTCCTCGGCGTGTTTACCGTCGACTTCTCGCTGGCCGCGCTGCAGAAGCACCTGGCCACGCTGAAGCCGATGGGCGCCGGCCGCGTCGAGCTGCTCTCGCCCAATGGCGTGGTGCTGGCTTCGGCCAATCCCGCTGAAATCGGCAAGCCGCGCAGCGATGCACTGACCAGCAGCATGCTGGCCGACATCGCCGCCGACCGCCGCTTCGAAGCCTTCACCCCGGATGCGGCCGGCAACGTGCGTGTGTACGTACCGCTGCGCGTGGGCGATGCCCCGCAGCGCTTCGCGCTGGGCGTGGTGATGCCGCATGCGGTGATCGTGGCAGAGGCGCGCCAGCTGCTGTGGCTGACCCTGCTGGTCGGTGTGGTGGCCGCCTTGACCCTCAGTGCGGGTGTCTACGTGCTGCTGCGCCGCCTGGCGATCAGGCCGCTGGCCGAAGCGGTGCGCGTAGCCGGCGATGTCGCCGCGGGCAAGCTGGACAGTGCGCTGCCGACGCGCAGCAATGACGAAGTGGGGCGCCTGCTGGAGGCGATGCAGGGCATGCGCGGCCAGCTGCAGTCGGTGATGGCCGCGCAGTCCGAAATGGCGCGTCGCCACGATGCCGGCGAGCTCAGCTACCGCATGGACGCCTCTGTATTCCCCGGCGAGTACGGCCGCATGGTGGCCGACAGCAACCAGCTGGTAGCCTCCAGCAATGCGGTCACCCAGCGCCTGGTCGAGGTGATGCAGCGCTACGCAGTGGGGGACCTCAGCGTGGACATGGAAGCATTGCCGGGCGAGAAGGCAGTGTTCAGCGCCGCGATGGCCACCACCAAGAGCAATCTGGCGGCGATCAACGATCAGATCCAGCAGCTGGCTGCTGCAGCCGCTGCCGGTGACTTCGCGGTGCGCGGCGACGCCCTGCGCTTCGACCACGATTTCCGCCGCATGGTCGAAACCCTCAATACCATGATGGAGGTCAGCGACCACAACCTGGCCGAGCTGTCGACGCTGCTGCGCGCGATCGCCGCCGGCGATCTGAGCGCGCGCATGCAGGGTGACTTCCATGGGGTGTTCGCGGTGATGCGCGACGATGCCAACAGCACCGTGCAGCAGCTGACCCGGATCGTTGGCCAGATCCAGCAGTCGGCCGCCAGCATCCGCCTGGCCGCCGGTGAGATTGCCGCCGGCAACAGTGACCTGTCACGCCGCACCGAGCAGCAGGCCGCGAATCTGGAAGAAACCGCCGCTTCGATGGAAGAACTGACCTCCACCGTGCGTCAGAACGCCGACCACGCGCTGCAGGCCAATACCCTGGCGGGCTCCGCTGCAGGTGTCGCCAGTGAAGGTGGCCAGGTGGTCAGCCAGGTGGTGCAGACCATGGAGCAGATCGAGGCCTCCTCGCAGCGCATTGCCGAGATCATTTCGGTGATCGATGGCATCGCCTTCCAGACCAACATCCTGGCACTGAACGCGGCAGTGGAGGCAGCACGCGCCGGTGAGCAGGGCCGTGGCTTCGCTGTGGTCGCCAGTGAAGTGCGCGCGCTGGCCCAGCGTTCGGCGGGTGCTGCCAAGGAGATCAAGGGGCTGATCGACGCATCGGTGGCACAGGTCGGTGCCGGAGCGCAGCTGGTACACGGCGCCGGACGCACCATGCAGGAGATCGTTGGCCAGGTCGGCCGGGTCAACGAGATCATGGCCGAGATCTCGGCGGCGTCGCGCGAGCAGTCGGCGGGCATCGAGCAGGTCAACCAGACCGTGGTGCAGATGGACGAGACCACCCAGCAGAACGCTGCGCTGGTGGAGGAAGCCAGCGCCGCAGCGCGGGCGATGGAAGAACAGGCCGAGCAGCTGGCGGTGGCGGTATCGCGCTTCCGGCTGCAGGCCGAGCCGGTAGCCGCGGCACGCTACGCGGCCTGAGCCGCGGCTGGCACAAATGAAGACGCCCGGCAAAAGCCGGGCGTCCTTGTTTCAGCTTGCTGGCATGCCGGAACCGGGTCCGGCAATCGCAATCGTTCAGAACATGCCTTCGAAGGGGTTCCAGCTGGCTTTGCCCTTCACCTGCTCCAGGTAGTAGCTGTAGTTGGTGCTGGCGGCGACCAGGAAGTTCATGGCAATGAACAGTGGACGCGCAACGACATCCGGCAGGAACAGGGAGACGATGCCCAGCACGATGCCGATGCCGATCACCACCAGCGCCTTGCGCCACATCCCCAGGATGAGCAGGTAGATGAAGCCGAAGAAGAACGCGAAGAAGTTGATGTTGATCTTCAGGCGGTCGCCGAAGGACAGCGCCTTCCAGGCGTGTTTGAATCCCGGCTCCTTGGGAGCACCGTGCTGCTGGAAGAAGTTGAAGCGGAACTGCCACTTCGGGCTGAAGCGGGTGAGGTCGACTGCGTTCATTGACGATTACGTCCTTGTAGGAAAACGATTACATGATACGAGGCCGCCGGTTCAGGAAACTACCCTCAACCGTCAAAAATGTGACGCGCCCAGCATGTGCAGGTCTGCGGCGGGGCGCCGCACCGTCACCCATCCGCCTTGTTTTTAGGATAGGGTGCGCAGTTCCGCCGCTGCCCCAGCTGAATCCGGGCAGCGGCGGGATGTCCATGGAGGTTGCATGACCACACCTGCTACACCGGAAAACGCACCGGGACCGGTGCTCCTGCCGACACCTGAAGTGGTGCAGGCACAACAACTGCTCGCACGCCAGCAACTGGCGGTGGCAATGGACCGTGCGCGCACGGCGGCCACGCAGAACGCGGCACCGGCCGCGCTGGAAAGCGAGTAACCCGCAACACCGCCGATCGCGCTGGCCAGCCGCCAGCGCGATCGCGGCGCGCGTCGCCGGTCAGAAGCGCGCGGTCATGCTCAGGAAGTAACTGCGCCCGGCCACGAAGTAGTCGGTGGAGCCTTCCGCGTACAGCTTCTTGTCGGCCAGGTTGCTGACGCCACCACGCAGGGTCAGTACCTCGTTGACGTTCCAGGCGGCGGTCAGGTCATACAGGGTGTAGGCCTTGAGGAAGGTCGTCGCCGTGCCGGTCTGCTTGCCGGTGTACTGCGCCGACAGGCTGCTGGAGAACGTCGTGTTGGGCGTCCAGTCCAGCGACGAGTAGCCCGAAAACTCCGGGGTATCGATCAGGTTCCTGCCGGTGGTCAGGTTCTTGGCTTCCTTCATCCAGGTCGCTGAGGTGCGCCAGCGCCAGTGCTCGCCGAAGCGGACGTTCAGGTTGCCTTCCATGCCACTGGTACGCGCGCGCTGCACGTTGCTCATGCGCGTCCACCAGATGCCGTTGAACTTGCCCAGCGGTGCGTATTCGATCTTGTTCCTGAAGTCGGTATGGAAATAGGTCAGGCCGGCATCGACCAGGTCGTTGTCGAAGCTGATGCCGATCTCGCGGTTGGTGCTGGTTTCCGGATCCAGGTCCGGATTGCCGGCCATGTAGCAGCCGCCACGGGTATAGCCCAGCGGGATCAGCGAGGTGCAGCCACGGCCACCGGACTGGGTGGCAGCGCTGGGCGAGTTCTCGGTCAGGCTGGGCGCACGGAAGCCCTTGGAGACGCCACCGCGGACCGTCCACTGTCCGGCCGGATGCCAGACCAGGTACGCACGCGGGCTGACGTGGCCGCCGAACTTCTCATGGTGGTCCAGGCGCGCGCCCAGGGTCAGGGCCAGCGTGCGGTGCAGCTTCAGCTCGTCCTCGACGAACAGCGCCCAGGTATCCACCTGCAGGTCGGAGCCGTTGACCGCGTTGCCTGCGTAGTCGATCGGCGCGCGGCCGATGGTGTCGGTGTTGGTCAGTTCCTGGCGCTTCCACTGGCCACCCACGGCGAACTGGTGTTCAACACCCAGGGTGAACGGCGTGGTCAGGCTGCCCTCGATGATCGTATCGGTAGCCTCGGAGCGGCCGGTGGCGCCGATGTCATTCTTGTACTCGGTCCAGTACGCGCTGATCTTCGAGTTGCCGAAGCTCCACTTTCCATCGTGGTTGAGCGCCAGCGAACTGCGCTTGAGTTCACTGGCACCCCAGGCGCCTTCGTCCTGCTTTTCCAGCGAGGCATCGATGAAGGCCTGCTGCACGCCATGGCCGGCTTCCAGCGACAGTTCCTGCGCATCGCTGAGCTTCCATTGCAGCAGTGCGTCGACGTTGCGGTCCTTCTCCCCGGCATAGGCATTGCCGTAGACGCCGCCGTTGGACTGGTCCGAATCGCGGCGCATGCTGTTGGCGCCGATGCGCAGGCCGAAACGTTCGCCGAGCGGGCCGGAGAAGGTCGCGCCGATCTGCTGGGTGTCACCGCGCTTGCCGTCACCCGGGCGGGTGTAGCTGTGGGTGGCACTGCCGTTCCATTCGTCGCCGATGCGGCGGGTGATGATGTTGATCACGCCGCCCATGGCGTCGGAGCCGTACAGCGACGACATCGGGCCGCGGACCACTTCGATGCGCTCGATCTGGTCGGGCGAGATCCAGTTCAGATCCTGGCGGCCAAGGTCGGGGCGATAGTTGGTCGAGGCCGAACTGCCCATGCGCTTGCCGTCCACCAGCACCAGCGTGTAGTTGGACGGCATGCCGCGCAGCTTGATCTTGGACTGCTCGCCAACGGCGCTGAGGCCGCCGGTTACGCCCGGAACGCGGCTGAGCAGGGTGGCCAGGTCATGCACCGGCTGGCGCGCGATGTCCTCGCGGCTGATCACGCTGATGCTGGCCGGGGCATCCTTGATCCATTGCTGGTTGCCCGAGGCGGTGACCACCACGGTATCCAGGTCCTTGGTGGAGGCATCGGCACTGGCTTCGGCGGCGGCCAGGCCGGGGAGGGCAAGCAGGCAGGCGGCAGAGAGGGCGGTGGCCAGGCGGGTGCGCGGCAGGCGCGCACAACGGAGGTGGGACGACAGGGACATGACGGCTTCCATCGGAGGAGGGAGACCCGGTGGAAGCAGCAGGCGCAAGCAGTCAGCAGGCAGCCCCTTCCATGGGTCGTTGGGCGCGCGGCTTGGACCGGCGCAGCTGGGTGGGTCTCGACCGTGTGAGGACGGTGACCTGCCTGGTTAATGAAATGATAACCGTTCGCGTTTGTTACGATCCAGTACCTGGGGCGATGAAGCGACATCCACCTGGCCCGCCCGGAGATCGCCTGCTGTTTGCTGAATGGGGGTAAATCCCGGCGTAGACCTTCGCGCGCGGCTTACATCCAGCGCCCTAGACTGGCGCCGCATTTTCGATTCCGCCCCGTTGGAGATCGTGTGGGTTCCGGTAGTGACAGACATCGACTGTGCGGCCACAGGCCGGCACAGCCAGGGCAAGTGCGGGCGCCGGGAAGGCGCGCCGGGAACCTTCGTGCATGCAGCCCGGCCGGGATGGCCGGCCGTGCCGACTGCGCGGAGTAGGCGGCGATGGGGGGGCAAACCATCCACGCGGAAGCGGATACGCCCCGGCTTGACGCCGGCTGGGCGCTGCTGCCTGCTGAATCGCCACTGCAGATGCCCGAGCAGACCCTTCGCGACGGCCAGCTGAAGGTCCGCAGGCATCGCACATCGCCGCGCATGATCGGCCTGCGTCGGCTGTACATCTTCGGCGGCACCTTCGCCATGACCGCCATCGCCACCCGGATGATGTGGCGGGTGCTGTCGGCCAATGGCATCAGTGTGCTCGAGGCCTGCCTGCTGGTGCTGTTCGTGGGGCTGTTCGCGTGGATCGCACTGTCCTTTGCCAGCGCCGTGGCCGGCTTCCTGACCGCGGTGTTCGACCGTGGCTACCGCCTCGGCATCGACCCGGACAAACCGCTGCCGACCGTGCACAGCCGCACCGCGCTGCTGATGCCGACCTACAACGAAGACCCGCGACGGCTGCTGGCCGGCCTGCAGGCGATCTACGAATCGGTGGCCGCCACCGGGCAGCTGGAACGTTTCGACTTCTTCGTGCTCAGCGATACCCGCCGCGAGGACATTGCACGGGCCGAGGAGCAGGTATTCGCCGAGCTGCGCGAGCGCGTGCCCGACGGCCAACGACGGCTGTTCTACCGCCGCCGCGGTGACAACGGCGCGCGCAAGGCCGGCAACATCGCTGACTGGGTGCGCCGCTTCGGCGGGGCCTACCCGCAGATGCTGATCCTGGATGCCGACAGCCTGATGACCGGTGACAGCATCGTGCGCCTGGTTGCCGGCATGGAGCACAACGCCGACGTTGGCCTGATCCAGACCCTGCCCTCGGTGATCGGCGGCCGCACCCTGTTTGCCCGCATGCAGCAGTTCGGTGGCCGCGTGTACGGTCCAGTGATCGCCCGCGGCGTGGCCTGGTGGCACGGTGCCGAGAGCAACTACTGGGGCCACAACGCGATCATCCGCACGCGCGCCTTCGCCGATCAGGCCGGCCTGCCGGCGCTGCCGGGCCGCAAGCCGTTCGGGGGCCATGTGCTCAGCCACGACTTCGTCGAAGCGGCGCTAATGCGTCGGGGTGGCTGGGCCGCGCACATGGTGCCGTACCTGGGCGGCAGCTATGAGGAAGGTCCGCCGACCCTGACCGACATGCTGGTGCGCGACCGCCGCTGGTGCCAGGGCAACCTGCAGCACGGCAAGGTGGTGGGCAGCCGCGGCCTGCATTGGATCAGCCGCGTGCACATGCTGATCGGCATCGGCCATTACTTCACCGCGCCGATGTGGGCGATGCTGATGCTGATCGGCATCGCCATCCCGTTGTTCCAGGAGGGCATCGACTTCAACGCCCTGCTGCACCTGTCGCCCAGCGTGTACTGGCGCGCCCAGGACGAGGAACAGGTGGTACGCCTGTTCGCTGCGACCATGGCGGTGCTGCTGATGCCCAAGGTCCTGGGGTACCTGGCGATGCTGCTGGACCCGGTCGACCGTCGCGGCTGCGGCGGCGCGATCCGCGCATTCGTGTCGATGCTGGTGGAGACCGTGCTGGCCGCACTGATGGCGCCGGTGGTGATGTACGTGCAGTCGCGTGGCGTGGCCGAAGTGCTGTCCGGCCGCGATTCGGGCTGGGACGCCCAGCAGCGCGACGACGGCGGCATTTCCTGGATGGCGCTGATCCGTGGTTACGGTGGCCTGGGCGTGTTCGGCGCCTTCATGGGCGTGCTGGCGTGGGCGGTGTCGCCGTCGCTGGCGGCGTGGATGGCACCGGTGGTGATCGGCATGGTGCTGGCCATTCCGGTGGTGGCACTTACGTCCTCGCGTGGCCCGGGCGCCTTCCTGCATCGCCTTGGCCTGCTCGATATCCCCGAGGAGAACATCCCGCCACCGGTACTGGTGCGCGCCGCCCAGCTGCGCCGGGAAGCGGCCGAGCAACCGCCGCTGTACTGATTCCCCTGTGCCAGCGGCATAATGCGGCTCGAACTTGAAGGAGCCGCATCATGCTGCAAACGGTGGAACAGGAAACCGGCGCTTCGCCGCAGTGGTCGGTGATCTGGCTGCACGGCCTTGGTGCCGATGGCCATGACTTCGCGCCGATCGTGCCGGAACTGGTACGCCCACACTGGCCGGCGCTACGTTTCGTGTTCCCGCATGCACCGGTGCGGCCGATCACGATCAACAACGGCGTGCCGATGCGCGGCTGGTACGACATCGTTGGCATGGACTTCCGTTCGCGTGCCGACATGACCGGCGTGCAGGAATCGGTACTGCAGCTGGATGCGCTGATCGCCCGTGAGATCGAACGCGGCATCGCGCCGGAAAAGATCTTCCTGGCCGGTTTCTCGCAGGGCGGTGCCATCATCCTCACCGCCGCGCTGTCGCGTACCGCGCCGCTGGCCGGCCTGATTGCGCTGTCCACCTACCTGCCCGAAGCCGAGGCGGCCAAGCGTATTGAAGGTGCAGTGCAGGTGCCGGTGTTCATGGCCCACGGCAGCGCCGATCCGGTGATTCCGCAGGCAGTGGCCGCGCACAGCGCGCAGGCATTGCAGTCGCTGGGCCTGGCGGTGGAATGGCATAGCTACCCGATGGCCCACCAGGTCTGCGCTGAAGAGATCCAGGCGCTGGGTGACTGGCTGCAGGAACGCCTGGGCGTCGCCTGAGCCATGCCCCCGACCAGCACACCGCCGTGGATGCCGGAACTGTGCCGCCTGCCACGGCTGGCGGCGATGCTCGGCCTGGCCGAGCTGGTCGTGGTGGTGCTGGCCCTGGCGCCCGACGGCAGCCGCCACTGGACCTTTGGCGAACTGCTGTCGGCCAGTGGCTTTGCGCTGTGGCTGGCGCTGGCGGTGACCGCCAGCCTGTGCCTGCTGCGGCAAACGCTGTCGAAGCTGCCGCAGATGCTGGGCGCGGCCGCGGCGATTGCGTTGGCGGCGCTGATCGCGGTGATCTGCGCCGGCATCGTCCACGCCCTGTATGCGGTGCTGGGGGACAACTTCGCCAGCGGCATCAGCTTCTGGCGCTTCACCCTCGGCAGTGCCGCAACCACCGCACTTATCACCGCACTGGCCCTGCGCTACTTCTATGTGAGTGATCGCTGGGCCGCACAGGTGCAGGCCAACGCGCGCGCGCAGGCCGATGCGCTGCAGGCACGGATCCGCCCGCATTTCCTGTTCAACAGCATGAACCTGATCGCCAGCCTGCTGCATCGCGACCCGGCAGTGGCCGAGCGCGCGGTGCTCGACCTGTCCGATCTGTTCCGCGCAGCCTTGGGTGCGGGCGAGGGCGATTCCACCCTGCGCGACGAATGCGAGCTGGCCGAGCGCTACCTGTCGATCGAATCGCTGCGCCTGGGCGAACGCCTGCAGGTGCGCTGGCAGCGCGACGAACCGCTGCCATGGGACCTGCCATTGCCGAGGCTGGTACTGCAGCCACTGGTGGAGAATGCCGTGCTGCACGGCATCTCGCGCCTGCCCGAGGGCGGCACCATCGAACTGCAGCTCGTCCGCGAGGGCAATGAGCTGCAGATCCGCGTACGCAATCCGGCGCCCGATCCGCAGGCCCCGGGGCTGGCCCTGGCGCGGGGCGCGGGTCATGCCCAGCACAACATCGGCCATCGCCTGGCCTGGCGCTTCGGCAGCACCGCGCGGATGACGGCCGGCTGGAGCGAGGGCTACTATGCCTGCCAGGTGACAGTGCCGATCCAGTGAGGGGACGATCGTGAGGGTAGTCATCGCCGATGACGAACCGCTGGCACGCGAGCGGCTGCGCAGCTTGCTGGCAGCGCAGGAAGGCGTGGATGTAGTGGCCGAGGCCGGCAACGGCGAGCAGGCCCTGCACGCGTGCGCGGAACTACAACCTGACCTGGTCCTGCTGGATATCGCGATGCCCGGACTGGATGGCCTGGAAGCCGCCCGCCACCTGGCCAGCTTCGAGCCGCGTCCGGCGGTGGTGTTCTGCACCGCCTACGACGCGCATGCGCTGTCGGCGTTCGAGGCGGCCGCGATTGATTACCTGATGAAGCCGGTACGTGCCGAGCGCTTGGCGGCCGCCATCGCGCGGGCACGCACGTTCCTGGCCGGCCGTGACGGCCAGCCGCAGGACCACCGCGGGCAGCAGGCCCGCAGCATGTTGTGTGCGCGCCTGCGCGGCAGCCTGCGCCTGATTCCGCTGGACGACATCCATTACCTGCAGGCCGAAGAGAAGTACGTGGTGGTGCACCACGCGCGTGGCGAGGATCTGATCGAGGAGTCGTTGAAGTCGCTGGAAGAAGAGTTCGCCAGCCGCTTCATCCGCATCCATCGCAACTGCCTGGTGGCACGCCACGAACTGGTCGAGCTGCGCCGTGGCACGGGTGGGCAGGTGCAGGCGGTGCTGCGGCATGGCAAGCAGCCGCTGGAAGTCAGCCGCCGCTGCGTGGCGACACTGAAGCAGGAGTTGCGGCACCTGTGAGGTTTCCGCGCGGCCTGCGGCCGCGACTGCTTCGACATCAACAGCAACAGCAACAGCAACAGCAACAGCGGGTTGGTCGTCTCTGTGTTGTTTCGTGTTGGGTGAGGCGGGATGGGCGGGCGGGGCACGCCGTAAACCCATCCATGGGGGCTCGATGGCGCCATCCATGGCGCCAACGGTCCCGCCCGCCCATCCCGCCTCACCCTCGCGAATTTCCCGGTGACGGACGGCAAAAGCATTGGTGTTATCGGAGAGGGAGAAAAATGTAGAGTCGAGCCATGCTCGACTCAGAGCGAAGCGACCCGCTGTTGCTCTGCTCTTCTTTTGATCTTCCGTGGCTGGCGCGCACGGAAACTGTCATAGGACGGGCGGGGTGGGTTCGCGGGGGTGTCCGCGGGATGGATGCCGCGGCCAAGCCTCCACGGACGGATTCACGGCGT